>CAZLAU010000101.1:0-10466 GCA_964557615.1 uncultured Gemmatimonas sp.
CTGCGGAGCTGCTTGGCAAGCCGTACACGACCCGCGAGCTGACGGACAAGGTGCGTGCCGTGCTGGATGCCCCGGTAGTGCTCAGCGCCGCCGGGTCCGCCTAGCGGTCGCCGCACTCACGCCGTGGACTGCGCGAGCACCGTGGCTCGTGCGGCCGCGAACGCGCGGTGCAACTCCGCCAAGGCATCCAAGGCTGCGTCGGGCAGCGTTGTTGCCGAAGCGCCCATCCGTTCCAGCTCGCTGCAAAGCGACGCCACGGCGTCGGCTCGCGCAAACCGGCTGCTTCCCGCCAGCTGGTGTGCCACCGTGCGTGTCAGCCTGGCGTCACCGTTCCGCACGGCAGCGTCCAGCTCGCCCAGCATGCGCTCGGCTTCTGCGACGTACAGGGTGAGCAACTCACGGTCGGGTTGGTGCGCGCCCAGCGCAATTCCCGTCGCGCCGATGTCCAGCGCGTCGGCCGCGAGCAGTCCCGAGCGACGCCCCACTCGCGCGAGCGTGGCATGCAGTTCGTTCAGGTACACCGGCTTGCTGACGTAGTCATCCATTCCCGCGGCGAGGCAGATCTCGCGATCGCCCTGCAGCGCGTTTGCGGTCATTGCGATGATGTACGGGCGGCGGGGCGTGGGAAGCGCGGCCGCGGGGTCGTCCCACATGGCGCGTATCCTGCGCGTCGCCTCGAGGCCGTCCATCTCGGGCATCTGCACGTCCATGAAGACGACGTCGTAGGGGACGCGCTGCACGGCGGCCAGCGCCTCGAGCCCGTTTGCCGCCACGTCGGCCATGTAGCCCATGTCGTCGAGCGCCTGGATCGCGAACTTCTGGTTGATTGCGACGTCCTCGACGAGGAGGATGCGAAGCGGAAGCCGGCTCGCGAGCCCGCTGGTCGAAGCCGGGGCCTGCGCGATGCGAACCTGGGCCGGCCGATCGTCACCCGCGAGCACGCCGACCAACACGTCGTACAACTGCGACGCCTTCACCGGCTTGGAGAGGAACGCCGCGAAACACCGGCTGTCCGCACCGTCCGCCGCGTCATCGCGCCCGACCGACGTGAGCATCACCATCGGCAGGGCGGGGCGCACGGCGCAAATGCGGTCGGCCAGTTCGCGCCCGCTCATCTCGGGCATGTGCATGTCGAGGATGGCGAGATCGAACGGCTCGCCGCCTTCGAGCAGCGCGAGTGCCGCGCCGGGGGCGTCGGCTTCGCGCACGGACATTCCCCAGCTCTCCGCCTGCAGCCGGAGGATCCGCCGGTTCGTTGCGTGGTCGTCCACGACGAGGAGTCGCTTGCTGTGGAGCTCCGGCCGCGGACGACTCAGGTGCGCACGCACGGGAACATCGGCCGGCGGCGCGGTGATCGTGAAGTGGAACGTCGTGCCCTGACCTGGCCCGGCGCTCTCGGCCCAGATTGCGCCGCCCATCATCTCGACGAGGCGTCGGCTGATGGCGAGGCCAAGCCCGGTGCCGCCGTAGAGCCGGGTGGTCGAGGCGTCGAGCTGCGTGAACGACTTGAAGAGCCGGTCCATGCGGTCCCGCGGAATGCCGACGCCGGTGTCGCGCACCATGAAGTGCAGACGCCCGTCGGTTCCCTGGTCCGCTTCTTCACGAGCCACCTCGACAACGACTTCGCCGGACGGGGTGAACTTGATGGCGTTGCCGACGAGGTTCACGAGTACCTGCCGCAGCCGCGTCACGTCGCCGACGATGCCGCTCGGAACGTCCGGAGCGCTGACGAACCCGAGGTCGAGCCGTTTTTCGGCGGCGCGCGGCGCGAGCAGGTCGAGCGACGACTCGATGCACGACCGCAGGTCGAGCGGGGCCCGGTCGAGCTCGAGCTTGCCGGCCTCGATCTTGGAGAAGTCCAGGATGTCGTTGATCACGGCCAGCAGCCCGTCGCCGGCCGTGCGGATCGTCTCCACGAAGTCACGCTGCTTGGCAGTCAGCGACGTGTTGAGCAGCAGCCCGGTCATGCCGATCACGGCGTTCATCGGCGTGCGAATCTCGTGACTCATAGTCGCCAGGAAGGTGCTCTTGGCCTTGCTCGCCGCTTCGGCGGCTTCCTTGGCCTGCTGCAGTTCCTGCTCGATCCGTACCCGATCGCTCATGTCGCGAACCACCGCCGAGAGATGGGTCGGAGCGCCTGACGGGCCGCGATGAAAGATCCCGACAATCGAAACCGGAACGTCCGGTCCGCTCCGCGGGCGGATGCGTGACTCAAACAGCGTGGCGTCCCGGCCCTCCTGAAGCGCGGCGGGAATGATCGATTCCGTGATTCGGCGGAACTCCTCAGGCGGATAGGCAGTGGCCATGTTGAAGCCAGCGAGCGGCTGGTCGTCGGCCAGACCCATCAGGTGGCGTCCCGCCCGATTCATGTACGTGACGCCGAGCTGCATGTCGGCCGTGGCAACGAGATCGGTGGTGGCCTCGATGATGCTCGCGAGGCGGCGGCTCTCCGCGAGCGCCCGCTCCGCCGTTTCCTTGGCCGCCGTCAACTCGGCCTCTGCGCGCTTCTGCTGGCTCACGTCGCGGATCACGGTGCCGAGGTACTCGATGCGACCGTCGGCATCCCGCAGCGGGAACGTTGCCTCGGACACGGGAAGTTCGGTTCCATCCTTGCGCAGCACGGTGACCTCGCCCTGCCACACGCCGCCCGCGAGTGCGTGCTGCAGCATCTCCATCAGCACACCACGTTCGCGGGCGGGATAGCAGTCGGCGACGTTCCGGAACGAGGCGTATGCCTCGTCATCCAGCCCGATCATCCGGCGACCGGCCTCGTTGACGTACACGCTGTTCCCCTGAAGGTCGGCGATTCCCACATAGTCACTGGTTGCTTCGATGATCGCCGCGAGCCGGCGACTCTCGGCGAGCGCTGCCTGAAGCTCCGCCGTCCTGCGCGCGACGCGATCCTCGAGCTCCGCGTTCAGCGCGCGGAGTTCCTCGCGGATGCGTGTCTCCTCAGTGATGTCACGGAAGTTCGACACCACGCCGCCGTCGGGCAGGCCGGTGGACGTTGACTCAAACAGCCGCCACGACCCGTCGCGGTGTCGCACGCGCGTCACGAACACCACGGGCTGTCCGGGGTTCGCCATCGCGCCGGCAAGGGTGGCGCGGACCGGCGCCACATCGTCCGCGTGGATGTACGGCTCGAAGCTCTTGCCGTACAACTCCTCTGGAGTGAATCCCGTCAGATGCCGGATGGCGGAACTCGTGTAGCGCATGTTGCCGTTGGCGTCGAGCAACGAGATCCCGTCGCGACTGTTGGCGATCAGCGTCGCAAAGAACGTATCGTCGTGCTGCGCGGTGGGCTGATCCTGCGGAATGGCGATTGTCACGAGGGCTGTCCATCGGCCGCGGCGGCCGGGAATGTGATCGTGAACCGCGTACCGGTTCCTGGCACGCTGTCCACACGGAGCTCGGCGCCGTGGCGCTCGGCGATGGATTTCACGATCGGAAGACCGAGCCCTGTGCCCTCGGCCTTGGTCGTGTAGAACGGCTCGAAGAGGCGCGGCAATGCGTCGGGAGGAATCCCGGGCCCCGTGTCCGCGATGACCGCTTCCACAGCGCCGCTCCCGGGTGCCGAACGCAGGATCACGCTGAGGGTCGCGCCGGATTGGCGGGCCATCGCATGCACGGCGTTCACGACGAGATTGCGAAACAACTGCTCGATCTGGGCGGAATCACCGTTGACGCGGGGCAGCCGGTCGGCGACCTGACGGTCGAGCGTGACGTACTTCGTGACGCCGAGGTTGTGGAGCGTGCCGAGCGTCCGGTCGAGTTCGGCGCCCAGGTCGAGCGGCTCCCATCGGCTCTCGGTGGGCTTCCCGAGCCGGAAGATCTGGTGCACGAGCCCCACCATTTCCTGTCCCGCGGCCTGGATCCCCTCGATGGATGCGCGCGCTTCCCGCACATCGCCCGCGGCGAGGTCGTCGAGCGCCAGCTCGGCGAACCCGGTGATCACCTGCAGTGGCGTCTTGAGTTCGTGCGCGATCCGCGGGGCGAGTTGTCCGAGGAGCGCCAGCTGGTCGGCGTGGCGCAACTGGTCGTTCATCCGGTCGCGCTCGCGCAGGCGCGCCACGATGCGATCGCGTTCGTGCAGGGCCTCGTCGAGCCGTGCCGCAAGCGCCGCCTGCTCGAACGGCTTCAGGAGGAAGTTGTGGACGCCGCTTTCCAGCGCCCGTACGGCCGTCTGCTGGTCGCTGCGGGTGGTCATCACCACCGGCACGAGGCCGGCATCAGACGCCGTCATGCGGCGGATCATCTCGATCCCGTCCATGCCCGGGAGGTTCACGTCGCTGATCAGGATGTCGAACAGCCCAGCGCGAAAGAGCTCGAGGGCGCGCTCACCGCTCTCGGCGGTCTCCACGCGGTGGCCCATCGCTGCCACCATCCGGCCCACCACGGTCCGGGTGAAGGTGTCGTCGTCCACCACGAGCACGCGGACCGACGCAGGCCACGACGCCTTCGGGGATTGCGGCCGGGAGCGCCGCGGGGCGGACGCACTTGGCTCGTACGATTGCTCGGACAGGGGACTCATGGCGCTGGAGCTCCAGGTCTGGGACTCCGGTACAGTCCAGCAGGGGGTGGCCGGCGTTACACCCCGCCCACGGGAACGCATTCGGCGCCTTCCGTATTAATTGGTCTTGCGCAGGCTGACCGGAGGCCGTGTGTCGGGGATGCGGGCGAACGAAGTGGCCGGAAGTGACGGAGGCGCCGCGGACGCCCCGATCGTCGCAGCGTTGCGGCGTCGGGAGGAATCGGCATTCGCCGCGCTCGTTGACCGGCACCACGCAACACTCGTCCGCCTTGCAGCGATGTTCGTCGGCGACCCGGCGACCGCCGAGGAAGTGGCGCAGGACACGTGGCTGGCGCTGCTGAACGGGATCGACGCGTTCGAGGAGCGATCGTCGCTCCGCACCTGGCTGACCCGGGTGGTCGTGAACCGCGCGAAGACTCGCGGTGCGCGCGACCGGCGGATGGTCGCGTTCTCCGATCTCGTGGCGCGCGAGTGCGCGCTTGGCGATCCGGCGGTTCCGGTCGATCGCTTTCACGGCGATGGCGCCGCGGCGCCCGGCCACTGGCGCGTACCGCCTGGGGCGTGGGGTGCCGACCCGGGCACGGAATTACTGGCTGCGGAAACTCGGCAACTCGTGGGCGAAGCGCTGGCGGCATTGCCGCCTGCGCAGCGGGAAGTGATGACGCTTCGCGACGTGGAAGGATGGTCCGCGGACGAGGTGTGTAACGTTCTGGGGATCAGCGAGACCAATCAGCGGGTACTGCTGCATCGGGCCCGGTCGAAAGTCCGGGCCCGGCTGGAGGCGCACTTCAATGACGACTGACCACACGGCCGATCTTGCGTGCCGGGAACTCGTGGAAATCATCACGAACTATCTGGAAGGCGCGCTATCCGACGCTGACCGCACGCGGTTCGAGGCACACCTCGCGCGCTGTCAGGGGTGCCGTCGCTACGTCGAGCAGATGCGGGCGACTATCGCTGCCGCTGGTCGCATCACGCCGAACGATCTCGGCCCCGAGTCGCGCGAGCGGCTGCGCAACCTGTTCCGCGGCTGGGCAGCGCCCAAGTAGGTCAGCGGCGGCGGGCCGGTTGGCGACACGCAGCTAACCCTCAGTTTGGTTCACTTGACGCCTGAACACGGCGCTCTGAGACTGCAGCACGGCACCGGCGCGACCTGATGCGCCTGCCAACGAACTGGCACGCACCAGCGCCGCCGACGCCGCTCCCATCAACGGAGTTCGCAATGCGTCGTGCCATCTCTCTCCTGTTCGCGCTGGCGGTCAGCGTCCCAGCCGGCTCCCGCGCCCAAGGTCCAGGCAGCGGACTTTCCGACAGCGCGAAAGCCCGCCGCTGGGCGATCGAGAACGAGTTGCAGTCACTTGCCGTGGTCGAGCGCAAGGTGATGATCCCCATGCGCGACGGCGTTCGCATCCCGGCCGACATCTACTACCCGAAGGACGCATCGAAGAAGTATCCGGCCATCTGGGTGCGCACCCCGTACAACTTCAATTTCTGGGACGTGCAGAACGGCGTGCCGCGCGACATGACGAACGCGCTCACGGCCATCAAGCGCGGATACGCGTGGGTGGACATGCAGGAGCGCGGTCACTTTTTCGCCGAGGGGAACTACGACATCCTCGGCCCACCGCTCACGGACGGCGTGGACGAACTCGACTACCTCCGTTCGCGCCCGTGGTCGTCAGGCAAGATCGGCACGACGGGATGTTCGTCCACCGCCGAGTGGCAAGGCGCGGTCGCCGCGCAGGGGAATCCCGGCTACGCGGCATTCAACATGCAGGGCTTTGGCGCTGGCGTGGGCCGCGTGGGGCCGTACTACGAACAGGGCAACTGGTACCGCGGCGGCGCCGTCCAGCTCCTCTTCACGAGCTGGCTCTACGGACAGCAGAACCAGGTGCGTCCGATGTTCCCGCCGAACACGTCGCAGGCCGACCTCATCCGCGCATCCAGGGCGTACGATCTCGCGCAGCGGCTTCCGCCCGTGGACTGGTCCAAGGCATTCTGGACGCTGCCCGCCCAGGACATCATCAAGGCGATTGACGGCCCGGCTGGCATCTTCGCCGACGCGATGCCCGTCGCCACCGGGGGCGCGATGATCAAGCGCGCGCCGAACGATCCGGCGTGGTACCGCGGTGGCCTCTTCCACGACGACATGCGCATCGACATTCCGGGCCTCTGGTTCATGTCGTGGTACGATGTGTCCGTCGGCCCCAACCTGGAGATGTTCAACCTCGTGCGCCGCACCGCGAAGGGTGACGCTGCCAACCAGCAGTGGGCGATCATCGCGCCGGTGGGCCACTGCGCGTTCACGCGCGCCACGGAACGCACGATCGTGGGCGAACGCGACATGGGCGACGCACGGCTTGCCTACCAGGAAATCATGTACGCGTTCTTCGACAGGTTCCTGAAGGGCGCGCCGAGCGCGCTGCTCGACACGATGCCCAAGGTGCGCTACTACACGATGGGCCTGAACAAGTGGCAGTCGGCGGAAACGTGGCCGCCCAAGGGCGCCACCACGATGACGTTCTTCCTTGGCAGTGGCGGCCGCGCCAACACGCTCCGCGGCGACGGACGGCTCACCACCACGCCGCCCACTGCGCGCGGCGCCGACGCATTCACCTACGACCCGGCAAATCCCGTGATGTCGCACGGAGGCAACGTCTGCTGCCAGGGCAACGCGGTGCAGGCCGGGGCCCTCGACCAGCGCAAGGTCGAGGAACGTGCCGACGTGCTTGTGTACACCAGCGAGCCGTTCACCGAGGGAATGGAGTTCACCGGCCCGATCATCCCCACGCTCTACGTGTCGTCCGACGCGAAGGACACCGACTTTACGGTGAAGATCATCGACGTCCATCCTGACGGCCGCGCGTACAACCTGGACGAGTCGATCCAGCGCATGCGCTATCGTGACGGATACGACAAGCCGCTCGCCTGGATGGAGCCGGGCAAGGTGTACAAGGTGACGTTGCAGCCGCTCACGACGAGCAACTGGTTCGCGCCCGGCCACCGGCTTCGCATCGAGGTGTCGAGTTCCAACTTCCCGCGCTTCGACCGCAACCTGAACACCGGAGGCAACAACTACGATGAAGCGAAGGGCGTCGTGGCTCGCAACGTCGTGCACCACTCGGCGCAGCATCCTTCGGCGCTGACGGTCACGGTGGTGCGCCGCACGCAACCGTAGCCACCGACGGGAGACGCTCCCCGCGTGAGCGTCCGGGGAGGGGGTTGCTTTGTGTTGTCTGTCCATCGCCCGCAGGCGAATTTGAAATCGACCATTCGCGCGAAATCACCAACAGGCAAGCCAAATGGCCACCAAGCGATCCCTACTCGAAGCAAAGAAGAAACGACAGCGCACCGAGCGGCGTGATGCGTTCGCGCGCAACACGTCCAAGCCGGCGAAGCGCGGCACCGGACGCTCCACGACGGTGGAAACGCCGCTGCACCTGCGGGTGCGCGGGCTCGACGTGGACGACGCGCTCCGCGAGTACGTTGGCAAGCGCGTGGGGTTCAAGTTCGGCAAGTTCGCACTCGACATCTCGCGCATCAGCGTGCGGTTTGAGGGGCTCTCGGGTTCGAAGGGCGAGCCCATGCGTGAGTGCCGCCTCAAGGTCGTGCTGCACCAGTCGGGCCCGATCCTCGGAAGCGCCCGCCGAAAGTCGCCGCAGACGGCGTTCGACGCCGCCGCCGACGCGACCGAACGCGCCGTGCGCAAGGAACTGGACCGGCTGCGCAGCGCGAAGAAGCGACGGTCCAGGTAGTTCGCTTGGGGGCGCCGCGTCCGTGAGGGCGCGGCGCCGCCTACGGACGCCAGACGATCGATGCCGTGGCGTAGTGCAGCCACGCGAACGTGTACACCGCGTCGACGTCGGCCCCGCCCTCGACCGTGCGGTACCCCGCTCGCACGGACCACGCATCGCTCACGTCGTAGCCCAGCTTGAATGACGCGTCGACGGCGCGGCCAGGTCCCCCCGCGAGCGCGTCGGCATCCAGCAGCAGTTGCCACCGAGATCCCACGCGCCGCTCCGCGGCGAAATGGAGCAGGGGCACCACGCCGACGTCGTCCTTCCGGCTCGACACGGCGCCCTGCGTCAGTTGAATCGACGCGTCCCGCACCTTCGCGGTGAATCCGAACCACGCCGTCGTGCGCCCGCCCGAATGGAAGCGCCAGCGGTACGACGCCCGGTACGAGTTGAATCGGTATGTCGCAGCAAGCGGCGCGTTCGCGGCGAAGCGCGCACCGTTGAAGTCCAGCGCCTGGCCGGATGTCCCCGTTTCGGTCAATGACAACGGCGCGTACAGCAGCCGCACCGCGTGCCGCTCGGAGAAGTTCCACGTGACGTACGCGCGACCGGCGGCCCAGGGCCCCTGTCCAGCGAGGCGTGACAGCGAGAACCGGTCTGCGGTGCCGTCGTTCGGGATCTCGACATCGTTGCGGGTCTGCCAGAAGGCGCCGCCCTCGACTTCGATGGCAAGGCGAGATGGCTGTGCGCCGGCGGGTTGTGCCGCGACAAGGCACGCGATCACGCACGCGCACAGCGTGGCGGCACACAACGCCGGGCAGCGACTCGTCCAGCCAGCTGAGAAATGACTTTGCAAGGCGCCCCACTGTATGGATTGAGGTACGCAGTCCCCTGATGGTCGCCACAGACGTCCGACGGCGCAACTCGGTGTGGGTAGGCTGGCTACAAACCGGCTCCGTGATCGGCCCCGGTCATCGCCCGGGCCCGGTGACCCTGATGAAGTAATCCATCGCGTCGCGCGAGAACGGCCGGGCAAACGAACCCGCCGCTGACGCCGCCTCCTGATACAGGCGCAGGAAGGTCGCGCGGCTCGTGCTCGCACGAATGACCGCATCGTGGCCGCCGTGCTGCTCGATCGCCATTGCCATGTACTGTCCCAGGGCGTGTCCGCCATCGGGAATCGCCGCTTCGAGCACGGTGCGAACCGCCGAATCAGCCGCCACGTCGGGTGCGGCGCCTGCGCGCCTGCGTACGACGAGGGTGCTGTCCACGGTGGCGAGCGCCGCCGGCGCCGTCGCCATCCGCGTGGCGTGCTCAAGCGGAAAGCCTGCGGCACCCTCTACCGGAGCAATGCCGTCGGCCGCAACGCGGACGTACCGTCGCTTGTCGAGCAGCGACGCGATGCCCTCCCACTGGAGCCGGCCAAGCCACCAGTGCACCGCGGCGCCCGCGGCACTGCCCTGCGCAGGCACGTCGGGCGGAAGCCGCGACATCAGCGCATGGTGCAGTTCGTGTGCCAGGAACTGCACGCGCTCGTCGTCGGTGCGCTGGCGGTGGCGAAAAAGGTCCATCGCGATCGTGAGCCCGCCGAACCCGCCGGGCTCGAAGAACATTCCATAGATGACCGGGGCGTCCACGGTGCGCGCGGCGGCGGGGAGGTACGCGCGCGCCGAATCGAGGGCCGCGGCAGTTCGCGCCCGCTCGCCCGGGTCGTTCGATAGCGCAACTGTGAACGCCTCCAGCGCGCGGCGATGCGCGCGCACCGTGTCGAGATGATCGCAGACGTACGAATAGAGCCAAGCGCGCGTCGCAGGAACGGGCAATGTGTCACGCCTGACACCGGGCGCCATGCCGCGCAGGCAGTGCTCGATCACCCGGAGGCGATTGCCGCTCCGTTCGATCTGCGCGTATCCGTCGTGCCGTGCCAGCAGCGCGCGCCCGGAATCCGGACGCATCGCGCCGCTGCTCACGCCGTCGACGACACGCCAGAACAGGGCGGCGCCGGTCACATCGAGAGGCGTCGCCCGGCCGCCGTTCGGCGCGGGCCGCGTGCCCTGCGACGCGCCGGCAAGCGGCACGAGCAGGGCGAAACCGATGGCGGCGGCAAGCGTGCGAAGTCGGAATGGCACGGCGGTACTCCGGCGACGTGGCCGTTGGAACGGTGCGAGCGACTGCAGCGTGTGGTTTGACCACGGCCG
>CAZLAU010000102.1:0-10336 GCA_964557615.1 uncultured Gemmatimonas sp.
GGCCTCATCCGCCGGTTCTACGACGGCATCCTCCGCGATCGCTACGACCACGCGGAACCGCGGCTCGCCGACCTCGACCAGTTGCAGACGATCGCCGGCGGATACCCGGACCGGGCCACCTTCCTCGCCGCGCTCGCCCTCGAGCCGCCACAGTCAACTCAGGATCTCGGCTTCGGCGCAGACTCCGAGGACGACGTGCTCGTCCTTTCCACGGCACACAGCGCGAAAGGGCGCGAATGGGACGCCGTGTTTGTGATCTGGGCAGTGGACGGATACTTCCCGCTCGCACGGTCGCTCGGCGACGAGGAACAGGTGGAGGAGGAACGGCGGCTTCTCTACGTCGCGATGACGCGCGCACGGAACCACCTCGCTGTGAGCTATCCCCTCAACGTCTACGACTCGCGCCGCGGGGCCGACTATTCGCTCGACCAGGTATCCCGTTTCCTCGATCGCGGCGTCCGGGCCGCAATGCAGCGTGTCGTCGTCGAGGCTGTGGCGGCGCGCGACGAGGTGGAACCCGCGCGAGCGCCGGTTGTCGACCTACGGGCCAAGGCACGCGGGCTGTTCCAGGGATAGTCGCGGGCGCCGGATGACCGCCCCGCCGACCGCGATTACGGCGTGATGCGCCGCATCGCGTCGAACGGCTCCGTCTCGCCGCCGCGCGTTGCGTCCGCCACCCGCGCGATCACGGCGCGGACGCTGCGACCGGAGCGGTCCCACACGGCCTCGAAGTCCCCGAGTCCGGTGGCGTAGATGCGCCGCGCAAGCAACGCGGCGTTGTCGAGGCGCATCCGCGCCGCGGACTCACGGTTGATCGTGGCCAGCTGGGGAGCGATCGTATCGGCCAGGAACCGCCGCAGGCGCCCGTACACGGAGTCGCGGGCCGAGAGCCGGGCGGCGCTCACGGCCGAATCGGCCGGCGTCGCGCCAGCTCCGCGACCGTCCGCATACGGCAGCGAGCGGAACACCGAGTCGATCTCGCGATAGCCGCGTTCCCACACGGCGCCCAACAGACGCCCGTCCGCCCAGCGCGCCTCCGCACGGCGCGTCGCCACACTGTCACCGCGCGACCTGAAGAACTCGACGGCGCCCCTGTTGCCGACGAACTCGGCAAAGCTCTCGTTGAACACGGCCTGCCCCTTGAGGTACAGGCGGTTGTGCGTCAACTCGTGGATGACCGTCTGCACGATGAAGAGCGAGTCCGTCGCGAGGGTCGTCGAGAGCAGCGGGTCGTTGAACCAGCCAAGCGTGCTGAACGCCGGCGCCGGCCTGAGATAGGTGTCGTATCCGTCTGCGGCGAGTTCTCGCTCGGCGCGCCGCGCCCCCTCGAAGTCGAAGAATCCCTTGTACGGCACACGCCCCACCACGGGGAACCACCACGTCCGCGCAACGAGTGCCTCCCGGCGCGTGCCCGACAGGACGAGCACGAGCGTGTCGCTGTCGAGCTGCGTGAACTGCGTGAACGCATCCTTTGCGGGGAGCCCGAGGGAATCCTCGGCAAAGCGCCGCGCCTCGAGCACGAGGCGGAGCTTGTCTCGCGTCGCCACCGGCGTTGCCGAGTCGGCGATGAGGCCGGCAATCGAGCGCCGACGCGCGAGGATCTTCCCCTCCTCCCAGGCGCCGCGGAGGATGTATCGCCCCATCGGCGTGACCACGGCGGCCAGTGCGGTCGTCCCCACGAGCGCGAGCAGGACCAGGCCGATCCACCCGAAGCGCCTGCGCACGAGCCGACGCCGCCTCACCGCGCCGCGCGGCGCACGAGGCGCAGCCCGACACGATGCGTCACCTGATCGATCGTCGGGAAGCGCTCGATCGCATAGTCGACCGACACCGAGCCGAGCACCACGCCGGCGCCCAGCGACACGGGCCAGCGATCCTCGGTCGCACCGGTCCGCAGCGTGTAGGCGCCCCGCAGCACCAGCGACGCGCCGCGTCCCTGGTTCCACGTCGCCTCGGCGGCCATCGCCAGCGCGTGCCCCGCCCCACGGATGCTGCGCGCCTCGACCATCGGCCGGAGCGTGAACTCACCGATCGCGCGCGCAGGCGCCGCCACGGCGAACCGTCCGGTCGCGGGAAGCGCTCCGCTCGTCGCACCGATCGTGATCGCCGGTCCGATGTGTTGCACGGCGGCTGCGAAGTCCCACCCACCTGCCGTCGTCGTGGCCGCGCCGGCCGACACGGCGACACCCCGGCCCGACAGGTCCGCCACGTTGGCATTCACGAGCTCCACGGCGCCACCGAGCCGCCACCGCTCGGCCGCCGTTCGGGCGTAGGCCACCATCAGGGCGTTGTCCTGCGCCGAGTACTCACGCCCCGTCTCCACACCATCGGTGCCGGGAATCGTGCTCGCGATCTCCGCGATCGTCCCGTAGTCGAGAAGCGTCGCACCGATGCCCAGTGTCCCGTCACCAAGCGGCACGGAGACGGCCCCGGCAGTGAGCGTGGTCCCGGCGAGGTAGCGCTCGGCAGCAATTCCAAACGCCGCCGTGCGAACGCGGGCGAGCTGCGCGGGCGACTGGAAGATCGCCCAGGCATCACGCGACGCGGCGGCTGACGCGTCGCCGGCGCCCAGCGCACGCGCATCGGTTGGCAGGGTGAGTACCACGCCAGCCCGCGACCCTGCCCCACCCTGCGCTCCCGATGGCGCGGCCGCCGCCGCGAGCACGGGGATGGCACACGCCACACGGCGCCACATCGGCCACGTCATTGCGGAAGCCTCAGGATTCCGAGCTGAGCGCCCAGCGCCGGCCGGAACGGCTGGAGCTCTGGGGTCCCGAACGAGAACGTGATCGGAGCGCCGGACTCGCCACCTGGAATGATTGCATGCAGCATCGTGCCCGGAAGCATGCTCGACCGCAAGGAGCCGCCCGGGGCCGCCAGGTAGGTCACGAGCGGAAAGGGATCCGAGAATCCCGCAATCACCGCCTGCCGGGCCATCAGCTGCCGCAGGCTCCGGCCGGAAAAGCGCAGGCGGGCGGGTACGGCGGTGCGCGGTATCCCGGGCAGCGAGTCAGCGAACAGCGCAAGGGCGAAATCGCCAAACAGGGCGCCGAAGCGCTCACCGCTGGCCGCCTCGAGGTTGGCAACGCCAGTGTGCGGCGTCTGGATCAGGCGCCGCAACACCTGCCCGTCCTTCTGGTCCACGAGCCACCGCAGGAACAGCCAGGTCGCTCCTCGATCCTCGATCGACCCCGGACCCCGGTATCCCGTCACCGAATGACGGAGGGGTGAGTTCAGGTACAGGTACGCATTCAGCAGCAGCGGCGCAATGAACGGCGCGGCAGAGTCGGGGAACAATTGCTGCGTCGTGCTCCGCCCGAGAGGCGCGGGGTAGCGCCGATCGAACAAGCGCGATCCAAGTTCTTCGGCGACGTGACTGAGCCCCTCGTTCAGCCACGTCTCCTCGGTCGGTCCGCCCCGAGCCAGCACGTGTTCGTTGAACGAGATCAAGTGCTGCATCTCGTGGAGGAACGTCCCCTGCATGAGCCGGACGGCATCGGCCTCCGAATGCGGGCAGCTGTGACGGCCACTCGCGTCCGGCACGAGTCCGTAGAAGATCTCGGCCCGGTTCGACACGGCGTGGCGCTCGAGCTGATCCGGCGGATAGAAGAATCCCGTCACGTACCCGCGCTGGATGCATTCCGATGCGAGCGACATGCGGTTCACGACGGGCGTGAAGAGCACGATGATGCGGTCGTTCGCGTCGATGTCCGGTTCAGCGCCGAACGCGCTGACCGCTTCGGCCCACAGCTGTCGATCCATCAGCGCGGCAAGCCCCTCGAGCTGGCCTGCCGAGTATCCGGGATCAAGCGTGTCGGTGTAGAGGAGGATATGGTCGCCCGTGTGGCGCAACCGCGCCGCGACGGTCTCGAAGCTGGATCCGTCCTGCGACGACACGACCGTGAACCGGCGTATCGACCCGATGGCCGGCGGCTGCGCCCCGGCCGAAGCCGATGCACGGGCCGCGGCACGCCGCCGCTCGGCGCGCGCTTGCAGTCCGATGGCTTGCTCGATCGTTCGCAATCCGGCGTCGAACCTGGCGCGGACTGACCCACCGTACTGGGCCGCACGCGCGTCGCCGTCGGATGCCGAGCCTGCAAGGTCGGCGAGGGATGCCCGCTGCGCCGTGGCTGCGGTCCCCCCGAGCCCGAGCAGCCACGGCTCGAGTTCCAGGTCGCCGGCGGGCACGGACGCGAAGTTCGCGGCGAGCAGGTAGTCGGATCCTCCACCATCCAGCTCGACACACGTCGCGAGCTGCGCCACCGGAACCGTGACGAACTCGTACGGTTGCACGGCCAGCCGCCTGCGCGCACCGACATACGTCCCGACGATCGCGTTGCTGCGCGCGTCGGGCCACTCCACGCCGATGCTGATCGCACCGGGCGCCAGGCACGCCGGTACGATAGCCCGCACCAGTGCGTCGGTGGCGCCGGCGAGGACCGGGGCCGTCACGTCGCCAAATCGCACCGCCGCGGCCGCGCCGAGCCCCGTCCCAGTGACCACCACGGTATCCCCGGCCTTCACGGAGGCCGGTGACACGGACGCGACCACGGGCCCTGGCACCGCCACGACGAGCATCCGCGCGCGACGCTCGGGCGCGAACGCGATTGCCGCCTCAATCACGAGCGTGTCGCCGGCAGCGCCGGCTGTCACGTGCACCCCCGCAACGCCGTCCGCGTCCGTGACACCAACCGTGTCCGCCAGCGATCCGCCCGACCTCGTTCCGCCAGCGACCGTGAATCGGATGCGCACGCCACGCGCCGGCCGCGAATCGGCCAACCTCACCTGCACCTGTAGCGGTGCCGTCGGTGCGGATCCCGCTGCCGCGGTTCGTGCGTGTGACTCAACCGGCACGATTGAATAACCCCGCACGCCCTCGACGGGCGTGGACGCGTCGCATGCGGCAACGCTCAGGAGCAGGCCCCCGAACGCCAGCCGGGCACCCGCCAGCGCAGCGCGGTCGGTCAGACGCTCCGAGTCACGTTGTAACCGATTACAGGACAATGTGTTATCGCTCTGGAAAATGCGCAGATTTTCTTTGACACGGAGACTCACGACGGGCTACCTTAGAGGCTCCACATGACCTTCGTACACCTCCACTGCCATTCCGAATATTCGCTCCTCGACGGCGCGAACCGGATCGACGACCTGATCGCCAAGGCGCTGGAGTTCGAACAGCCGGCGCTCGCCATTACCGACCACGGTAATCTGCACGCCGCGTGGGAGTTTCAGGAAAAAGCCCGGAAGGCGGGCGTCAAGCCGATCATCGGGATGGAGGCGTATGTCGCACACGGCGATCGCCGCCAGCGGGGTCGGCCGCTGTCGGGGGGTCGCCCGTACTACCACCTGGTTCTCCTCGCGCGTGACATCGAGGGCTACCGCAATCTCGTCAAGCTCTCGTCCCTTGCGTACACCGAGGGGTTCTACGCAAAGCCGCGCGTGGATCGCGAAATCCTCGAGCAGTACAACGCGGGCATCATCGTGTCGAGCGCGTGCATGGCCGGCGAGATCGCAACGCACCTGCTGGCCGACCGTTTCGACGAGGCGAAGGCGACTGCCGAGTGGTACGCCGACGTGTTCCGCGACCGGTACTACCTCGAGGTGCAGGCGCACGACGCGGGCGAACAGCAGAAGCTGAACGCCGAGGTGTTCCGCCTGGCCGAGGCGACAGGACTGCCGGTCGTCGCGACGAACGATTCGCATTTCCTGCGCGCCGAGGACCACGAAGCGCACGACGTGCTGTTGTGCATCGGCCTGAAGAAGGACCGGCTCGACAACGACCGGATGCGCTACGACAACGGTCTCTACTTCAAGAGTGCGCCGGAGATCCTGCAGCGGTTCCAGAAGCGGCCGGATGTCCTCGAGAACACCTTGAAGGTGGCCGACGAAGTGTCCGTGTCGTTCGACAAGAAGTACCACCTGCCGGCGTTTCCGCTGCCCAAAGGCGCCAAGTCCGAGAACGACCTCCTGGTGAAGCTCGCCACGGACGGTGCGAAGGAGCGGTACGGCTCACCGCTGCCGCCGCAGGTCAAGGAACGGCTCGAGTACGAGCTCGGCGTCATCACGAAGACCGGGTACGCCGGCTACTTCCTGATCGTCGCCGACTTCATAAAGGCGGCCCGTGACCTCGGGATTCCCGTGGGCCCCGGACGAGGCTCGGCGGCGGGTTCGCTGGTCGCCTACGCGACGCGAATCACCGACGTCTGCCCACTCAAGTTCGACCTGCTGTTCGAGCGCTTCCTGAATCCTGAGCGCGTGTCGATGCCCGACATCGACGTGGACTTCTGCGAAGAGCGGCGCGGCGAAGTGCTCGAGTATGTGCGCAACAAGTACGGGCGCGACTGCGTCGGCCAGATCATCACGTTCGGAACGCTCAAGTCTCGCGCGGCAATCAAGGATGTCGGGCGCGTGATGGGCTTCACGCCGGCCGAGACCGACGCGATTGCCAAGCTCGTGCCCAACCAGCCGAACTTCTCGCTGACGGTGAAGGAGGCCATCGAGAAGGTTCCGGAGCTGAAGAAGCTGTACCAGTCCGACGACCGCCACGAGCAGATGCTCGACTATGCGATCGCGCTCGAAGGGCTGTCCCGCCACGCCGGCGTGCACGCCGCCGGCGTCGTCATCGCGCCGGGCCCGCTCGACGAATACGTCCCTGTGTGCACGCAGGAGACCAAAGGGTCCGCCAGCTCGGATGACGAGCGCGTCGTCGTGACGCAGTTCGACATGAACGCGCTGGAACGCGCGGGCATGCTCAAGATGGATTTCCTCGGGCTCACCACCCTCACCATCATCCATCACGCGCTGGAGAACATTCGGGAGCGTGGCCGCGAGGCGCCGAATCTCGAGACGCTGCCGCTCGACGACGAGGCCACGTACCGCGCGCTCCGCGCCGGGCGCACGGCCGGCGTATTCCAGTTCGAGTCTCCCCTCGCCACCGACATGGTGCGCTCGATGCGCGCCGACCGGTTCGACGACCTGGTGGCCTCCAACGCGCTGATGCGACCGGGTCCGCTCGACGCCGGAATGCACCGCGTGTATTGCCGCCGCAAGCGGGGTGAAGAGCCGGTCACGTACGCCCTGCCGGAACTCGAGGAGATCCTCTCCCCGACGTATGGCGTCATCACCTACCAGGAACAGGTGATGCGCATCGCGCAGCGGCTCGCGGGGATCTCGCTCGCCGAAGCCGACGTGCTGCGCAAGGCCGTCGGCAAGAAGGACGCCGAGCTCATCCGGAAGGAAATCGACAAGTTCGTCGAGAAGTGCATCGCCCGCGGATACGACAAGCACATCGTGGCCGAACTGGCCGCGCAGATCGAGACGTTCGGCCGGTACGGCTTCAACAAGTCGCACTCGGTGGCGTACTCGGTGCTGTCGTACCACACGGCATACCTCAAGGTGCGCTTCCCGGCCGAGTTCATGGCGTCGTTGCTGTCGGCGTGCATCGGCGATACGGATTCGGTCGTGAAGTACATCAACGAGGCGCGCGACCTGGGGCTCGAGATCCTGCCGCCCGACGTCAACGAGAGCGGCTACCGGTTCACGGTGGTGGGCGACACGCGCATCCGCTTCGGCCTGGGCGCGATCCGCAACGTGGGCCGCTCGGCAATCGACTCGATCATCGGCGCGCGCGCGGCAAAGCCGTTCGAGTCCCTCTATGACTTCGCCGAGCGCGTGGACCTGCGGCTCAACAACAAGCGGGTGTTCGAGGCACTGCTCTATTCGGGCGCGTTCGATTCGCTCGGAGGGCATCGCGCCCAGTACGCCGCCGCGCTCGACGGCGCCATGCAGGCGGCGTCCCTGGCCCAGGCGGAGGTGGCGACGGGCCAGGGCTCGCTGTTCGGCGACTCGAGCGACTCGCCCAAGTCCACCCTCCGGCCGCAGCTGCCGAACATCGCGGAGATGAGCGAGCACGAGCGGCTGACGAAGGAAAAGGAGATACTCGGCTTCTACATCTCCGGGCACCCGCTCGAGCCATTCCGCGCCGAGGCCGAGTTGCTGGCCACCAACACCGTCGCATCGCTTGGCACGTGGCAGGAGCAGCCGATGTCGCTCGCGGTCGTCGTGACGGCAATCAAGCGGCAGATCTCGAGAAAGAGCGGCAACGAGTTCGCCCGCATCACCGTCGAGGACTTCTCCGGATCGGCCGAGGTGCTCGTGTTTCCCGAGACGTGGGCCGCAATTTCGGATCGGATCGTGGCCGACGTGCCCGTGCTGCTCAAGGGTGGCTACGGGCGCCGCGACCAGGGCGCCGACAACCCCACCTTCATCGTCGAATCGGTCACACGCCTCGCCGAACTGCGGACGACGGGCCAGATTGCGGTGGCGATCGACTTGGCGCCCGACCCGTCGATCTCGACCGGCGTGCTCCACGACATTCGGGCCGTGGTGGAGGCGCACCCCGGATCGGCGCCGCTCGAGGTCCGCTGGATGGGCGCGGACGGCGCCCGGGCCCGGCTGCGCTCGGCCACGCTGACCGTGTCGCCGGCCAGCAACGCGCTGCTCGAATTGCGGGCCCTGCTGGGAACCGAACGCGTGCAACTCGTGCGAGGGAGCTGACGTGGGCACATCGTCGCTTGAGTTCGAGAAGCCGATCGCCGAGCTGGAACGCCAGATCGACGATCTCCGCCGGGCCGCCGAGGAGCGGAAGGTCGACGTGTCGGCGGAGCTCGCCCCGCTCGAGAAGAAGCTGCGCGACATCCGGCGCGACGTGTACGACAAGCTCTCGCCGGTGCAGCGCGTCCAGGTGGCGCGGCACCCGCGCCGCCCGTTCACGCTCGACTACGTTCGGCTCGCATTCACCGACTGGATCGAGCTGCACGGTGATCGCGCGTTCCGTGACGACCCCGCGATCGTCGGCGGCTGGGCGCGGCTCGACGACGAAACGATCATGCTGATCGGCCATCAGCGCGGCCACGACACCCGCGAAAACCTGCGCCGCAACTTCGGGATGCCCCACCCCGAGGGCTACCGCAAGGCGCTCCGCCTGATGAAGCTCGCGGAGAAATTCCACGTGCCCGTCATCACGATGATTGACACGCCCGGCGCGTGGGCAGGCATCGGCGCCGAGGAACGCGGGCAGAGCGAGGCCATCGCGCGCAACCTGCTGGAGATGAGCCAGCTCACCGTCCCGATCATCGCGATCGTGATCGGCGAGGGGGGCTCCGGCGGAGCCCTGGCGCTTGGCGTCGCCGACCGCGTCCTGATGCTCGCAAACTCGGTGTACTCCGTGATCACCGTCGAGGGCTGCGCCGCCATCCTCTGGAAGGACGGCAAGAGCCCCGAGATGCGCGAGCGCGCCGCCACCGCCCTCAAGATCACGGCGCAGGACCTCGTGGACCATCACATTGTGGACGAGGTCATTCCCGAGCCGCTCGGCGGGGCGCACGCCGACCACGAGGCGACCGCCAAGGCCGTGCACGACGCGCTGCTCCGGCACGTGGACGAGCTCCGCCGCCTGAAGCCGGACAAGCTCGTGCGCCGGCGGCGCCAGAAGTACCTGCGGCTCGGCGCGGTCGAGGAATAGGCGTGGTCATCGAGGTCACGTTCAAGGGAAACCGCCGCGCGTTCTTCGACTGGCCATTCCCGGAAGCGCCTGCCGCGAAGACGCCGGTGATCGTCGAGGTCGAGCACGGCGAGGACTTCGGCCGCGTCCACTCCACCGGCGACCTCGCACTCAAGCGGCGCGCCGGCACGACGCACGGCAAGGCGAGCCGGGACCCGCTCAAGAAGGCGTTGCGGGCGGCAAACGGGGACGAGATCGCGAAGGCAGCGCAACTGCGGGCCGATGAACTGAACGTCCGCGTGCGGGCAATCGAGAAGGTGCGCGCGCTCGGCCTCGACCTGAAGGTCTCCGACACCGAATGGCAGCACGACAAGAAGCGCCTCACGGTGTACTTCACCGCCGAGCAGCGCGTCGACTTCAGGAGCCTGGTGCGGCAGCTCGAAGGACTGTTCGGGACGCGCGTGCACATGTGGCACATCGGAGTCCGCGACGAAGCCAAGCGGGTGGACGGCCTGGGCCGGTGCGGACGCCAGCTCTGCAGCGCCAGCTGGCTGCCGGAACTCGTCCCCGTCAAGTCGAGCGTCGCAAAGGACCAGCATCTTTCCACGCTGAACCCCGCGCAGATCTCAGGCGCGTGTGGGCGGCTGATGTGCTGCCTGCGCTACGAACACGAGTTCTATGTGCAGCAGCGCAAGCGGTTCCCGAAGGAAGGCAAGATCGTGCGCACCCTGGCGGGCGAGGAGAAAATCACCTCGATCGACATCTTCCGGGAAACGGTCACGCTGCGATCGCCCGCCGGCGACCTGCGGGTCATGCCACTCCCGCAGCTGAAGC
>CAZLAU010000103.1:0-10209 GCA_964557615.1 uncultured Gemmatimonas sp.
GCCTCGACGAAGTACGTCGTGGTGCTGTCGAGCCCGAACAGGATCAGCGCCCGGCGGCCGGTGGCCTCGTCGGTGGGCATGTCCCACCGCTCCCAGTCGCCGGCGCCGCGCCGGACGGCAAGCTCCACGCGCTCGGCGGTGAAGTTGTGCAGTTCGGCGGAAATGGTGAGGTCGGCGCCTCGCGCCATGATGGTGTCGCCCGGAAGGACCGCGATCCAGTACGGCGTCGCGGGCGCGCCGCCCAGCGGCAGGAGGAACGCCGCGCCGCGGGCCACGAACGCCGGCTGGACCACGGCGAGCATCGCCGCCATGAGCGCAGCGCCGCCCAGGACCATCGCCGAGCGGGTGATGGCGGGGCGCTCGATGACCCTGGCGCCACCGGGGGCGTCCAGTCGTTCGATGGCGCGGCGCACCAGGTTCTGCACCAGCGCCGGCGACGTGCCCGCCCGCTCCGCGCCGCCGAACTCCACCGCGCCGGCGATCTGGCCGCTGAGCTCCGGCTCGTGTTCCTCGAGATAGAGCGCCACCTGGCCGTCGCCCACGCGCCGCCGCAGCGGCCGGACGAGGTACCGCCACGCCAGCGCGACCACCGCGAGGTAGACCAGCAGCCGGAACAGGCTGACGGCAGCCGGCGCGAACCGGAACCGGTCCATGCCGTAGAGCGCGGCGAGCGCGACCACCAGGCCGGCGCTCATCACGATGGCCACGCCGCGCAGCGCCACGCGAAGGCGCCAGCGGTTCCGGACCGCGCGGATGGCCGTCATCAGTCTGTCGTGCATCAGCGGACCCCCACCCGGTGCGCGACGGCCGTCTCGGCGGCCATCAGGAACAGCACACCCAGGAGCAGATACCACCATAGCCCCTGGCTTCGTTCCTGTACATCGCCGATCTGCGCCGCGGGCTCGCCTCCGGGCGAGCCGGAGGGCGGCGCCAGAGCGCGGGTCAACTCATCCGGCGCCAGCCGCGCCAGGTCCGATTCCGCCGGGTCGGAGTTGACGGCGACCTCCGCCAGCGCCGCACCGCGATCACGCAGGGGGCGCACGGTCCAGAATCCGGCGGCGTCGAGCATGACCTGCCGTGCCGCATCGGGCTCGAGCGTGGTGCGCTCGCCGCCGGGCCGCTCCAGCACCAGCGCCTCGTCTCCCGGCAGGTCGAGCTTCGACAGGTCCAGCACCTGGCCGGCCGGCCGGGCCGCGGGCCGCTCGACATGGGCGCCAAGGTGACGCCCGAGCTGCTGGACCAGCGGCACGAACACCGCCTGCAGCGGCAGGTCGTTCCAGCGGTTGGCGAAGTCGGTCGCCCAGAGGATGACCCGGCCCTGACCCCAGCGACCCTCGACCATCGCCGCGGTGCCGTCGTCGAAACGCGCCAGCACGGTGGCTCGCGCGGCCGGCGCCAGCGGCCGGTACCGGAAGACCCGTGCCGCGGCGAAGTCTCCGCTGCGCGGCCGGCTGAACGGCGCCATGACCGGGTGATCGTAGCCGGCCGGGCTGACGAACGCGCCGCCCTCGCGCACGCGGTCCGCGACTGCGCCGGCCCGTGCCACGCTGTCGGCCACATCGGCCGGTGGCGCCGAGGCGCGCGGACCCAGGGTCGCGAGCAGGCCGCCGCCGGCCGCCACGAACGCCCGCAGCCGCCGTCCCGCATCACCCGACGGGAACCCGGCGTCGTGCAGGACGACCACCTTCGCGGCCTCGAGATCCGCAGCCGTGACCTGCGACGGGCGGCGCAGCGTGACCGGGAACGCCGGATCGTCTCCCACGGCGAGCGCCCGGCTGAGGTAGAGCTGCTCGCCGGCCGGGGCGTCGGCCGCGGCGACGAGGAGCACGGGGACGCGCGGTCCCGGCTCGAGCACCAGATGCAGCGTGTCGTCGTGCGGGAGCGCGTCGCGCGGGATGCTCACCCGCGCCCGCACGATGCGGCTCGGCTCTGCCACCGGCGAGAACCGCACCACGTCGCCGGCATCCGGCCCCAGGCGCACGGTGCGGGTCTCCACGCCGCGGCCGTCGAGGTCGAGACTCACCGGGACGTCGGCCTGGCCGGTGCCGCCGCCGCGCGCCACGCGAACGCTGACGACGAGATCCGTCCGCGTCCCGCGACGGGACCGGGCCACTGCGGCACCGGCGAGCGTGACGTTCGGCGTGGCGGTCGAGCCGACGTCGACCACCCGGAATGCAACACCCGCCGGGAAGCGGATGTCCGCTCGTCCGTCCCAGCCCCGTCGCTGAAGGTCGGAGATCAGCACCACCTCGCGCCGGCGGGCCGGATCGTCGAGCAGGTCGCGGGCGACCTGGAGCGCCGGAGCGTACCGCGTCCCTCCCGAGCCGGGCCGCAGTCCGGCGACCAGCGCCCCCAGGCGGTCCTTGTCGCCGGTGAGCCGGGTGAGCGCCTCGGCGCGGTCGTCCAGCGCCACGATGGCGGCGCGGTCGGCGGCGCCGAGGGAGGCGATCGCCTCACCCATCGCGGACCGGGCCCGCGACCAGTGGTCCCCGTAGCCCATGCTGTAGGAGCGGTCGGCAAGGATGACGACGTCGCGCGGCCCCGCGCCGAGCACACCGCCGCGGCGCGTCATGAGCGGCCGCGCGAAGGCCGCCACCAGCAGGACGATGGCCGCCGCGCGCAGCGCGAAGAGCAGCCAGTGGCGGATGCGCTGGCGCTTCGCCTCGCGGAACGGCACCCGTTGGAGGAACATCAGCGACGGGAACGCGATCGGTTCCTTCCGCTCGCGGTGCGTCAGGTGCACGTAGATGGGGATGCCGACGGCGGCAAGTCCGGCGAGGAACAGCGGCGCCAGGAACGTCAGGCCCACGTCAGCGCACCCGCGCCAGCGCCTGGCGGCGCGAGAGATACTCGAACAACGCGAAGTCCAGCGGCCGCGACGTGTCCACCAGGCAGTAGTCGATGCGGTGTTCTCCCAACCGGCCGGCCAGCGTGTCCAGGTGATCCTGCATCAGCCGCTGGTACGCCTCCCGCTGGCGCGCGGGCACCACCGGGATCCGCTCGCCGCTCTCCAGGTCCTCGAAGTGCGCCGCGTCATCGAACGGGAACGTCCGCTCGGCGGGGTCGAGCACGTGCAGGACGATGATGTCGTTGCCGCGGTCCCGCAGTGCGTTGAGCGCGGTGACGACGGCCTCCGGCTCCTCGTAGAGGTCCGAGATGAGCACCAGGATGGAGCGGCGCCGCAGCGCTTCGGCCACGGTGGTGAGCGATGGCGTCAGCGCGCCGGGGCCGCCGGGCTCCAACCGGTCGAGCGTGTGCAGCACCAGGTCCAGGTGCCGCGCCGAGCACGGCACGTAGTCCACCACGGCACGGTCGAAGGTCACGATGCCCACCCGGTCGCGCTGGCGGCGCGAGAGGTAGCTGAGCGACGCGGCGAGGTAGCGGGCGTAGTCGAGCTTGGTGATGCCGCCGCTGGCGTATTGCATGGAGCGCGACACGTCGAGCAGGACGCTCATGTTGGCGTTGGTGTCGGCCTCGAACTCCTTGACGTAGAGCCGGTCGGTGCGGCCGAACACGCGCCAGTCGAGCCGGCGGATGTCGTCGCCGGGCATGTACGCCCGGTGCTCGGCGAAATCGGTGGACAGCCCGAAGTAGGGCGAGCGGTGGAGGCCGTTGATGAAGCCGTCCACCACCGTCCGCGCCAGGAGCTCGAGGTCCTCGATGCGGCCGAGGACGTCGGGGCTGAGGAACCTGCTCACATGCCCGAGGCCGGCACGCTGACGGCGGCCAGCAGGCGGTCCACGAGCGTGTCGGCGTCCACCTTCTCCGACTCGGCGTGGAAGTTCCGCAGCAGGCGGTGCCGCAGCACCGCGTGCGCCAGCGTCCGCACGTCATCGAACGAGGCGCTCTCGCGGCCGGCCAGCAGGGCGCGGGCCTTGGCTCCGAGAATGAGATATTGCGCCGCCCGCACGCTGGCCCCGTAGGAGAGGTACTTCGTCACGAAGTCGGGCGTGCCATTGCGGCCGGGGCGCGTGGTCCGCACCAGGTTCACGGCGTAGCGCACCACCGGGTCGGCCACCGGCACGCGCCGCACCAGGGCCTGGAACGCCACGATGTCCGCGGCGCCGACGACCGGCACGGTGTCCCGGGCCGGGGCGCCGGTCGTGCGGCGAACGATGTCCATCTCCTCGTCCTCGCTCGAGTAGGCGATGACGATGTTGAACATGAACCGGTCGAGCTGGGCCTCGGGCAACGGATAGGTGCCCTCGAGCTCGATGGGGTTCTGGGTGGCGAACACGTAGAACGGCTCGGGCAGGTCGTAGGTGCGGCCCTGCACCGTCACCCGGTGCTCCTGCATGGCCTCGAGCAGCGCGGCCTGGGTCTTGGGTGGCGTGCGGTTGATCTCGTCGGCCAGCAGAATGTTCGTGAACACGGGACCCTGGATGAAGCGCAACTCACGATGTCCCGCGCGATCCTCGTCGATGATCTCGGTGCCGGTGATGTCCGACGGCATCAGATCGGGCGTGAACTGCACGCGCTTGAACTCGAGATCGAGGATCTGCGCGATCGTCCGGATGAGCAGCGTCTTCGCGAGGCCGGGCGCGCCGGTGATCAGGCAGTGGCCGCCGGAGAACAACGCGATGAGCAGTTGATCGACGACCTCGCGTTGGCCGACGATGACCTTGCCGATTTGCGCGAGCATGCGTTCGCGGCCGGCCATGAGCTTGCCGCGCGCCTCTTCCTCGAATACCCGCTTGTCCTTGTCCCCATTGAGCGGCTCCACGATGGCGCCCTGTCCTTCCGGCTGGCTGTGCGCTTCCAAGGTCCCCTCTTTTCGTGGTTGCGCGGGACGACGCCCGCGGTTCTGCGGTGCCGAGTTAATGTGTCAACGCGTACACCACGATATTGATGCCCATTGGATAGGCCTTTTTCGCTGAAATCTCGTTGAAATACGCTTCGTTCTCGCCTTCGCGCTCCCAGCCGTCGCCCAGGTCCGTGTTGTGGCAGATGATCGCCATCAGCCGCTTGTTCGCGTCGAACACGCCGCGAAATTTCGGTACGGCCGATTCCGGCCCGCGCTCGCTGGTCTGTTTGCCCGAAGTCATCCAGAACCACGCGGACGGGACTTGCGGCTTTTCCTTCAACTCAAACACGCAATTGAAGATGGGGTGCGTGAGCGGCAATTCCACCATCGGGTATTCGTTCGGATTGAAGACGCGCGAAAACTCGGACTCCCAGTTGGCCCATTCCGATTCGCCCCAGAAATCGTCCACCATCAGGAACCCGCCGCGCAACAGATAGTTTCGCAGCGCCACCGCCTCTTCGTCCGTGAACGAGAGCGCGCCGGGCTCGATGAGATACACGAACGGGTAGTTGTACAACTGCGGGTCGGTCAACGTGACGACCGCGTGCTCGAATTCCCCGCGCGCGTTTCGCGCAACGTTGACCGTGGTCAGCTCGGAGAGGCGCCACGAGAAATGGACATCGCTCTCGGGATAATCGATCGTCCAGCGTCCGCGGCGATTGTATTTCGGATGCTCACCGTAGCTGGTGTACTGGATCCGGCAGAACTTGAACTCGTTCGACGGGAACACGGTGCGCGCGGGCGCTTGCACATCGCTGTAAGTGTAGTCGGCAAACATCATTCCGCTCTGGCGTTCTGCCGCGGTGGAGTGGTCCGCCGCGAAGGCGGCGCATGCCGCACAGGCGATGAACGCGCACCGGCGCACGAGTCGTGTCGTCCCGCCCGTCATGGCTGCGCGGCTCCGGCGGGTCCGGCCTCTGGCGAGGCCGCGGGCCGTTCGACTATTTCCAGCAGCAGCTTTTGCGCGTCCCAGTAGTGCGGCATTTGTTCGAGCAGCGCAATCACTTCGCGCTTGGCAGGCTCGGACTTGCCGGAATCGAAGAGCAGGTCCGCGCGCTTGAGACGATACGTCGCGGCGTTGCCCGGGTCGAGATGCGTGAGCACGCCAAAGGTGTCGATCGCTTCCTGGCCCCGGTCGAGCTCCACCAGTGCCTCTGCATAAATCCGGTGCGTGCCCGCGTCATACGGGTCGATCCCGAGCGCCCAATCCGCCGTCTCGGCGGCCTTGGCCCACTGGCCCTTGTCACGGTAGTGGCGGGCGAGCGTCAGCGTCGCGTCAAGCTCCTGCGGCGACATCGTGCGCACCTGTTCAAGCGTCTGAATCCACTCCTGCTGCCGGCCCTGCGCTTGGTAGAGCCGGGCGAGTTGGCGCAGCGGCGCGTCGCCGCCTGAATAATCCGGAAACAAGTCGTACGCCTTGCGCCAAGCCGCCTCGGCCTTTGCCCAGTCGCCTTTTTCCAGCGCGTCCGCGCCGGCCTTGAGCGCATCGGTAAACGGCGAGGCCGACGGCGCCGGCGGCGCGCCGCCGAGCAGGCGTTGGGCGATGCGCCCGCCGCTGTCCGGTTCAGCGGGTTTGACCTCCGGGAGGTTGTCGAACGCCGCGAACCGCTTCTCGAGATGGGCATGAAAATCCGCATCGAGCGTCTCGAACGACGTCTTTGCCGCGGCAACCAGCGCGTCCTCGGCGCCCGCGCCCTCGCCGATCTGCTCCAGCGCGTCCACCATCGCCTGGAACTCGTAGCGCTTCGTATAAAACGAGACGAATTCGCCCGCCATGAAATAGCCGTACATGAGATGCATGGCGGATTTCGGGCTGGTGAAGAAGCCGTCGATATTGCGCAGTCCGGGGATGCCCTCCTCGGCGAGGATTGCCCGGTAGTTCGGGTCGAGCCGGTTTTCGAAGGCGGGCGACCGCTGCTCTTCCTCGTACACAGAGATGCCTTCGGAAAGCCACCGCGGCATGCGGTTCTTGGTTTTTTGCAGCGAGATGACGTGTGCAAACTCGTGCCACAGCACCGTGCGCCAGTTCGACGATCCCGTCGGCCGCACACTGGGCGCGTCCATGGTCACCAACTGTCCGAAACAGATCCCCAGGTGGCCCGCGTTCCCCGGAAGGCCGACCGAACGCACCATGAAGTCGTCGTGGTTGTCGAACATTTCGATCAGGATCGGCGTCTCGAGTTCGACGTCGTATTTCTTCGCGAGCAGCGCGATTTCCTCGTCGAGCAGTGCCAGGGCGGCCTCGGCCATAACGGGCGCCTCGCGCTTGGGCAATTTCAAAATAAACGGTCCGCGCTCGATGGTCACGAACGTTTCGAGCGTGCCCATGAGTTGCAGCAGGTTGTACAACTGGACATTGTACGGGTCGGCCTCGAAGGCCTTCTCCAGTTCGGCCTTGCCCTCCTGTTCGCGGCCCAAGCGCATGAGGTCGAGCGTGTACAACGCGCGGGCCTCGTAATCCTTCGCGTCGCGCTCGAGCGCCTTCTCCTGGAATTCCACGCCCTGTTTGAAGCGGTAATGCCGCGACGCGATCCGGCCCACGGTGCGATAGACCTCCGACCGCACCGGGTTGTAATCGAGCACGGCATCGATGACGTCGTTCATGCCTTCGAGATCGTTCTCTAGGAACAGGGCCGCCGCCTTGAGCGACCGGAACCGGTGGCTGACGGGGTTGATCGCGAGCTGTTTTTCGATGATCCCGCGGGCCTCGTCGAATACGTTTCCTTCGAGAAGCCGCTCGACCTTCACCGCGTCGAGCCGCGGATGGTTTGGATTGATCTCCTCGAGTTGCTTGGCGATCGCCTCGCCACGTTCGTCGCTCGAGCGCCAGTAGCACTCGAGCAGACCGGCGAGGGCCTCCTGGTTTCCGGGTTCGCGCTCGAGCGCCTGCTGGTAGTAGCCCTCGGCGATGTCGAAACCGGAATTGCGGAACGCGAGGTCGCCCGCGGCGACGTACGCCACGGCGCCCAGGTCCTGGTACGCCTCGAACACCGGGCTGAAGTGCGCGCTCAGGATCGTTTTCGGGTTCGTGCCCACGAGTTCGGCGATGCGCCCAATCGCGGCGATGTTCTCGCTGCGCCGGCGGTAGTAATAGCTCCGGCTCGTCTGTTGCGCGGCCGTGGCGAGCCACTTGTCGTAAATCAGCGGCATCCCGCGGTATTGGTACATCAGCGCGAGTTCCAGGCTGTACGACGGCTGCGCCTGCCGCTCCGCGAGCCAGACCATGTCTTCAATCGCCTCGTCCACCTGGCCCGTCGCAAACAGGAGTTGCGCGCGGTCGTAGCGGCTCTGCGCGGAAATGATCGGCGTGACGGACGCGATTTCGCGGTTCAGCGCGTCGAGCGCCGCGCGGTACTCGCCACGGAGCCACAAGTCCGTGTACGTAACGTCGAGCTGGCGCTCATCGGACGGGCTCGGTGGCTGGGGATCCTGCGGCCATGCCGCCCCCCCGGCGATGGAGAGCAGGACGGATGTCGCAAGGATGAGTGTTGAGTGGAAGGCCGGGCGACGGACCGCGGCGCGACAACGGTGCGCGTTGGCGGGGGTGGAGATCAATGAGCACTCCTAACGTAAGACTTACGACGGCGATACACATCCATACTCACCGCCCCTCCCCTCCACCCGTAATACTCGCACGCTGGTCTTGGGGAGTCAACGAGACCTGACTTTCCCTCACGTCTGTGCACATCGGCATTTGCTTTCGGCGTCATACGGCTGGGATACTTTGTAACAAGGGACGGTTCCAACCATCTCCGGTTACGGACCGAGTCCCCACAGGTTCTCGCGCCCGGGTGGCGCCACTTTTCGGGGAACGCCATGAGCGACAAACTGATCGACCGCCGAGACCTCGATTTCCTGCTATATGAACTGTTCAATATCGAATCGTTTCTGAGCCATCCGTTCCATTCCGATCACTCCCGGGAAACCTTCGATCTCGCGCTGGACACGGCCTATCAACTGGCCCGCGACCTCTTTTGGCCCAGTTACCAGGAGTTCGACCGGCAGGGCGTCCGGTTTGACGGCAAAAACGCCAAGGCGCCGGACGCGATGCACAAGATTTGGGCCGCGGCCAAGGAGGGTGGCTGGTTTGCGCCGAGCTTCTCGTACGAGTTCGGCGGCCAGCAGTTCCCGGTGACCATCCAGCTCGCGACGACGTACATGTTTATGGCGGGGAACTCCGCCGCCTCGATGTACCTCGGCCAGGCGACGGGTGCGGGGCATTTGCTGGACAGCTTCGGCTCGAAGGAACTGCAGGACAGGTACATGTACAAGCTGTACTCGGGCGAATGGGCTGGCACGATGGCCCTCACCGAGCCGAACGCGGGCACCTCGCTCGGCGACATCACCACGACGGCGACGCCTGTCCCCGGCAAGGACTACTACATCATCCGCGGGACGAAGCGGTTCATTTCGTCCGGCGACCATGACCTCACGCCGAACATCATCCACCCAACGCTCGCCCGAATCGAGGGCGCGCCGCCGGGCGTCAAGGGCATCAGCTTGTTCATCGTGCCTAAGTTCCGCGTGAACGACGACGGCAGCGTCGGCGAGTTCAACGACGTGCAGACGGCCGGCATCGAGCACAAGCTCGGCATCAAGGGCCAGGCGACGGCGGAACTCAAGTTCGGCGAGAAGGACGCGTGTTATGGCTGGCTGCTCGGCGAGCCGAACAAGGGCCTGAACTACATGTTCCAGCTCATGAACGAGGCGCGGCTGTTCACCGGCCTGCAGGCGATCGCGGGCGCGTCCACGGCGTATCAGTGCGCGCTCGAGTACGCGCAGGAACGCGTGCAGGGCCGGCCGGTGACGGAGCGCGACCCGACGACGCCGCAAGTCGCCATCATTCGCCACCCGGAAGTGCGGCGGATGCTGCTGAAACAAAAGGCCTATGTCGAGGGCGTACTCTCGCTGCTGCTGTATTGCGCGCAACTGGCCGACCGCCAGCGGGTCGCGGATTCCGACGAGAAAAAGCAGCGCGCGCACCGTCTGCTCGAAGTGTTGACGCCCGTATGCAAGGCCTACGGCTCGGACGCGGCGTATGACTCCGTCATGCTCGCGCTGCAGACGCACGGCGGCGCGGGCTATATCGAGGAATTCCCGATCGCGCAGCTCCTGCGCGACAGCCGCGTGTTCTCGGTCTACGAGGGCACGAACGAAGTGCAGGCGATGGACCTGCTCGGCCGCAAAGTGGCGGCGCGGGGCGGCGAGAACTTCCGCGAGGTGATGGAAGAGATCGGCAAGACGCTGGAACGCAGCGCGAAGTTCCCCGAACTCGCCGACGCGTCCGCGAAGGTCACGAAGGCGATGGAGGCCGTCGTGGACGTCACGATGCACCTCGGGGCGATCGGCATGGGCGGCGACCACGAACAGTACATCAGCCACGCGACGCCGTACCTGCGCGCGTT
>CAZLAU010000104.1:0-10194 GCA_964557615.1 uncultured Gemmatimonas sp.
TCGCCTACTCGTCGCCCGCGGGGCCGTGACGACGGCGCCGCTCGCCGGCCGGCGAGCGCTGGTGACCGGCGCGTCGCGCGGCATCGGCGCCGCGACCGCACACGCGCTGGCCGCCGCGGGGGCACTGGTTGCCGTGTCGTCGCGGCCGTCCCGCCGGCTCGATGCCGTCGCGGCCGCCCTCGGCGCCGGGCACGTGGCGGTCGCCGGTGATGTGACCACCGACGCCGGGTGCGACGCCGTGATCGACGCCGTGGAGCGCTGGGCGGGTGGCGCGCCCGACATCATCGTGAACTGCGCCGGCGCGTTCGTGCTGGCGCCGTTCGGTGATGTGCCGGCCGACAGTTTTCGCACGGCGCTGCGCGTGAACGTGGAGGTGCCATTCCGCATCGTTCGCGCGTTCCTTGGCGGGATGCTCACGCGGCAGTCCGGCGATGTCGTCACGCTCGGATCGGTGGCCGATCATTTCGCTATGCCAGGCAACGCCGCGTATGGTGCGAGCAAGTTCGGCGTACGCGGCCTGCACGAAGTGCTGCGGGCCGAAACGCGTGGCACCGGCGTGCGCGCGATCCTGGTGTCGCCGGGACCCGTGGACACCGACATCTGGGCTCCCGTCGAGTCGGAACTCGGGCGAACGCTCCCCGCGCGAAGTGCGATGCTGTCGGCGGACGATGTCGCGCGCGCGATCTGCTTTGCCGTCTCGCAGCCTGCCGGCGTCGACATCGAAGAGCTTCGGGTCTCGCCGAGTTAGGCCACGTGCTGCTTGCCCTCGTCGACCAGCTGCGGTGCACCGAGGAGCATGCCGACACGTGGCTCGTCGCCCGCGCGGACCGGGTTGAAGACGGTCGAATGGTGACGGGCGTGCTCGGGTGCCCTGTCTGCCGGCTCGAGCGCGAGGTGCGCGGCGGTGTCGTGCACTGGACACCCGACGCCATCGCGCGACCTGCCGGCACGGGTCACGCCGCGCCCGATCGCGATGCCGTGCTCCGGATCGGTGCACTCGTCGGGTTCGGCGACTCGGGGTCGCCGTTCGTCCTGTGCGGGGCAGTCGCGGGCGTTGCAACGGGGCTTGCCGCGCTGGCCGATGCACCGCTGGTCCTGCTCGATCCGCCCGACGACACCGCGGCGCGGATTGCGACGATCATCCGTGGAGCGCCGCGTGCTCCCCTCGCGGCCGGTTCAGCCCGCGCCATAGCGTTCGGTGCCGACCGTGCCGACGTCGGCCTGGTCAGCAGCGCCGTGGCGATCCTGGCGCCGAGCGGACGCATGGTCGCGCCGGCCGGAACGTCGGTGCCGACCGGCATCCGCGAACTGGCACGCGACGCCACGCACTGGGTGGGCGAGCGGGAGGCCGCCGTGGTGCCGCTGGCACGGGCGCCGCGCCGCCAATGAAGCGCGGGCCGCACCCGCGCCGGTCGTTCAGTCCCCGGCGTACAGCGAATCGATCAGCTTCGCGTACGTCTGCTCGATCACGCGCCGCTTGACCTTGAGCGTGGGCGTCAGCTCGCCGCGCTCCACCGAGAAATCGTGCTCGAGCAGGCCGATCTTCTTGGGCGTCTCGAAGCTCGCGAGCCCCTCGAAGTGCTCCCGGACTTCCTTCTCCATCTTGGCCTGGATGGTTGGCATCTCCAGCAACTGCGACCGGTGGGTCCAGATGATGTTGCGGCGCGCGGCCCACTTCTCGAGGGCGTCCCAGTTGGGAACGACGAGGATGGCGGGGTGCTTGCGCTTGTCGCCGATCACGACGGCCTGACTCACGTACTTGTTGGTCTTGACGCTGTTCTCGATCGGCTGCGGCGCCACGTACTTGCCGCCGGCCGTCTTGATGAGGTCCTTCTTGCGGTCGGTGATGCTGAGGTATCCGTCCTCGAGCGTGCCGATGTCGCCGGTATGAAACCAGCCGTCGGCGTCGATCGCCTCGGCCGTCGCCTCGGGGTTGTTGTAGTAACCCTTCATTACGTGCGGTCCGCGCGTGAGGATCTCGCCGTCGGCCGCAATCATCACCTCGGCGCCGGGTGCCGCCTTGCCGACGGTCCCGATGCGGAAGGCGCCCGGGCGGTTCACCGAGATCAGGGGTGAGGTTTCGGTCAGTCCGTACCCCTCGAGGATCGTCAGCCCCGCCGCGAAGAAGAACCGGTTGATCTCCGGCGCAAGCGGGGCGCCTCCCGACACGAAGTAGCGCATCCGGCCGCCGACGCGCGCGTGGAGCTTGGAAAAGACGAGCCGCTGTGCGATCGCATAACCGATCGTCGTGAGCGGGCCGGGCCGCCGGTCGGCCAGCGTGGCGTTTGCCCACCGCTCCGCCACCGCGCGCGCCCAGAAGAAGATCTGCCGTTTCACGGCGCTGCCGGCCAGCGCGTTCTCGAGGACCCGGGCATACATCTTCTCGTAGAGGCGCGGCACGGAGAAGCAGATGGTCGGCCGCACTTCGGCAAGGTTGAACGGCACGGACTCGAACGACTCCGCGTACGCGATGGACGTGCCGGTCGCGAAGAACAGGTAGTCGCCCATCCGCTCGAAGATGTGGCACAGCGGGAGGAATGACAGCGCCACGTCGTCGCCCCCGAATGGGATGCAGGCGCGGCCCGCCTCGACGTTCGAGAAGATGTTGTCGTGGGTGAGCATGACGCCCTTCGGAAGCCCCGTCGTGCCCGACGTGTAGATGATCGTGGCGAGATCATCCGGCTGCACGGCAAGCGCGTCGGCCTTCCAGCGCGCCGATGCTTCCGGGCCGTCGCGCCCTGCGCCAAGGTCTTCCAGCGCCGCGAGCGTCAAGTCGGCGCCTCCAGTCGCGGCGTCGGCGAACGTGATCACGTGCCGCAGCGCCGGGGTCTGCCCCCGGATGGCGGCAATCTTCGCCGCTTGCGCGTCGTTCGAGACGAAGATCGCCTTCGAGCCGGAGTTCACGAGGAGGTGCGTGATCTGTTCGGCGGGCAGCGTGGCGTAGATCGGAACGTCCGACAGCCGCGCCGTCAGGCAGGCCCAATCGGCGAGCGCCCACTCGGGACGGTTTTCGGAGAGGATCGCCACGCGGTCGCCGGCCTCGACGCCCAGCGCGCGCAACCCGAGCGAGATACGGCGCACGCGTGCCAGCACCTGGTCGTGCGGAATCGGGGCGTACTTGCCGTCACGCTTGACCTGATACGACGCGGCATGCTGGAAGCGGTCGAGCGCCGTGAAGAACAGCTCATTCAGCGTTCCGCGCGCCGGCCGTGGTCCTCCGCTTGCGATCATCGCCCCCTCCCTTGGTTCACTGGACGCCGGTGACGTCACTGTGCCGCCGGCAGCCAGGTGTCGGCTACTTCGGCCGCAATAGTACCACGAATCGCAGCGGGCTGCCCGGGACTTCGGCGCCGCGATACCTGACGGTGGCGAGCACGACCACCGAGTCAACCGCCGACGCCGTGATTCCGATAGGCCGCACCCGGATGCGTCGCGAGGCGATGCCGTCGCTGCCCGTCGTATCGATCCCCGACCGCTGTGTTCCGTCGCCGAGGAGGAACACGACGGAGGTGTCACCCGCCGCGATCGCGTTACCCCGGAAGAACGCCTGGTACGACACGACCCATCCCTGGGTCGTCGCGATCCCGCCGGTCGTGTCCTTCGTGGACACCCGAACCCCGAGCGCGCTGGACACGTTCGTGGAGGGTGCGTCGGGCACCACGTACGACACCGTGTCGCGCGCCTTGCCGCTCACGGCTGCCGAGTCGGGCCGTCGCGACACCAGCAGCGTGCGGATCGGCGACTGGAGGTTGTCCGTCGTCGCGATCAGGCGCACCGAACCCGAACGGCGTGTCGCCACCAGCGTGCCCGCGGTCCCGAACGCCACCCCGGTGTCGAGCGCGATGTACTGGATGGCGGCATCGGGAACCGAATCGCCTGCGCTGTTGAACGCGATTGCGCGGAGCGGGGCGGCGACCCCGAGCGAGTCACGCAGCGTGTCGCCCGTCACGACGGCCGGGTACGGCAGCCGGTCGAACGAGAGCGACGCCACGTGCTCCCCCGACGCATTGATCTCGGTGCACGCGTTCGCCGCAATCACGCAGCACGTGGCAAGGCGGGCGGCGCGGAAGGCGCCGCGCATCATTCGGCGAATCGCTCGGCGAGCCGCGTGGCGAGGTTCACGTACGCCTGCGCGGCCGGATCGCCTGGCGTCCGCACAACGACCGGTTGTCCGGCGGCAAATGCGTCGCTCACGGCGCTGCTGCGCGGAATCATCAGGTCGAACACGAGGTTCGCCGGCACGTTCGCGCGCACGTACTTGATCGTGCGCTCGCACGCCGCGTTCCCGGCTTCGTACATGGTGAGCAGGATGCCGTCGAACGTCAGCTGCTTCTGGTTGGCCACGACGTCCTGGATCGCACGAAAGATCTGGGGCGTCGTCTGCAGCACGAGCGGCTCGGCCTGGAGCGGCACCAGCACGCGGTCGCTCGAAGCGAGCGCCCGCCGCGTGATCGGGCCAAGGCCGGGCGGCGTATCCACGACGACGACGTCGCACCGTTCGGCTGCCGTGGCCAGCATCTTCGGGAGCAGGTCGCCGCCGGCGATCGCGTTGGCATAATCCGTGTGGTCGGCGTCGTCCGCCACCGACCCTACCAGCATCACTCGCAGCCACGGGAGCGCCGTTGGAAGGATCACATCGCGGAGCGGCCGTGCGCCGCTCATGTAGTCCGCAAACCCGTGCGTCTTGTGGCCCTTCTTCAGCCCGGCGCCGTACCGTACGGACCCCTGCGGGTCGACGTCGACGATGAGCGTCTTCAGGCCCCGGCGCGCGAACGCCGCGCCGAGGTTGACCGCTGTGGTGGTCTTGCCGACACCGCCCTTCTGACTGACGATCGCGAGAATCTTCCCCAACTCAGTGCTCCGCGGGCGGCGTGCCCGATGCCGTCGGGTTGTCGAGCTGCTCGAGCGTCGCCTGGGCGTGGCGTATCCATCGCTCGGCTTCCTCGCCGGACGGTGGGTGCGCGAGGAAGGCCTGCAGGTGCTTGCCGGCGCCCTCGTTCTCGCCTCGCTTGAGCAGGAGGAACGCGAGCCCGTAATGCGCGCCCGCGAGCATCGGATCAATCTCGAGTGCCTTCCGGTACGCACGCACCGCCTCGTCGAGGCGTCCCGTGCGGGAAAACGCTATGGCCATGTTCTGCAACACCCTCAGGTCGTTCGGCTGGTCGCGCAGGGCAAGTCGGTACGACGTCAGGGCGGCGTCGTAATCCCCCTGACGTTCGAGCACGAGCGCCTCGTTCAGGTAATCGAGGCGCTGCGCCTTTACCTCAGTCTTGGGCTTTCCGCCGAACAGCCGGCTCAACCAGGACATGAAATGCACCGAGCCAAAGGGGCGCTCCCAACGTGCGATGGCACAAGGTATTGCCGCTCCAGAGGGTCAGCAACCGAGGTTACGTCGCACCGGTCTGCGGGGTAGGTTGCAACAAGAGCGATTGTCACACCGGCTCGCTCGTCCTTCCGGTCCGCCAATGCCCCAACGTTCCCATTACGCGCCATCGGCGCCGCGCGATGTTTTCCACGTCGAGTGGCCGTTGTTCGGCGAACTGTCCCGCGCCCTCGCCCTGAAGGTGTCGCGTGAGTTCGATCCCGACCTCGTGGTGGGGATCGCCACGGCCGGTGTCGTCCCGGGCGCTGTGGTCGCCGCGATGCTCGACCGGCCGTTCCGCTCGATGATCGTCAGCCGGCGCTACCGGGCGGACCACATGCGGGCCACGCCGGCCGTCTTCGGCGAGGCGCCGGCCGAGGTGCGCGGCGTGCGGGTCCTCATCGTGGACGAAACGTGCGACTCGGGCGACACGCTCAGGCTTGCCGTCGCGGCCGTCGTGAATGGGGGAGCGAGCGACGTCCGGACGGCGGTCAGCATCCGCACCGGCGACTATGCGCCGGACTTTTCGGCGCTCGAAACCCCTGCCCACGTCGTGCTGCCGTGGGACCGGGAACTGATTGTCGGCGGGGAACTCGTCCCGAATCCCAAATACGACGACGACGACTGAAGCGGCACCGGCGCCCGGGCGCGGACAGGTCAGGTCAGCGCGTTCGCCGCGGCGTCGTAGGGCTCGCCTGCGGCCATTCGCTCGTACAGGTGGGTCATGACGTCGGTCGCGCCGACGAGGAACCGGCATCGCGGGCTCCCTGACGACCGGCACTCCACTTCGAGGACGGCCAGCGGGGCCGCCGCAGTCCGCCCGAAGAAGTCGGCGAGCATCCCGGTTGTGTAGTGGCACGACGGATAGGCCATCGCGCTCACGGGATCGGCTTCGGCCCAGTCGGTGGAGTCCACCATCGCGACGACGTCGCCAATCGGGCTGATGGACAGGGTACCCCAGCCGGCGGCACGGAAGAACTCGGCGCCCCGCGCCTGAAACGCGTCGAGGTCGAGTTGCTCCACGTCGTCTCCCCGGTCCGAGAGCCACGAGCGGAACGCGGCGAAAATCGGTTCACCGCCTGCGTAGCCGGCTTCCTGGAGGTAGGCGGCGTAACCGCCACCGGTGTCACGGATGAGGGCAGCCCGCAGCGCGGCGAGCGAAGCGCGCGGGAGGGCGAGGCACTGGGTGGCGTGGAGATCCATGGCCGGATCGGTGAGGTCGAAGTGAGGTGAAGGGAAGCTAGGCGCGCGCGACGATGGTGGCTACCGACCCGGGGCCCGACGCAGGATCACGTGGCCCCGAGGCGGCGCAGCAACTCGGCCTCATCCACCGTCTCGACCCCGAGCGCGCGCGCCTTCTCGAGCTTGCTGCCGGCGTCCAGCCCCACGACGACGAGGCTGGTCGCCTTCGAAACGGAGTCGGTGACCTTGCCGCCCGCCGCCAGAATCCGCTGCTTCGCCTCAGTGCGGCTGAGCGAGGGCAGGGTCCCGGTGATCACGACGGTCTTTCCCGTAAAGGCACCCGATGACGGTGCCGACGCGGGCTCATCCATCCGGAGCCCGCTGGCCGTGAGCCGCGACAGCAGTTCCCGCACGCCGGCGTCCGCGAAGTAGTCGGCGACCGATCTGGCGATGGCCGGGCCGATGCCGTGCACCGCCTCGATGTCGTCGACGCTGGCCGCCGCGAGCCGATCGAGCGAACCGAACCTCCGCGCAAGCGCCAACGCGGCTTCCTGCCCCACGTGGCGGATGCCAAGCCCGAACAGCAGGCGTGACAGGGGTTGCTTGCGCGACGCGGCGATCGCGGCCACCAGCGCTTCGGAACTCTTCTCCGCGAATCGCTCCAACTGGGCGATGCGTTCCGCGGTCAAGGTGTACAGGTCGCCCACGTTCTGGACGAGGCCCTCCTCGATGAGCTGCTCCACCCTGGCATACGACAGGCCGTCGATGTCCATCGCCCCGCGCGACGCAAAGTGCACGATCGCCTCGAGTCGGCGGCCCGGGCAGCGGTCGTTCTCGCAGAAGAGATCCTTTTCCTCGACGCGAACCGGCGTGCCGCACTCCGGACACGCATTCGGGACCGGCGTCGGCGTTGCGCCGGCCGACCGGCGCTCCGGCACCGGCCCGATGATCTGCGGGATCACGTCGCCGGCGCGCTTCACTTGCACGACGTCGCCAACGCGCAGGTCCTTTTGCCGGATCAGCTCGAAGTTGTGGAGCGTGGCAAACCGCACGGTCGTTCCACCCACCTCGACCGGCTCGAGCTCGGCATACGGGTTGATCTTGCCCGTGCGGCCGACGTTGACACGGATGGCGATCAGGCGCGTTTCGGCGATGTCCGCGGCGAACTTGCGGGCGATGGCCCACCGCGGCTCACGCCCGCCGATGTCGCCGAGCTCCGCCTGCGTGGCGGTGGATTCAACCTTCACCACCATGCCGTCGATGCCGAAGTCGAGCTCGGCCCGCAACACGTGCTCGATGTGATGCGCATGCTCGTGCACCTCGGCGAGCGTCACGCACCGGCGACGATGCGGGGCCACCGGAATGCCCCACGAGGCGAGCGCATCAAGGAGCTCCGTTTGCGTGCGGAAGATGGCACCACCATCGGGCACCACGACGCCGTAACCGAAGAAACGCAGGGGGCGCCGGGCCGTCTCGGCCGGATCCAGCTGCCGCAGCGATCCCGACGCGGAGTTTCGCGGATTCGCGAATACGGGTTCACCGGCGGCCGCGCGCTCGGCATTCAGGCGCTCGAAGGCCGAGAACGGGAAATACACCTCGCCGCGAATCTCCATGCGAGGGGGATGGCCGCGACCGAGGAGCCGAAGCGGGATGTCGCGCACCGTGCGCAGGTTCGCCGTCACGACTTCCCCGGTGCGTCCGTTGCCACGCGTCGCGCCGAGCGTGAACACGCCGTCCTCGTAGGTGAGGCTCATCGCCGCACCGTCGATCTTCAGTTCCGCCGAGTACCCTCCGGCTGCGACGGCGTCGCCGGCGATGCGAACCGCTCGCTCGTGCCAGGCATCGACCTCCGCGTCATCGAATGCGTTGGCAAGCGAGCCCATCGGTACCATGTGCTCGTGCTTGGCGAAACTTTCGACCGGGTCGGCGCCGACGCGGAGGGTTGGCGAATCCGGCGTCCGGAGGTCCGGGTGCTCGCGTTCGATGTCCTGCAACTCGCGAAAGAGCCGGTCGTACGCCGAATCCGCCATCGTCGGCCGGTCGAGCACGTGGTACGCGTGCAGGGCCTCGCCCAGCACGGCACGGAGCTCGGCCGCCCGCGCGGCGGCGGAATCGCGGCCGGTCACCGGTCCGGCGCCTGAACGCGCCGTCCGGGCCCGCGTCCCGCGCGCGTCACCCTTTCGCTTCCTCGGCGATCACGTTCAGCGCCACGCCCACCAGCCGCTCGAGTTCCTCGTCGGATGCCTTCGGCAGCAGCGTTTCGGCCCACACGTGTTCATCGCTCGCGGCGTAGGTGTCCAGGAGCCGGCGCAGGAACGCCACGAGCGCGATGCGCTGCAGCTCGGCGCCTCGCTGTCGCGCGGGCTGCTCGCTCGTCGTCTTGAGCAGCGACTCGAAGCGGTGGGCGTTCCGCAGCGACTTGGCCGTCAGGTCGGCAATCACCTGGCAGAACCGGACGTCGGCATCGCTGAACGGCGTCGCATCGCGCTCGGTCCGCAGGAAGATCGCGCCGATCACGTCCTGCCTCCAGCGGATCGGCACGACCACCACGGATCGCACGTTGCGCATGGACAGCGTGTCCTTGACGGCGCTGAACATCGGGTCGTTCATCGCGTCCGGCACGAACACCGTTTCGCCCGACTCGAAGGCGCGCTTGAGTTCCGGATAACGTTCGAGATCCACGACGAGATTGCGGATCGAGGGATCTTCGTAGCTCGCCACGAGACGCACTTCGCTGCGCTCGCCGGTCAGGAAGATCGAGCAGCGGTCGAGACCGAAGGTGTTGCCCAGCTTGCGCGAGATCGCCTGGAGGATGTCGACGAAGTGCAGGCTCGTGCTGATGTCCTGCAAGATGTCCACGATCGCGAGCAGATGGTCGCGCTCCTGCGTCAGCGCCGCAACGCGCGCCTCGAGCTGTGCCACGGCGTCGCCGCCGGCCCGCGCGCCACCGGTGCCTGGGTCCTGCGAATCTGGAGTCATAGTTTGGCCAGGCGCTCACTCGCCTGTCGTTTGTAGAGGTCGTCGTTCGGTTCGACCACCGGGGCCGACGCGATGCCCACGTACAGCGCGCGGGCGCCTTCCTTGTCGCCGCGGGCTGCGAGGATGCCTGCGAGGTCGAGCCGGTGGACGATGCGCCCCGGGTCGACGCGGACCGCCGCCTCGAGCAGTCGCTGCGCCTCGCTCCAGCTCGCCAGTGAAAAGAGCTGCGCACCGAGGAACGTCCGGGCGAACGCCCGCGCAAACCCGTTCACCCGCATGATCTCGGCGTGCCACATCCCGAGTACGTGCAGCGCGCCTGCGTGGGTGCTGTCGTCGGCAAGTGCCGCGATCGCCTCGGCGCGCACGATCTTCGAGTAACGAATCCGGTCCATCGTGCCCACGGAGAGGGCGCGGCGCCCGATCGCCCGCGCGAGCGAGAAATGGCCCTCGGCATCCTGTGGCCGCAGCCGGATCGCCGCCTCGGCGTGTGCCTGCGCATCGGTCAAGAGCGAGTCCATCGCCCGCCCGCGGGGAGAGGCCTCGGCGATATCCACCTCCACCCGCGACGCCTTCCACTGCGCCTCATAGCTCGTCGAATCGGCCGCGATTGCCAGCAGGTAGTGCGCCAGGGCGTCCGACGTGACGCGTCGCGCATACGCCGAGTCGCCCGA
>CAZLAU010000105.1:0-10070 GCA_964557615.1 uncultured Gemmatimonas sp.
CCGCCTCTTCGGTCTTCATCTTCGTGTACTCGAGGTTCGATCCCGGAGGGGTCTGCACTTCAATGAACACCTCGCTGCGATCGGAGTTCGGCACGAAGCCGAACCCGCCGTACGTCGCCTGCAGCCAGAGCGCTCCGACGAACGCAACCGTCGCAAGCATCGCCATGGACCAGCGGTGGTCGAGTGCCCAGGCGATGACCTTGGTATAGCGATCGGCCTGGCGGTTGAACCACTCGTTGAACCGGTCGAGGGCCCGCGCGATCGGATTGCGACGCTCGTGCGCCTCCGTCTGCGGGTCGGCCCAGTAGGCCGAGAGCATCGGGTCGAGCGAGAAGCTCACGAAGAGCGACACCATCACGGCGCACGCGATCGTGAGTGCGAACGGCTTGAACCACTGGCCCGGCACGTCGCCCATGAATCCGATGGGGACGAACACGGCGACGATGGAAAACGTGGTCGCCGCCACGGCGAGCCCGATCTCGTCGGTGCCTTCGTGCGATGCCCGGAAATGATCCTTCCCCATCTCGATGTGGCGGACGATGTTCTCGCGCACCACGATCGCGTCGTCAATCAGGATGCCGATCGCGAGCGACAGGCCGAGCAGCGACATCGTGTTGAGGGTGAAGCCGAAGGCCCACACGGCGATGAACGCCGAGATCACCGACACCGGCAGCGCCAGACCCGTGATCACCGTCGAGCGCCAGGAGTTCAGGAAGAGGAATACCACGAGCACGGTGAGCGCGGCGCCCTCGAGCAACGCCTCGTTGACGTTGCGCACGGACGCCTCGACGCGCTCGCCCGCGTTCTGCACGATGTCGATGTTCGTGCCGGCGGGCAGCGTGGCGCGGATCGTCTCGACCCGCGCGAGCACTTCGCGCGATACCTCCGACGTGCTGTACCCCTTGGACTTCTTGATCAGGATGCCGATGGCGTCGGCGCCGTTGTACAGCGCCGCCGAGCTGGGCTCCGCCGTGCCGTCGCGCGCGCTGGCGACTTCGCCGAGCCGGATCGCGCGGCCGTTCCGCTCTGCGATCACCAGCGCGAGGAAGTCCTCCGGGGTTTGCAACTTTCCGCGGAGCCGGATCGAGCGCTCGTCGAGCGTGCCCGTCAGCTTGCCGACGGGGACCGCGAGGTTCTGCGCCTGCAGGGCCTGCACGAGCTGGCCCACGCTGATGCCGGCCGCGCGCATCGCGTCGGGTCGGATCTCCACCGTCAGCTCGCGCTGCACGCCACCGACGACCATCGCGTCCGCGACACCCGGAATCGAGCGCAGCTCCTTCGTGAGTCCCGGATCGGCAATGCGCGTGAGACTCGGCGCGTCGAGCGCCTTCGAGTTCAGCGAGAGCTGCACGATCGGCTGATCCTGCGGGTCGAACCGCGAGAGGATCGGCTCCTTCATCTCCGCCGGAAGCTGGTCGCGGATCGCGGAGATCTTGTCCCGGATATCCTGCGACGCCTGCTGGATGTCCTTCTCGAATACGAAGTAGACCGTGATGTTCGCGAACCCGTCCTGCGCGGTGCCGAGCATCTGGTCGAGACCCGAGATGCCCGACACGGCCTCCTCCACGCGGTCGAGCACCTCGCGCTCGACGACGTCCGGCGACGCTCCCGGATACGGGATCGCGACGTTGACGATCGGTTGCACGACGTCGGGAAACTCATCCGTCTGCAACTGACCGAGGGCGAACAGCCCGAAGACCACGAGCGCCACCATCGACACGATGGTGACGATCGGCTTCTTGATGGCGAAATCGGAGATGAACATGAATTCGAATCCTGGTCGGGTGGCTACGGCTTGACTGGTGCGGTGGCCGCGGGACGGTCGGCACCCGTGGACACGCGAATCACCGTGCCGGGCGTAATGCCCGCGGCGGCCCCCAGCAGGAGCGTGTCGCCTGCTGCCACGCCGCTCGTGAGTTCGACGTCCTCAGTGGCCGCGTCGCGGACGCCGAACGTGACCTCGATGACCTCTGCCTTTCCACCGCGGAGCCGAGTGACCGTGGGCTTGAGGCCGCGCTCATCCACCGCCGTGAGCGGCACCACGAGCCCGGTGTGAGACGTGCTGGCCACGCGTCCAGTGGCGAACAACCCGGCCACGAGTCCGCTGCCGGCATTCGGGATGCGCGCATACAGGCGCACCTGCCGCGTGCCGGGATCTGCACTCGGATAGATATTGCTGATCGTGCCGGTGAACGTGCGGCCGGGATATCCGGTCACCGTGAAGCTCACGGGCGCGCCGACGCGCACGGCGCCAAGCTGGTCAGCGGGCACGGCGCCCTCGAGGCGCATCGTCGACGGATCCACGACAGTCACCAGCGGCGCGCCGGGCGACACGATGTCGCCTGGATTGACCTGACGCTCGCTCACGATGCCGTCGTACGGCGCCTTGGCGATCGTGTTGTCGAGACTCTTCTGTGCGCTCGCGAGCCGCGCCTTCGCATCGGCCAGTGCGGCCTCCGCCCCCAACGCCGCGCGGCGGGCCATCTCGACGGCGTTCTGCGCGATCGCGCCGGCCGCAAACAGCTTCTCGGCCCGGTCCTGCTCGCGCTTGGCGATGTCGCTCGCGAGCTCGGCCTGCGTCACCCCGCTCCGCGCGGAGAGCATCGCATCACGAATGCCGGAGTCGTCGATCCGCACGAGCGGAGTGCCGGCCGTTACGCGCGCCCCGGGGTCGTGCAACACGGCGACCACCGAGCCGGACACCTCGGCACGTATCGAGGCGGTGCGGTCGGCGACGAGCGAGCCCGAGATCGCCGGGCCGCTCCGGATGGCCTTGGACTGCACGAGCGTGATGTTGTCTGGGCTGACGTTGACCGTCGTCGCCGCGGCGGGGCCCGCCTCGGCGGAGTCGCCGCCGCAGGCGGCGAGGAACACAGTCACGGAGAGCGCGGAGAGGATGCGGAAGCGCACGATATTGGACATGGATCGGGTTGATGCGGGATATGTGGGGCGAAATGGATGACGGATTACCGACGACTCGTGACTGGCGTGGCGGCGAGGGGCAGGTCCTTGAGCAACGCCACCCGCAGGCGCGCCAGCTCCAGCTCCTTCGCAGCGATCACGCGGTTGAGCCGCGCCTGCTCGTACTGTGTGCGCGCCTGCTGCAGCTCGACCTGGGTCGAGATGCCTTCCTGCTGCCGCACTTCCGCGATGCTGTACGCCTTGGCGGCCTGCTCGTCGGTCCCCACGCTCGACGCGTACGCGGCGTGGGCCTGTTCGAGCTGGACGGTGGCGGTTCTGGCATCGAGCGCGGCGAACTCGCGGGCCTGCGCCAGGCCTTCCTCGGCCTCGGTCAGGTTCGCCTCGGCAACCATCCGGTCGCCGGACAGGCGACCGCCTGTGAACAGCGGAAAGGAGAACCCGGCCGTCATGGTCCAGTTCGGATAGAACTGGCCGAACGAATTCGGGAAGATCGCCCCGTCAGCGGGGTAGCCGAAGCGCTGGTAGGTGGACGTCACCTGCAACGACGGCAAGCGCTGCCAGTTCGCCGCGCGCAGTGCCGCGCGCTGCGCCGTGACGTTCGCCTCGGCCTGACGCACGGTAGAACGGCGCGCCGCGGACGTGTCCGGTGTGATGGCAACTGCGGTTCCCGGAATCTCGATCGGCCGGTCCACGGTCGCCGGACCCGCCGCGGCTGCCACGCCTTCGTCACGAATGGACGTCGTGAGTGCCAAGGGCTGCGAGAGCGGCACGCCGAGGAGCTGCCGCAGCCGCAGCAGGGCCACGTCGCGATTGCCGCGGCTCTGGATCACCACCGGCCGCTGGTTGTCGCGGGCGACGCGCGCCCGCAGGAGATCGAACTCCGACGCGGATCCCACTTCGTGCGCGAGCGTCGTGTGCTGGAGCGATCGCTCGGCTTGCGCGAGCGTGCTGTCGGCAATCTGCGCGAGCTGCCCGGCGGCGACGGCGTCGTAGTACGCCTGCGCAACATCGAGCGCCATCTGCGCTCGAGCCGCATCGAGGCCAATCTCGGCGGCCGTGCGCGCAGCGCCGGCGGCGGCGTTCGACGCGCCAAGGCGCCCCGCGGTGAACAGGTTCTGGGAGAAGTTCAGCGTGATGGTTTCGGTCACCGGTGACGCGAAAATCTTGCCAATCGAGCCGAACCCGCCGGAACTCGACGTGTCGCTCGATCCGCCATTGCCGCCGGCCGTGCTCTCGTCACCCTTGGTGATTTCCTGAAACTGGCTCTGCAGGGTCCGCTGGTAGCCCGCCGTGGCGCCGAGCTGAGGGAAGTACTGCGCCCGCGCCTGCGCCTGCTGCCCCCGCGCGCGAAGCACGCCTGCGCTCGCGGCGCGCACCGTGTGCGAGACGCTTTCCGCCATGCGGAGCGCGTCGGCAAGCGAAATGTTGAGTGGTGCAGGGTTCTGCGCGCCGGCCGGACCGACAAGCACGGCGGTCGCCAGCAGGGCGGCGACGCTTCGAATGATTGTGCTGGGCATATGATGAACGGTGGTGATTGGCGGTGGTGGACTTGTCACGATGCCCGGCGACGCGCCACCTGTGCGCCGGCCTGGTATCCAAGTGCGCGCAGGCAGAGCCGCGCGTAGGTGGCCGGGGCGGCTGCCGCCGGCGGAAAGGACTGCGGCGTGATCTCGCGGGACAGCGCATCGTGGAACACCGCACTGATGAGCATGCCGCCGGCCGCGTGCGTTTCGGCGTCGTCCGGGATGAATCCGTGCGCGCGAACCCGTTCGAGGTACCCGTGGATCGCCTCGAATGCCGCGTCGGCGCCGCGCGACACGCACTTCGGCATTTCCGGGTTGTGATCCGCGTCGCTCATGCATTGCACGATCATCGAGCGCATGGAGAGCAATACCTTGCGCGTTTGCGTGGCCCACGCCGCGAGTTCCTTCTCGGGATCTTCCGGTACTTCCGGCAGGGTGCCGACGTGGACCGGCACGCTGTGGGCGCGCATCGCCTCGACGATGAGCGTTTCCTTGCTGCCGAAGAGCCGGAAGAGCGTGACTTCGTTGACGCCGGCGGCCTCGGCGATTGCTCGCGTTGTCGTACCGCGAAAGCCGTGGTCGGCATACAGTCGTGCGGCGGCGCTCAGGATCTGTTCGCGTGTTGGAGCAACCATCAGGACGTCCCATTCTTGAGGAAAAGCAATGCAAGCAGGCGCTTGCATACTAAGCAAGTGCCTGCTTGCATGCAACCGTCAGGTGGGTTGCTGGCGCTGGCGGGGCTCCGGCGGGACTCCGGGGAGCGGCGTCGCGGGCGGACGAACTCGGTTCAGGAACTCACTTCACTCATAAGGGCCAAGGCGTTGCCGTCGGGGTCGCGGAACTCGGCAAGCCAGATTTCTCGGTCCGGGAGCTTGGCAATCAGGTGTGGTTCGCGGGGGAACGAAACGCCGCGACCTTTCATTGATGCCGCCGCCGCCTGGATGTCGGCGACCTTGAGGTAGAGGATCGTGCCTCCGCCGGGGGCGAAGCCGCCTTCCGGCTGCGAGATCATCAGCCGCACGTCGCCGATGGCGAGGAACGCCATCGTCGGCGGTGCGGGAATCGGCAGCTGCGCCAGCCCGATGCCGTCGCGGTAGAACGCGACGGCGCGCGGCACGTCGCTCACGGTGATCGCCACCTGCGAGATGCCAAGGACCTGCGGTGATGCTGACATTGCCGCCTCCTGCCGGGCGCGTTCGCTGATGCGGCGGCGGTCCCATTGCGCCGTCCGGGGGCCGCCAGTAAGTTAGTTAGCAAAGCTAAACATATTGCCCATGCCTGGAAGCGCAAGCTCCCCACCGCCCCGTCGTCGCCCCGCTGCGCGGGGCAAGGCGAAGCGAACACAGCCGGTGCCGGTGGCACCGCCTGCGGCGTTCGACGTCGCCGACCGGCTGCACTCGGCCGCAATCCACCTGCTCCGCCGGGTCCGGCGCGAAGACACCGGCGCAGGCCTGTCGGCACCCCAGCTCTCCGCGCTCTCGGTCATCGTGTTTCGCGGGGGGCTGACCCTTGGCGAACTCGCGCACGCCGAGCAGGTGCGGCCGCCGACCATCACGCGCATCGTGGCGGACCTGGAATCGAAGGGACTCGCCGTGAGGACGCCGCGCAAGAGCGATCGGCGCGTCTTTGTCGTGCGCGCGACACCAGCCGGCGAACGGCTGCTCGAGGACGGTCGCCGGCGCCGGATTGCCGCCCTCGCCGCGGAGGTCGTGCGCTTGCCAACCCGCGAACTGGCGCAGCTGGAGCGCGCCATCGACATCCTCGAACGACTTGTCGGGCCGCGGATGCCGCACGTGAAGTAGAGCGGCGTGTCGGAACGCCACTCCGGATCTCCAACGGGTGGCAAACCAAATTGGCGCGAACGGCATCGAAGGATGTGACGGCCAAGCCCCCACCGTCACCCGAGCCAATCATGAGATGCGAATCCCCGACCTTCGTTCGTGTGCCGCCGGTTCATTCGTGCTGCTGGCGCTCGCGAGCGCGCTTCCGGCATCCCTGAGGGCGCAGGGGCCGAGCCAGCCGACCGGAAACGGAACGCGCCGCCCGGCAACCACACACGCCATTCCCGTTCCATCCGCCCGTGCCGCGCAACGCACGAGTCCCATATCAATAGATGGAAAGCTGGACGAAGCAGCCTGGCAGGCCGCGACTCCGGTCACCGAGTTCACGCAGGTGGATCCCGACGAGGGCCAGCCCGCAACGGAGCGCACCGAGGTCCGGTTCCTGTTCGACGAGAATGCGCTGTATGTGAGCGCCCGGATGCACGACCGGAACGGCCGCGCCGGCGTGAAGACGAACCTCGTACGCCGGGACGACTATTTCAATTCCGACTACTTCGAGATCGTGGTGGACGGATACCACGACCACTTGAGCCGCGCCTTCTTCCAGGTGAATCCCGCGGGCTCGAAGAGCGACCTGATCGGCATTGGCGCGTCGTGCTGCGACCAAGGCTGGGATCCGGTGTGGGAAGCGGCGACATCGATCAACGACGACGGGTGGATCGCCGAGATGCGGATCCCCCTGAGCCAGCTCCGGTTTTCGTCGAGCAACGACACGTGGGGCCTGCAGATCCGCCGCTTCATCCAGCGGCGGCAGGAAACCGACCAGTGGGCGTTCTGGGGCAAGACCGAGAGCGGCGGGCCGAGCCGTTTCGGGCACCTCGAAGGGCTGAGCCTCGGCGGCTCGGGATCGAAGCACGTGGAACTCCTTCCCTACGTCGTCGGCAAGGGGAGCTACCTGCAGCACGCGCCCGGCGACCCCTTCAACACCGGCAACGACAAGTCCGCCCGCGTCGGGCTCGACCTCAAGTACCTGCTCACGTCGAACCTCACGCTCAGCGCGACGTTCAATCCCGACTTCGGGCAAGTCGAGGTGGACCCGGCAGTCGTGAACCTTTCCGCGTTCGAGACGTTCTTCCCCGAGAAGCGTCCGTTCTTCATCGAAGGCTCGAGCATCTTCGGGTTCGGCGGATTCAACTGCTACTTCTGCAGCAACGTGTCGTCGCTGCAGGCCTTCTATTCGCGGCGCGTCGGCCGCTCGCCGACGGGAAGCGACCTGGCGTACGGCGCCGGCCAGTACGCCGACGTGCCGGACGCCGCCACGATCCTCGGCGCCGGCAAGATCACCGGCCGCACGTCCAACGGGTTCACGGTCGGCGTGCTCGAGGCGGTCACCGGCCAGGCGACCGCAAGCGTGCAGAAGCCCGACGGCTCGCGGATCTCGCAGGAGGTCGAGCCTCTGTCGAACTACTTCGTGGGCCGGGTCAAGAAGGACATGCGTGGCGGCAACCTGGTCGTGGGCGGAATGCTCACGAGCGTGGCGCGGCAGCTCTCGACGCCGTTCGAGCCGCGGCTCGCAAGCCACGCCGAGTTCGTGGGGACCGACTTCCAGCTCACGTGGAACAGCCGCAAGTATTCTCTCGTCGGCCAGTACGCGCTGACGAGCGTCGCCGGTGATTCGCGGCTGATCGCACAGAAGCAGCGATCGAGCGCCCGCTATTACCAGCGGCCCGACCGCGACCCGATGGCGAACGGGTTCTTCACGAACGCGTACGACACCACGCTCACGGCACTTCGGGGCGGCGGCGCATACATGCGGCTTGGCAAGGATGCCGGCGACTGGAAGTGGGAAGCGATGGTGAACGTGCGGACGCCGGGATTCGAGACGAACGACTACTCGTTCCTCACCACCTCGGACTACATCTACGCGAACGCGAATCTCGTGCGGAACTACACGAAGCCCACGAAGTGGTACCGCAGCATCTGGACGAGCATCGGCGCGCAGACGCAGCGCAACTGGCACGGCGACGTCACCGACGTGCAGCTGCCCGTCTTCTTCCAGACCACGACGCCCCAGTTCTGGAACTTCAACACCTTCGTCATCCTCCGGCCCGAGCTCGCCGACGACCGGATGCTTCGGGGCGGCCCCGTGGTGCGGAAGCCCGGCACGACGTTCTGGGCCACGAACATCAACACCGATTCCCGCAACAAGGTCATCGGCAACCTGAATGGCTCGTACTCCACCAACAGCCGCGGCGGCTGGGGGTCGAACATTTCCGCCGGCGTGGACATTCGGCCGACGGGCAGCATGCTCGTGTCGTTCAACCCGTCGTGGAGCGATTCACGCTCGCTGCTCCAGTACGTGCGCGCGGTGAGCGATCCGACGGCCACGGCGTTCTTCGGCAGCCGCTACGTGCTCGCCGACCTCAAGCAGAAGTCGCTCGGCCTCGACACGCGCGTCAACGTCACGTTCTCGCCGACGATGACGCTCCAGCTCTTCGCCCAGCCGTTCATCGCCAGCGGCGCGTACTCGAAGTTCAAGGAATTCGATGCGCCCCGGCAGAATCGCTGGAGCGTGTACGGCGTGGACCGGGGGACGATCGACAAGGTTTCGACGGGCAGCGGTGAGCAATATCGTGTGGATCCGGACGGGACGGCCGGGCCCGCGGCGGCGTTCACGTTCAACAATCCGGACTTCAACTTCCGCTCGCTGCGCGGCAACGCGGTGTTCCGCTGGGAATACCTCCCCGGCTCGACGCTGTATTTCGCGTGGACGCACACGCGCAGCGGCCAGGAAGCCGTCGGCGATTTCGACTTCTCGCGCGATCGCGAAGCGCTGTTCGCCGCGCGGCCCGACAACATCTTCCTGGTGAAGGCCACGTGGTGGATCACGCGGTGACCTGAGGCGAGACACGCCAAGCCCCGGTCGCACGCGCTGCGGCGCGCCTCGCGAACCGGGCACGAACGGGCGGCACGGGAGCAATCCCAGCCGCCCGTTCGCCTATTCCGCCGTGTAGTTTTGTCCCGACGATGCCCGCCCTCCTCATCCTCGTGTTCATCCTGTCCGGCGCTGCCGGACTGATGTACGAGTCCATCTGGAGCCGTTACCTCGGCCTCTTCGTGGGCCATTCGGCTTATGCCCAGGTCATCGTGCTGGTGATCTACCTCGGCGGCATGTCCGTCGGGGCGGCACTGACGGCGGCGCGCTCGACGAAGATCCGCGACCCGCTCCTCGGATACGCCGCCATCGAAGTCATCGTCGGCGTCCTCGGCCTGTTCTTCCACGAGATCTTCCAGGCGACGTCGTCGTTTGCGTATACGTCGCTGTTCCCGTCACTCGCCGGCGGGTTCGCGCTCGTGGCCGTGAAGTGGACGCTGGCAGCCCTGCTCATCCTGCCGCAGTCCGTGCTGCTGGGGATGACGTTCCCGCTGATGACTGCCGGGTTCCTGCGCCGTGTGTCGCCGGACGGGCGGGCACACAGCGGACGGGTGCTGGGCGTACTGTATTTCGCCAACTCGATCGGCGCGGCGGCCGGCGTCCTGGTCGCCGGGTTCTACCTGATCGGCGCCGTCGGATTGCCGGGGACGATCCTCACCGCCGGAGTGGTCAACATCATCGTCGGGCTCGCCGTGTATGGCGCCGTACGCATGACGGCCGACGAGGAGGCCGTGTACGCGCCAGGATTGGTGGGGGCGCGTGCGCCCGCGCCGGATTCCGCAACGCCGGATGCCACAACGCCGGATGCCACAACGCCGGATGCCACCACGCCGGATTCCGTGGCGCCCGGCCTCGGAACGCCGGTTACCGCCACGCCCGATGTACCGGTGCCGGCCGCTCCCCTCCCAT
>CAZLAU010000106.1:0-10042 GCA_964557615.1 uncultured Gemmatimonas sp.
TAGGGCTCTTTCAGCCGAACGGCGGCTGGATCGAGGTCATCGCCGGCGTGATGTTCAGCGGCAAGAGCGAGGAACTCATTCGCCGCGTGCGACGCTCGCTCATTGCGCGAAAGCGGGTCCAGGTGTTCAAGTCGCACCTGGACGACCGGTACGGCGGCGTCTTCACCGTCGGTTCACACGATGGCCGCACCATTGACGCGGTTCCCGTTGACACGTCCGAACAAATCGCGCTCAGGCTCGACCCGCTGGCGCAGGTGATCGCGATCGACGAGGCCCAGTTTCTCGACCACGGGATTGTCCCGCTGGCCAACGACCTCGCGGCCCGCGGCCGACGCGTGATCCTGGCGGGAACCGACACGGACTTCCGCGGCGAGCCGTTCGGGGCGATGCCGGCGCTGATGTGCACGGCCGAGGTCGTGGACAAGCTGCACGCCATCTGCGTGCGATGCGGCGCGCCCGCCACGCGCAACCAGCGACTCATCGATGGGCGGCCGGCGCGCTTCGATTCACCAGTCGTGATGGTGGGCGGCGCGGACTCCTACGAAGCGCGGTGCCGGGCGTGCCACCGGGTCGAGCCGGCCGACGCCGCACAGGGCGTGTTGCTCTAGCCGCCGGGCGTCATCCGGCGCCTGCCGCGGGCTCTCGCCGCGCTCGCGTCACGCGAGCTACGGAACCTTGCGGACGTTTCCGCGGAGGCGCGCCACATACGTCTTGATCAGCGCCCACGTGTTCGCCTCGCGCGGATCCACCTCATACAGTTTGTACGGCTCGTAGCGTCCGGTGAGCGGGAAGAACGGCGGGCGCCGATTCGGCTGTTGCGCCTGGCAGGGATCCATCGTGACGCTGCGTCGCAGCCCGGTACCCGCCGCGCCCGACGATTGGTGAAACACCTTCATCGCTGCGCTTCCGGTGTGCAGCCAGCATCCGCCCGACGTCGACGTCCCGTAGCACGTCAGCCCGCCAACGCCATTCGTGGACGAGTCCTCCAGCGCCACGGTTCCGTGGCCACGGATGTTGGATGAACTGCTCGTGGACGTGTTGGTGGAGAGGGCAAGTGCCATCGCATGCAACGTGAAATTCGGCGTGCCGAGGAACCGGTACGTCGCCGTGTTGCTTGGATCCCGCCGCGGAAAGTTCAGCGGACTGCTCGCCACCTTGATGCTCGTGTCGGCGATCAGGCCGAGCATGTTTCGGCAGAGCGCATCGCTGGCGGTGGGATCCTTGTCGTACACGAGGTCGTCCACGAGCACGATCCGGCCGCGGGCGTACAGCGTCACGAATCCCCGAACGGTATCGCTCACGAAAATCGGGGTTGCGCCTGACGCATACGCGACCCCGCGCGACGCCGAGTTGTACGTCGTGGACAGCGGCCAGAGGTATGCCCGCTCCGCATCCTGGATCGCGACGAGCGCCGGCACGGTGGACGTGCCGCCGAATGCCCGCCACGAGCCGAGACGCTGGAGGCCCTCGTTCGAGAACCCGTCGTCGTAGCATTGTCCGGATGTGCCGCGGATGTAGCAGCGGCGCACGTTGGCCGTGAACGTCGTGTCCTGCCCACCGTATCGCTGGGCCACACACGCCCCGGGACCGCCCCAGGCGTACGGGTAGGTGTTGCCGACTGCCGAGTCGACCGTCGCGCACGCCGCGGCGGTGTGATACCGCTCGGTGAGCATCAGGTAGGGACTGCCCGACGGGAAGCACCGCGAATACCCGACGCCGTAGCTCAGGATCTTCTTGGCGGCGACGGTGTCGGCCTCTTCAGGGGCGCCGACCGAACTTCCCATGATCGCGGCGTCGGCCACGGTGATGACCGGAGCGGTGCTGAGCTGGACGCGCGCCTGCACCCACGCCTCGCGGAAGCGAGCCACCGGGAAGAACTCGCGGCGCCCGGCGATCGTCACCATCAGCCCGCAATTGTTCAGGATGACGGTGCTGCGGCAGCGCGTGCCGCTCGGACAGTCGGTCGGCCTCGACGTCTCGCTCGTGGCCGGATTGAGGTCGGCGCGCAGGTTGGACGTATCCATGCCGGTGGCCAGATCGAAGATCTGGAGGAAGCCTTCCGCGTCGTCGTAGCTGCCGTTGTTGTTGACGTCCACCGGCCGGAACCGCACGCGCGTCCCGCGGCGGGCCGTACCGGAGTTGCTCGCGTCGCCGGAGATGTAGCGGCCACCCGAGTAGGCCGAGGAGTTACTCGAGGCGACCTGCGCAAAACTCAGGTTGCCGGCGGCTGCCAGCGACGGGAGTGCCGCCAGTGACGTCGACGTCGGCCACGCGATACGCTTCGCGCTCGTGGTCGCGACCGTCCCGACATACGTGGACGTCCCGCTGATCCCCGTGCCACTAATGGACAGCGTGTCGTAGTACGTCGTACCTGATGACGACGACGCCCAATTGCGATTGCCGTGCACCCGCGCGCGGATGTGCAGGTCGGCGTCCAGGGCCGTATTGGGCAGGAACGTGTCGACGAAGAACGCGTAGCGGCTGAATGGCTCGGCCTGCAGGTCGAGGCGTTGCACGCTGCGTGTGCCGAGGGTGTCGTACGCCTGCGCCATGATCGTGAGGAACGGCACGTAGGTGCCGGCCGTGTCGCCGGTGAACGTGGCGTAGCCGTTCACCTTGACCGTCGTGTTCGTCGCGCCCGTCGCGTCGGTGATTGTCGCCGCCGTGAGCGCGCGGTACGCCGAGTCGGACGGAATGCTGACCGTCGTGTCGCGCTGAACCGACGCCTTCACGAGGCCGATGCCGGCGAGCGCCGCGAACCGGAAGTCCTTGTCCTTGTCGTAGAAGCGCTGCACGAGCGCCGAGCTCGACGTCAGCAGCACAGCCGAAACGGCCAGACCGGCCAGCGACAGCGTCATCACGAGGACCAGCACGAGGGCCGAGCCGCGGCGCGCTCCCGAGAGTGACGATCGCATAGGTCCTTCAGTGTACGCGGCGCACGGGGCGGCCGGGAGTACGGTCCGCTTCCCGGGCCGCCGGGGAGCCGCCCGCGGGAGCTACGGGACCGCGCGCCCGTTCCCCCGGAGTCGGGCGAGATAGGTCTTGATCTTGGCCCAGGTGTTGGCGTCCCGCGGGTCCACCTCGTACGACTTGTAGTCCTCGTACCGCCCGGTGAGCGGGAAGAACGGCGGCCGACGGTTGGCCTGCTGGGCCTGGCAGGGATCCAGCGTGCGGTTCTCGATCAGACCCCGTCCGGCCGCCGAACTCGTCAGTGTATACACCTTGGCGACCACACCTCCGGTGTGGTTGATGCACCCGCCCGAGGTGTTCGTGCCGTTGCACGCGATCGCGGGCGACGTGACCTGATTGCCCGTCGGCGCCTCCACCCCGACGTCGCCGGTCAGTGACATCATGATGCCGTGCAGCGTGAAGTTCGGCGTGCCCAGGAAGCGGTACACGCCGTCGGGCGTTGGCCGCGGGCGGTTCATCGCGTTGTCGGCGATGTCCACGACGTCGCCCGAGATGATGCCAAGGAAGTTGCGGCACTGGTTGCCGGACGCGAGCGGATCCGAGTCGTACACGAGGTCGTCGATCAGGATCACCGGCCCAAGGGCATAGAGCGTGAGGAATCCGCGCAGGGTGTCGCTGACGAACAACGGATTGGTCGTCGAGGCATACGCCACGCCGCGCGATGCGGCGTTGTACGTCGCCGAAATGGGCCACAGGTAGGGACGCTCGACGGCCTGAATCACGCTGGCTGGTGGCGCCGCCGTATTCGTCCCGCCGAACGATTGCCAGCTGCCCAGCCGTACCTGTGGATCGTCGCACTGGCCGCTGTCACGAAGCTTGCAGCGCGTGACGTTGACCGTGAACGTCGTGTCCTGCCCGCCGTACTGCGTCGCAGACGAGCATCCAGCGCCCGCGGCGCCGAAACCATAGGTGGTGCTGCCAGCCGTTGAGTCCACGGCGCAGCTTCCGTCCACATACCGCTCCGTCAGCATCAGGTAGGGACTCCCCGCCGGAAAGCACCGCGAGTACTGCGGTCCGTAGCTGAGGATCTTGTTGACGGCGGCCGACGACGGCAGCTGGCTGCTCGCGCCGCCCATCGTCGTGGCGTCGGCCGCTGAAATCACGGGCGCCGTACTGGTCTGCACATACGTCTGGACCCACGCCTCGCGGAAACGCGCCACGGGAAAGAACTCACGGCGACCGGCCTTCGTGATCATCAGGCCGCACTGGTTCTGCACCACGATGTTGCTGGCGGTGCCGGTGGTGCGGGAGACGTCGGCGCGCAGGCTGCTCGTGTCGATGCCGACGGCGAGGTTGAATACCTCGAAGAACCCCTCGGCAGCGTCGATGGACCCGTTGTTGTTCACGTCCACGGGACGAAAGCGCAGCCGCGTGCCGTTGGTGATGCGGCCCGGGTTGAGCCCGAACGATCCACAGGGCCAGTTGTTCGATGTCTGCTTGCCCGAGATCTCGACACCGTCGGAGAGCGGGTGCGGGCCGCAGTAGGACACGGTCTGCGTGGGCGCGAAGCTCAGGTTGCCGGCGGCGCCGAGCGACGCAAGCGAGCTCAGGGTGGTCGTCGTCGGCCACTTCACCCGCTTTGCACCTGCCACCGCGCCGATTCCGCTGTAGGTCGCGGTGCCGGTGACCGTTCCGACAGCGGTCACCGTGTCGCGGTAGGTCGGCCCGGGCGAGGTCGATGACGACACCCAGTTGCCGTTGCTGTGGACGCGGCCGTGCAGCGTCTGCCCCACCGGGATCGGGACGCCGCTGTACGTGTCGAGGAACATCGAGTAGCGGCTGAAGGACTCCGACCAGAGATCCCGGCGCTGCACGCTGCGCGTCCCGAGCGTGTCGTACGCCTGCGACATCACCGTCAGGAACGGGATGTACGTGCCGGCGGTGTCCCCGGTGTACGCCGCGTAGCCGTGCACCTTGATGGTCGCGTTGGTCGCGCCGGTGGCGTCCGTGATCGTCGCGCCGGTGAGCGCGCGATAGGCCGTGTCGAACGGAACTGCGATCGTCGTGTCGCGCTGGACCGTTGCCTTGACCAGTTCGATGGCCGCGAGGCCGAGGAAGCGGAAGTCCTTGTCCTTGTCGTAGAATCGTTGGACCAGGGCCGAACTCGACGTCAGCAGGACCGCGGAGATGGCCAGCCCGGCCAGCGAGAGCGTCATCACGAGCACGAGAACGAGCGCCGAACCGCGCCGCCCACGCGGGCCCCGTCCGTCACGCCGGCTGCGGCACCCGCCGCTGCGCCGCGCGCAACCCGTCATGGGATGATCACCGTTCCGGTTTGCGCCGTCATGCTCGACCACGTGGGGCCGCAGTCGACGGCAGCGACTCCGTACACCCACGTGCCCTGTTTCAGCGCGTAATCCGTGAACGTGTACGTGCCAGTTGACCTCGCCGGGAGGTTGCCGACGGTCGTCCACGTCGACCCCGCCGATGGCCGCCGCATCACGCTGTATGAGCGGACGTCGGCCGCGCCGGCGCCGTCGTCGGTGGATGCCGTCCACGCCACGGCCACCGACACAGGGTCGCCGTTCGAGTTGTTCGCGCTGGTGCCGGTGACGCCTGTCGGAGCGGCCGGTGCGGCGCCACACGAGCGCGCGACGAGCCGATCCACGTTCGCGACCCGCGTTCGCTGATACACCGTGCGGTACGTGTCGGTGTTGTCGCGGGGGTTGTAATACCAGCCGGCAATGCGCATTTCGACCACCCCGATCGAGTCGATCGTGCGCGTCGCGTCGGACCAGTACAGCGGCAGGGTGTTGTCGGCGATCTGGGAGATCGCGCCACTGGCCGAAATCCGGTGGTACCGGAAGAAGTATCCCGTGTCGGCCGGAATCCACAGGTTGGTCGTCACGAAGGTGCTGTCTTTGGCGTTCACGCGCTTGTAGAGCGCATAGATGTCCGACCGTCCGCTCGAGCCGTCCGCCACGAGAAAGTACGAAATGGTCTCGGCCTGGGAGCGCGTGCCGTTCGAGTCGGTATACGTGGCGGTCGGGTACACGACGGCTGATCGTGGCAGCGCCTTCGCGAGCCCGACCTGGAACGACTCGGTGGTGAGCGTGTCGAGGCTGGCATTGATGTACGCGGCGTTGGGGTCGGCGCTCGCCGATTGCGCGTACAGGTCCACGTTGAACGTTACGGACAGCGGCGCGGCCTGCACGATGGTCGGCTGCCCGAACACGCCGCCCGCGAGCCTCAGGTCGCGGTCAATCGTCGCCTGCGCATAGCGCGCGTTCTGGAGCGCGTCGAGACGCCCGGCGCCGGCGCCAACCGCGCGCGTCTGCGCGCGGAAGAACGGAATGGTGATGGCGAACACGAGGAGCGTCAGCGTGACCGCCACCATCATTTCAATCAGCGTGAATCCGCGGCGACGCCCCGCCGACTCCGGCCCGCCGGGTCCACGTGCGGGCGGCGGTTCCGCGACGGCGCCGCGCGCGCGGGACGGCATCAGGTCAGAACGCGGCAATGACAATGGTCTTCGTGATCGGCGACGTAAGGTCGTTTCCGGAGACCGACACGGTGACGGTGATGTAATCGGTGGTCGCCGTCGGGCAGCTCGTGCAGCGCACCGCGTAAGTGTTTCGGGTGAATCCGGCATACACGCCGGTCACGTACGCCTGGGTCGCCCCGTGGAACGCGGACACGAGCGTCCCGTACGATCGGTACGACTGCACCTCGGCGATGCGCTGCGCGGCGAGGTCGCTGGCCAGCGTCTTGGACGTCGACCCGGAGTTCGCGCTCTGGAACTTGCGTGTGAAGTTCCCCAGGCCCAGCATGGCGCCGCTCAGGATCACGATCGCGAGGATCACCTCCACCAGAGTCATCCCGCGCCGCGCGGCCCGGCGCACCGACCGTGACACCTGGCCAACCCGGCCAAACGCCCGGCGCAGCGCGTCACCCGCGTCCGGTGCGGTCCGAATCCCTGGCGGGTTGGCGACGGGTGGGTTCATGTCGGGACGGTGGATTGAAGGCGCGCAAACTGGACGCCAGCGAACACGGCGCGACGACGACGCATAGGAAGTGTCGGCCGAGGCCCGCCGTGGCGCCAGCGGGTAGTCGTCTGGCGATGCATCAAAACTATCACATTGTGATGGTTTTTTCGCGATCGTGACGCTAAGGTTCCGTTGCGCCGAACGTGCTTGTGCGTCAGGCGGACCCGACCTTCACCCGAGAACCCGTCAATGGGCGTGATCGCCACGCTGCTTCCCGAGGAACGCTGCCTGCTGCGCGTCGTGCAGGCGGTCAGCGGCCAGCACACCGTGGTCCCGTGCGGCAGCTGGGACGAAGTGTTCAAGGCGTGCGAGGATGAGGCGGTGCACATTGCCGCGATCGACCTGTTTGCCGATGGTCGCGCGAATTTCGACCGCGTGCGCCAGCTGAAGCTGCGGTTCGCCCGGGTGACGCTGGTCGCGTATGTGACGTTCACTGCGTCGCGTGCCCGCGACCTGTTCGACGCCGGCCGTGCGGGATTCGACGGCCTGATCATCGTGGACCAGGACGATTCCTCGCTCCAGCTGAAGAGCGTGCTCGGTCAGGCCGAGGCCCGTGGCGTCGCGACGCTGCTCCGGAACCGCCTCGGGAAGCTGCATCCCGTGGCGCGCGACGCCGTGATGGTGTCGATCACGCGCGCGCACCTGCGTCTCACATCCCACCGGCTCGCCGACATCCTCACCACGTCGCGACGCACCCTGCTGGCCCGCCTGCAGGAGGAGAAGTTTCCGCCGCCGCAGAAGCTCATCACGTGGGGCCGGCTCGTCGTCGCGGCGCAGATGCTCGAGGATTCCAACCGCAGTGCCGACAGCGCCGCCCGCGCGCTCGACTTCCCATCGGGGAGCGCCTTCCGGAACACCTGCCAGCGCTACCTCAAGGCCACGCCGCAGGAGATCCGCGCCAAGGGCGGCGCCGCGTTCGTCGTGGACACGTTCCTGAAGTCCGTCGACCGCGGCTAGGCGCCTACATCTCGCTGAGCGTCCACACCCCGGCAGAGTTCATCCGGTAGAAGTACATCTTCGACGTCGCGCCGGAGATCTTGATCGCCCGGTTGTCCTGCAGGCGCGCCTTCGGGCTGCCGAGGTAGACCACGGCGTCGCCGCTGGACGAGCCGTTGGGATAAAAAATCAGCGTCGGATACAGCTGAGCACCGTTGTATGAGACGCCTGTGCCCGTGGCATAGTAGGCGGTCTGGCCGTCGATCGTCGTCGGCGGCGTGACGAACTTCATGGCGTCCGGCAGGGTGCGACGGAAATTCTGCTCGCCGACCGTGTAGCTGCCGTTCGCCGTGCTGTCCTCGACAATCCGGAACTGGTTGGCGTCGTAGTACAGCTCCACCAGCACCTGCATGTTCCGTTGCACGGCCCGTGATTGCGCCCACAGCAGCTGGTTCTGCACGAGCCGCGCGGCCGCGTCCATCCGGAACCGGTTGAAGTCGATGCTCGGCAGCGCCAACGCGGCGAAGATCGCGACGATGCCCAGCACCATCGCAAGCTCCACGATCGTGAACCCGCGCCGCCGGCGCGGTACGCCCGTTTCGCGTTTCCGTACGGTGTCCGAGGAGGGCAGCATCAGCTTGTTGCGAGGGAAGCGGTGCGCTAAACGTAATACGACGGCACCTGCCGTGTCCCTCAATCGCCATCCATGCTGCACGTCGGACTGACGGGGAACATCGCGAGCGGAAAGAGCACGGTCGCGGCCCGATTCGCGGCCGCCGGCGCCGTCGTGCTCGACGCCGACCGGTTCGCGCGGGAGGCGGTGGCGCCCGGTACGCCGGGCTTCGAGCGCGTGCTGGCGCGGTTCGGCGACACCCTGCGGATGGCGGACGGCACGCTCGACCGTGCGGCGCTCGGGAGGATCGTGTTCGCCGACGCGGATGCGCGACGCGACCTGGAGGCGATCGTCCACCCCGAGGTGGCTCGCCTTCGGGCAGCAGCGGTCGCCGCGGCGGCGGCGGACGGTGCCACGATCATCGTCTCGGACGTGCCGTTGCTCTTCGAGGCAGGGCTCCGCGCCGAGTTTGACGTGGTGGTCCTGGTGGACGCCCCCGAGTCGATTCGGCACGCGCGCCTCACGCAGCTTCGTGGGCTCCCCGCCGCCGACGCCCGGGCCATGATGGACTCCCAGGGTGACCCATCGCAAAAGCGTCCCCTGGCCGACTGGGTGATCGTGAATGACGGCTCGCGCGAGCACCTGCACGCGCAGACCGACCGGGTGTGGGACGCGCTCGTCGGCCGCGCCGCATCGCCTTGAGAACGCGCGGCGCGAGCCGTACCATTCGCGCATGTCAAACGTTCCCAGCGATCTCCGCTATACGGCGGACCACGAATACCTGAAACCGACCGGCTCGCCAGGCGAGTACTTCGTCGGAATCACCGACTTTGCCCAGGGTGAGCTCGGCGACATCGTGTTTCTCGACCTGCCCAAGCCCGGCGCGAAGTTCGGCGCGCACGACACCTTCGGCACCATCGAGGCGGTGAAGGCGGTGAGCGACCTGTACTGCCCCGTGGCCGGCGAGGTGACCGCAGTGAACCCCCGGCTCGAGGGCGAACCCGCCACCGTGAATACCGATCCCTACGGTGACGGCTGGATGATCAAGCTGAAGGCCAAGAGCGACGCCGACGTCTCCGCGCTGATGGACGCCGCGGGGTACACGAAGCACCTGGGCGGCAAGTAGGCGACCGGGCGGCGCCGCGACAACCGTCATCCGGTCGTCGCGGCGCCCGGCGTCACGCGTACATCTCGATCGGCGGGCACGCGCACACCAGGTTGCGATCGCCGAACGCATTGTCCACGCGACCGACCGCCGGCCAGAACTTCCGGCCCCGCACCCACGGCAGCGGGAACGCGGCCTTTTCCCGCGAATAGGCGCGCGACCACGAGTCGCTGACCACGGTCTCCAGCGTGTGCGGTGCGTGGGTGAGCGGATTGTCGTCGCGCGGCAGGATTCCCGCCTCGACCTCGCGCGCTTCCTCACGGATCGCGATGAGCGCGTCCACGAAACGGTCGAGTTCCTCCTTCGGTTCGCTCTCCGTCGGCTCGATCATCAGCGTGCCCGCCACCGGGAACGAGACCGTCGGCGCGTGGA
>CAZLAU010000107.1:0-9953 GCA_964557615.1 uncultured Gemmatimonas sp.
ACTCCTTCTGCAGGCCCCACGTCGCCTTGAACACGCCGCCCTTGCCCTTGACCTTCCCGATGTGCTGCTCGCGGGACACGTCGGCGACGTCCTCGCCGAACACGAGGATCTTCCCGTCACGCCGCATCTCGTCCTTCATGCACGCGTTGAGCAGGTCAATCATCGTCGTGGGGTCGCCGCTGAACTGTGGGTCGTCCTCGGTGTCGAACTGCTCCCCCGTCGGGTCGACATCGGGCGAATACACGGCGTAGTACACCGTATCCGCGGCCGGCTGGGGTTGGGAGAGCGCATCGTCGGTTGCCGTGAGCACGAGGGCGTCCACCTCGTCACGGATGGCCTTGAGCTCCGCGTCCGTGGCGTGCCCGTTCGCGACGAGCCACTCGGGGAACCGGGCGATCGGGTCGCGGGCGGCGTCGGCGTCGCGCTCCTCCTGCGGCCGGTAGAGCGTCTCGTCGTCAGACAGCGAGTGCGAGTACGGCCGGATCACGCGGGCGTGCACCAGCGCGGGTCCGCGGCGGTCGCGGGCATACTGCACGGCGCGCTGCATCGCCTCGTACGACGCCATGAAGTCGCAGCCGTCCACCTGCTCGACGTGGAGCCCCGGAAACGACTTCACGATTTCGGAGATCGAGCCGCCCGGCGTGTTCACCTCGACCGGAACGGAAATGGCGTAGCCGTTGTCCTCGATGAGGTACACGACCGGCAGGCCAAGATTGGACGCGGTACTCAGCGATTCGTAGAACTCGCCTTCGCTGGTCTGGCCTTCTCCCGACGTCACCAGCGTCACTTCGTCGCCGTGAAAGCCGTCCTTCACGCCGAGCTGCTCGGCGCGGAGCGACGCCTCGGCGGCGCCAACGGCCTGCAGGTACTGCGTACCGGTGGGCGAAGAGACGCTGGCGATGTTGGCCTTCTTGTATCCCCAGTGCGACGGCATCTGGCGCCCGCCGGAGTTCGGGTCGGCCGCAGCGCCGACGGCGGAATACAGCATCTCGGCCGGGGTCATGCCCATCGCCAGACAGATCGCCCGGTCGCGGTAATACAGGTAGAACCAGTCGTAGGCGGGGCGCAGCACCATCGCGGCCGCGGTCGTCACCGCTTCGTGGCCGGCGCTCGAGATCTGGAAGAACGTCTTGTTCTGCCGCTTGAGCTGGATCTCCTTGTCGTCCACGCGACGGGAGAGGAACATCGTGCGGTAGGCCGCAACCAGCTGCTCGCGCGTAAGGGGCGCAGCGGACGCCGCGCGCCGCGCCTTGGACGTGGTAGCCATGCCGGGAAAAGTAGCGGGGCCGTGTCCAGCGTGCGACGGCTGCGAGCGGGTGGTGTGACGCACGCTATTGCGTTCCCCGTGTTACGACACAAGATTGCCGCGCGTCAAAACGAAGAATGAGTGGATTGCGCACGCATCTGCTCTCTCGGAGGCTCATGGACCGTTCGCGAGGACGACCACCGGAGCAAGAGATCCCGCCGCCGCCGGCGCATCAGGCGACCGTCGGCTGGAGCCTCCACCCCATTTCCGCCACCCCGCACGGGACATCGTCCCCGTCGCGGGGTGTCGTCGTTCTGGCCCTCTGTGGTGAGGTGTCATGTCCCACCGGAATGTTCACCGCCCTGCGCTCACCCGTGCGCCCCGTAGCCTGGCCCGCCATCACCGTCGCGTGCTCGCCCAGCAGCGCAAGAGGCACGTCAAGCGCGCGACTTTCCGCGATTGCGGGCGCCGCTGTGTTTACTGCGGCACGGCCCTAGGCCTCGACATCGCCACGCTCGATCACGTGTACCCGCTGTCGCGGGGCGGCGATCACGCGCCCGGCAACCTCGTGGCGGCGTGCCAGTCGTGCAACCAGCTCAAGGGCTCGCTCCTTCCGGTGGAGTTCTTCGCGAAGTATCCCTGGGCCGGCGCCAACTTCATGCGCTACGCGCGCGCGGTGCACCGCACGCTGAAACGCGGCGCCCGCCGGGCGGTCTCGCTGCACTACGCGCGGGCGGCGTAGCCCCGCCCGGACCACCGGTTCGCGCGCCGGGGCGCGATCCGGTGGTCAGGCCCCTGCCGCGAGCGCGTACTCGCGGCGGCGCGGCGGTGCCACGTGCAGCCGTTCCCACGTGAGCATCACGCGCTTGCGGTCGGGTCCCCACGCGTAGCCGCCGAGCGCCCCCGTGCTGCGCAGGACGCGATGGCACGGGATCAGCCAGCTGATCGGGTTCCGCCCGACGGCGTTGCCGACGGCGCGTGACGCGTCGGGTTCGTCGATCGCCGCCGCCAGCGTGCCGTAGGTCGTGACGCCTCCGTCCGGCACGGCGAGCAACGCGCGCCACACCTTCAGCTGGAAGTTCGTGCCCTTCACGTGAATCGCGAGCCCCGGCGTGGCGCGCGCGGCCGGATCGGGAAACGCGCGCGCGGCGAGCGCGGCGGTCGAGCGCTGGTCCGGCACGAGGTCGGCGCGGGGCCAGTCGTGGCGCAGCCGCGCGACGGCGTCCGCACGGCTCACCGGACGCACAAAGGCGAGGTGGCAGATGCCGCGATCGGTCGTCGCGACGAGCGCCTCGCCGAACGGGGTGGGATGGAATCCGTACGCGATGCGGAGGCCTGCTCCGGCGCGAGCAAGGTCGCCCGGCGTGACCGCTTCCGCGTTCACGATCAGGTCGTGGGCACGCGACGGGCCCGACAGCCCCACCTCGTACGCGGCGTCGAGCACCGGGCGTTCGTTGCGAATGAGCTGCTTCAGCAGCTCGGCGGTCTGGTGCTGGAGGAATCGCTTGGGGCTGATGCCGGCCCAACGGGTGAAGAGCCGCTGGAAGTGCGACTCGCTCAGCCCGACGTGGCGCGCGACATCGCCGAGTGCCGGCTGCGATGCGCGATGGGCGTCGAGAAACCGGATCGCGCGCTCGACGCGCGCGTAGTCGGAAATGGGGTCTGTCGTCATGCCCTGAGAGTAGGCCGGCCCGTGGCGGCGTTCAATCCGATTCTTGCGGCATGCGCGTCTCGGTTCCGCCGACGCCCGCGGATCAGTAGTCGACGGGTCGCAGGTAACTCTCGCCGATGGCGGCCGCCGAGAGCAGCGCCACCGTTGGCAGCCGGCGCTTCCAGTGGGTGCCGTCGAGCCGCGAGCGAACGATCTCGACGTCGGTGGCGTCCACACCGCGAGCGATGATCTCCCGTGGCGTCCAGCCGTGGAGCAGCCAGTTCAGGATCGCGTCGGCCTTGGCGTAGCTGATGCCGAAGTCGCCTTCGTCGGTCTGTCCCTGCACGAGGTCGGCGGTGGCCGGCTTGGCAATGATCTCGTCGGGCACGCCGAGGTGCCGCGCGAGCTCCCACACCTGCGTCTTGAAGAGGTCGCCGATCGGGTTCACCGGCGGTGAGTCGTCGGCGTGCCACGTGAAGTAACCCAGCAGCCGCTCGCTCTTGTTGCCGGTGCCGAGCGGAAGGGCGTGATGCTTCGCCGCGAGGTCGAACAGCGCGATCATCCGCATGCGCGCCATGACGTTGCCCCGCCGCGCGGGCGTCGCATCGGGCTCGGCGCTGAGGTACCCGTCGACGCCCGCACTGATGTCGAGCGTGCGCGACCGGAGCCCGAGCCGTGAAATGACCAGGTCCGCGTGCGCGAGCGAGTCCGGGCTCGACGTGCGGTAGGGCAGCCGGATGGCGTGAACGTGGTCGGCGCCGAAGGCGCGGGCGGCAAGCGTGGCTGTCACAGCGGAGTCCACTCCGCCGGATACGCCGACCACGGCTTCGGAGAAGCCGCGCCGGCGAAACTCGTCGCGGAGGAACGCCACGAGCCAGCTCTCGACGAGCGCGGAGTCGATGTCGAGTGGCGGGGGCTCTCCCCGGCCGGTGTTGCCCGCGCGCACCACCGTGAGCGGTGCGGCGACAGCGCCACCCGGCACCTGCTCCAGTCTGCGCGAACCGCTCGCGGCATCGGTGGCAGCGGCCGGGGTCGCGCCGCCAGCGCGTCCCGCGCCATCCGGTGGGCGCGGCGACGGAGCAGCTGCGCCGCCGGAGACGCGTTCCAGCTCCGCGCGCATCGTGGGCAGCGAAACCCGCAGGTCGGACAAGAGCGGCGAATCGGCCCGCGCGCGCGTGATGTCCTCGAGTTCGAGATCGGCCGTGACGATCGCCTCGTCCCACAGGGGGCCGCGCGCACGGATGTCTCCGCGCGGGCCGAGCACGATGGACGCGCCGGGGAACACCTTGCCGCCCTCGCTGCCGACCAGGTTCGCCAGGGACGCGTATACGCCGTGCTCGTCGGCGATGTCGCGGATGAGGCGTTCCCACCGTGCGACGGTGGCCGGCGCGGAATCGGCGGTGCGCCGTTCGTGCATGCCGCGCGCCGGCGCTGCCGCCGGGACGAACACGACCTGCGCGCCATCGAGCGCCGCGATGGTGCCGGAAAGCGAATGCCAGGCGTCCTCGCACACGAGCATGGCGGCGCGGCCCCACGAGGTGTCGAACGCGCGTATCCCGAATCCGCGCTCGACAAACCGCTCCTCGTCGAACATCCCGTACGTTGGCAGGAAGTTCTTGCGGTGCACGTGGACGGCGTGCGCGCTCCCGTCGCCGGCGATCGAGAGGTAGGCCGCGCTGTTGTGCAGTGTACCGTCGAGCCGCTCATAGAAGCCGATCACGGCGTCCACGGTTGCGTGGCCGCCGGCGGCGACGTACGAGGCGCCGATCCGCTCGCACAGCTCGGCAGTGGTCAGGGAGGTCTCGCGAACGCCGCCTTCGACGAAGTATCCCGACAGCACGGTTTCGGCGAATTGCACGACCTGCGGCCGCGGCTCGATTTCGGCGGCCTGGGCGAGCACTTCGCCGATCCGGCGCACGTTGCCGTCGACGTCGCCCTTTCGTGGGCGGAACTGGGCGATCGCGAGCCGAAGCGTGGACATCAGTGTATGAAAGGTGGCACCGCAGCGCGGCGACTGCCAACGATGGTCCAAGTCGTTGCGGCGGAGTCAGTTGGACGTTTCGCTATCTTTCCTCGTGACAATGTCGGCGACCTCGCGTTTCCCCAGGCCGGTTCACGGCAGATCGGGCGCGCGCGCGCACCCGTGGCGCGGCGGGCTCCTTTTCGTGTTGGTGGTCGGCACGGCGGCGCCGGCGGTCGCGCGCGGCCAGTCCGAGGCGTGGCAGATCATCACGCCGCCGCAGTCGTCGCAAGTCTATGCCCGCGACGGGTCGCTGATTGGCGAGATCGGCCGGGAATGGCGCACGATCGTATCGATCCGGACACTGCCGGCGTACCTGCCCAACGCGTTCATCGCGGTCGAGGACCGTCGCTTCTATTCGCACAACGGTGTCGACGTCGTGGGAATCGCGGGCGCGATCAAGGACAACCTGATGGGCGACTTCCGCGGCGCGAGCACGATCACGCAGCAGCTCGTGGGCAACATGCATCCCGACCTGGTCAACCGGCGTGACATGTCGCCGATGCGAAAGATCCGCGAGCAGCGGGCCGCGCTGGAGATGGAGCGCAATTACAGCAAGACGCAGATCCTCGAGGCGTACCTCAACCAGATCCTGTTCGGACGCGGGTGGTACGGCGTCGAGGCGGCCGCGCGGCACTATTTCGGGAAAGGCGCCGCGCAGGTGACGCTCGCCGAGGCCGCCACGCTCGCCGCGCTGCCCAAGAGCCCGGTGCAGTACGACCCGGGTCGCTATCCCGACCGGGCGCGCGCGCGCCGCAACGCGATTCTCGACCTGATGGTGCAGCAGAAGATGATCACGGCCGCCGAAGCCGTGCTCGCCAAGCGCGAACCGGTGCGGACGGTGCCGAACGGTGGGATGTCGGCGCCGTCGCAGTATTTCGTCGACGCGGTGCGCGTGCAGGCCGAGCGCGCCGGAATTCCGGTGTCGCAGGGCGGCTATCGCATACACACGGGGCTCGATCCCGCGCTGCAGACGGCAGCGGTCAGCGCGCTCCTCGAGGAGACCGCGGCGATCGAGCAGCGGCCTGGATGGAAGCACGCGACGCTGGCGAACCACCCGCGCGGCACGACCGACTACCTGCAGGGCGCAGTCGTCGCGATGGATCCGTTCACCGGCGACGTGCGCGCGCTGGTGGGGGGGCGCGCATTCGCCGAGGCGCCGTTCAATCGTGCGACGAACGGGCTTCGCCAGCCGGGATCGAGCTTCAAGCCGTTTGTCTATGCGAAGGCGATCGCCGACTCGATCGCCCCGAACACGATGGTTGCCGACACGGCGATCGAGATCAACTACGACCGGCAGTCGTACCGTCCCAAGAACTCCGACGGCACGTTTCTGGGGCCGCTCACGCTGCGCGACGCGATCGCCAAGTCGCGCAACCCGGTGGCGGTCCAGCTGTGGCAGCAGCTGGGCGCGGATTCGGTGATTGCGATGGCGCGGCGGTTCGGCCTGTCGAGTGCGATCGCGCCGTACCCGTCGAGCGCGATCGGTGCGTCGGTGGTGCGGCCGATCGAGTTCGTCGCGGCCTATTCCGCGTTCGCGACGCTTGGCACTCCCGTGGAGCCGCGCCTCATCACCCGCATCGAGGACCGGGAACGCCGCACGGTGTACGAACAGCCATTGCGCACGCTCGCGCCGGCGGTGTCGCCGGAGGTGGCGTGGGTGGTGCGTGACATGATGCGCGATGTGGTCGAGCGGGGCACCGCCACGTCCGTGCGGCGCATCCTGCCTGCCGGAGTCCCCGTGGCCGGGAAGACCGGAACCACTGACGACAACACCGATGTGTGGTTTGTGGGCATGACGCCTTCGCTGGTGGCTGGCGTGTGGCTCGGCTTTGACCGACCGCAGCCCATTGCCGAACGCGGCGTGGCCGGCGGGTCGCTGGCCGCGCCGGTATTCGCCCGGATGCTCGCGCGTGCCGGCTACGCCCAGCCCACCGACGAGTGGAACACGCCGCCAGCGGGTGTCGTGTCCGCAGTGCTCGATCGCGGCACCGGGAAGCTCGCGAAGGCCGACACACCGGACGACCAGCGATATGTGGAGTACTTTGTTGCGGGTACCGAGCCCGGTGCGCTGCGCGTCCACGCCCGGCGGCTGTTCGGGCTCGGCCCCATCGTGTTTTAGGAGCGCTCACAGGTGGCATTCACTCCGGTCCAGAAGCTGAGCATCACGACGGGCGCGGCGATGGTGCTGCTGTCCTCGGTGGGACTGGTCGCGTACCTGAGCACGACCCAGCTGGTGGACGCCCAGCGGGCCGCGAGCGAGACCAACACGAACATCGCGCTGCTCGATCGCGTGCTCGAGGGGACAGTCGCGGCGGAGGCCGCGGTGCGGCTCCACGTGCAGGCGGGCGACGCGGACTCGAAGGGGAGGCTCGACGCGGCACAGGCGGACGTCGAGTACGCGCTCGACTCGCTCCGCGTCCTCAGCGAGGATCATCCCGCACAGCGCCGGAACCTCGATAGCCTTGGCCCCATCCTTGGCGGCCAGTTCCGTGACATGCGCCAGGCCGTGCTGTTGCGCTCAAGGATCGGCGCCGACTCCGCGCGCGGGCTGCTCGCCGCGAGTGCGGCGCGGTCGCCCGCGCGGCTGCTCGCCGAGATGCGCAACGAAGAGCTCCGTGTCCTTGGCGAACGCACTCGCGTCATGGCCGACAGCGCCAAGCTGTCACGCCAGTTGATCGTCGCGGGGAGCGTCTTCGCGCTGCTCCTTGCATTGGTCGCGCTGCAGCCGCTGCGAGCCAGCGTGGGCCGCCGGCTCACCGAGCGACTGTCGCAGACGGTGACCGACGTCACGGATGACCAGGCCGGCGGTCGATAACCATTGCGACGGGCTACGCGCCGAACCCGAACCGGAAACATTCCCAAGATGGCCCTGAATTTCCGCACCGCGGCCGCCTCGTCCGGCTTCGCATTCGCTGTGGCCGCCTGTGGTGGTGACTCCACGGCACCACTGACGCCAGCGAAGGTCACGGCGTCATCGTCCGTCGCGATGTCCGGCACAGTGGGGCTCGCACTCGCGACGTCGCCAACGTTCGTTGTCACCGATGCCTCCGGCAACACACTCTCGAACGTGGCCGTGTCGGTCACGGTGGCGAGTGGCGGCGGGACGCTGACGGGCGCTCCCACCAAGACGGCGTCCGGTCCGACGTCCGTCGGCACGTGGATCCTCGGCCAGACAGCCGGCGCCAACAGCCTCACCGTGACCGTGAACGGCGTTCCCCCGCTGACCATCGTGGCGACCGGCACCCCGGGGCCGCCGACGCAGATCACCGTGGCATCGGGCGGCGCGCAGTCCGCGCCGGCCGCGGGGACGCTTCCGGCGCCGCTCACCTTCAAGGTCGGCGACGTATTCAACAATGGCGTTCCGGGAATCCCCGTCACATTCGCGGTGAGCGGTGGGGGAGGTGCGGTCGCAAGCACCGGGCCGGTGACCACCGACGCGTCCGGCATCGCGGCCGCGCCCGCATGGACAATGGGCAAGTCAACCGGCCAGCAGCTGCTGCGCGCCTTCGCCGGCTCGCTGATCGGCACAGCGACTGCCAGCGTGGCTTCGAATTTCTCGCTTGAGGTACGGTTCTTCGGGCCGCCGATGGATGCCGCGGTTCAGGCGGCGTTCACCGCCGCCGCCGCACGCATTCAGGGAATCATTACCGGCGACATTCCGGCGCAGCCGGTCCTCGCCTCGGCGACCGAGCTTGCCAACGGCTGCGGAATCACCGGAACCACCGGGCTGAACGAGACGATCGACGACATCGTCGTGTACGCGAGCGTCGCCACCCTTTCTCCCGGAATACTCGGGAGCGCGGGCCCGTGCGCCACCCGGTCGGGAAGCGACCTGCCGTACCTCGGCGTGATGGAATTCAACACGTCGCTCATCCAGTCACTGGTCAATGACGGTCGACTGACGGATCTCATCACGCACGAGATGCTCCATACCGTCGGGGTCGGCACGCTGTGGGCCACCAAGGGGCAGGTGAGCGGAATGGGCACGCCCAGCTCGGCGTTCATCGGCCTGCAGGCTGTTGCCGGTTGCCAGTTTCACGGAGGCATCTCGGCGTGCGCAACGACGGTGCCGCTCGAAACGACTGGCGGAGCGGGTACGCGCGACGTGCATTGGCGGGAAGCGAGCAGCGCCACCGGCATCGGATTCCGTACCGAGTTGATGACGGGCTTCGTGTCCGCGGCCGGGATCCCGAATCCGCTCAGCCGAATCACGATCGGTTCACTGGCGGACATCGGATACGTGGTGAACCTGCTTCCCTATGACGCGTACACCGTGCCGAGCTCGCTGGTCGCGTCTCTCCAGGAAATCCGCGAGGCACAGGGCCTTGGCGGGTTCCAGCTGGTCGAGGAAGTCGTCGAGCCGTATTACATGGCCGCCCCTTCGGGCCGCCTGATCCCCCGACCCGTGAGGCGCTGATGCGCGGAGCCGTCCTTGGCGTTGCGATTCTTGCTGCGAGCGCATGCGGAGGGGAGACGCCGCCTGCCTCCGATACGACCACGACGGTGACGCCCCAGGCCGACTCGGGCGCTGCAGTGCCCGGCGTCGCGGCCATCGGCGCCGACAGCGCCGACAGCGCTGGGCGTCGCGCTCGGGGAGGGACTGCCGCCACGAAGGTACCCGCCCGCGACAGCGCGTTCGGTCCCAAGTTCACCACGGACTCGACCGGGAAGCTGGTCCCGATCAAGCCGCCGTGACCGGCTGCAGGGCACATGCACGATGGAATGCACGACGGGCGGATGAGCGATGTGCTCACCCGCCCGTGTGCTTTGCGCCCGGTGGGTCAGACGACCTGGATCTTCTTCTGACCGGCCGTGTCGTCCACCAGAGCGAGCTTGAGGACTTCCTCCAGCGTCTCGACGCCGTGGAACTTCAGTTTCTGTTTCGCCTCGTCGGGCACGTCCTCGAGGTCGGCCTCGTTTTCCTTGGGGATCACGATCGTGGTCATCCCGGCGCGCAGGGCGCCGAGCACTTTTTCCTTGACTCCGCCGATGGGCAGCACACGCCCGCGGAGCGTGATCTCGCCGGTCATCGC
>CAZLAU010000108.1:0-9935 GCA_964557615.1 uncultured Gemmatimonas sp.
CATCCGCGAACAGGCGATCCCGCACGAAGTTCACCCAGCGCATCTGGTCCACGAGGAACTGCTGGTCGCATCGTGCGCCCTGGCAGTCCACGAACACCTTCACCGCAATCGAGTTGGCTGAATCAGTTGCCGGAGGCGCCGGGTTCTGCGCACTTGCTGGAACGGCGATCGCAACAACGGCGAGGAGCGCGGCGAGCACGGCACGGCGGAGCATGGGGCCTCGGGGGGTGAAGGATCAAACCTTGAGATACCCTTCCCGCCGAAAAGGTTGCCTTCCGCCCAGGAGTCGGCCGACGACGACGCCCTATGTGGCTTTCGGGTCCGCGAGCCGGACGGCCACGCCGATGCGCCCGTCCACCTCCTCCACGCGCACGATGGTGCCCTTGCACTCCATCTTGACGGGCATGTCGGCCACCTTGTCGTCGAGCTGGATGGTGAGCGTGAGCTCGTATCCCACCTGCAGCGGCTTCTCGCACACGAAGTAGAGGCCCGACGTCGAGAGGTCGCGCGCCACGCCCTGTCCGACGATGAACTCGACTGGCGCGTCCACCCGATACCGCTTCGCGTCGCGCAGGTCTTCCGGATTGACGGGAGGCTTGTCGGTCATCGGTCGAGGGGTTCGAGACGGACGACGGTGCTGTCCCACGATACCACAATGAACGGCGCCCGGGGTAGTTCTGCTGCGCGGTGTGCGCTGATCGCAGTCACTGCCGCGAAATGATGCGGGTGTCCACGAATCGGGAATGGCCGGATCCGGTACAGTTGTGGCGCCTCGTCGCCGATCCTACCGCGCCGGCGGCGGCGGGTTGTTCCCACCCCGGCGATGAACTGCGCCATCCGCGCCTCGAGCACCGACAGCGGCACCGAACCGAGCGCGAGGATCGCGTCGTGGAACTTCCGCTGGTCGAATCGCGTGCCGAGCGCGCGCTCGGCCTCCGCGTTGACCGTGCGCGGGGCCGGCGGCCGCGTGCGCCTACGGCTTTCGCACCGTCTGCTTCAGTTCTTCGGGCCAGTTGACGGTGACCAGCAGTTGCGCGCTGGTCTGCGGCGGCTTGATCAGCACGAAACGGTTGCCATCGGGAAGGACGTCCCAGTTGAGGGTCCCGGCGCGATCGTACACGTCTTCGAACAAGGGGCGGCGGCCGAGCACCGTGAAGGTCGGCGATGTCGCGATGGTCACCGAGACGATTCTTGATCCATCGCGATAGAACAGCTCGCGCCCGTTCGGATTCCAGCGCGGCTGGTCGCCGCCACTGGCCGAAATGGCCCACTTGCCATTCAGGCTGGGGTACGGACGAACGTACACGTCCGTGCGGCCGGACTCCGTTGAGGTATAGGCAATCCACTTGCCGTCGCGCGACAGCTGGCCCAGGCGGTTGGTATACTCCGACTCGATCAGTGGCGTTGCGGTGGCGCCGTTGACAGGCACGGGCACCGTCGAAACCCGCGTCGGGTTCCGCTCGACGGCTTCGTCGAGCAGCAGCTTGCCGTCAAGCGTGAATCCGTACGGCCATTGTGAGCCGAGCGCCTCGTAGAGTGGTTCGGCAGCGCCGCTGTTGTCCGACGGCTGCCAGAAGATGTCGTACGTGGCGGTGCTCCGGGCGAGGCGCGCATACGCGACACGTTTGCCGTCGCGCGTCCACACGGGATCCATGCTCGTTTCCCCGAATGTGAATCGGCTCATCGTTCTGTCCGCCCGATCCACCATCCAGAGGTCAGTGCCACCGGCGGGCGTCGGGGCACCCGCGCCTCTCGCCACCTCCACAACCACGCGATCGCCCGCGGGCGACACGCTGGGACGGCGGAACAGGCCGGGTTCGGCGAGCATCGGGGTCTCGGCTCCACTGCGTTCGACTTCCACCAGCAATCCTGCCTCGGCACTCCCGAATTGCACCATCGTACCATTCGGTGCGACGTCCCAGAGGCCGACGCCTGTTATTTGCTGAAAGACGCCCTGGAGGACCGGCCGGGGCGGGCCGGTGATGGCGAGTTTCCCGGGATCGAATGGCGCGGCGAGCACCGTGCCGGCCATGTCCTCGAAGAAGAGCAGCCCGTCATTGACGTACCGGGGTGCGCTGCCCTCCTGCCCGAGTCGCGTCACCGTTCCATCGAGCGTCGCGGCAGCGAGCGTCCGCCGACTTCCGTCCAGGCTGGTGATGGAAAAGACGATGGCGTTTCCGCCGGGCAGGAAGCGCGGTGTACGGTGCAACCGTTCATCCAGTGCAGAGTCGGGCACGGTGAGCCGTCGCGGTCGTCCGCCGTCAGCGTTGACCAACCACAGGCCTGCCGTGTCTGACCTCACGTAGACGATTTCATCGCGCTCGCTCCACGACGCGCGGCCAGCGCCGGACGCATTTGCCGCGATCGTCACCGCCGGCCCGCCCGTGCGGGGCACGCGCATCAGCCCCGCCAGCGTGCTGAACCCGATCGAGCTGCCGTCCGGCGAGAAGAACGCCCAACGCGCTCCCTGTGTGCCCGGAATCGGGGTGAGATCGGTGCTCCCCAGGGGGCGCACGAAGAGGCCGCCGGCGTTCTGGACGAGGGAGCCCACGACGATCGCGCTCCCATCGGGCGACACGGCCAGCGGCGAGTTGGCCGGCCCAAACCCCACCGAGGGCGGAATGGGAATCCGGAACTTCACGACCATCGGCGGAGTGACCGTTCGTGAGCCGTACGCCAACACCGCAGCGCCGATGCCGACCGCCGCGAGGGCCCACGGCAGCACAGGGCGGGCGCGACTCCACCACGGATGCCGGAATCCGCTCGCCTCGGTCGTGCGGGTTCCCGTCACGGCCGTTGCGGTGGCAGCGCTCGACGGGTTGCGCAGCGCGCCGCTGAACTCGGCGGCCGATGCGAACCGATCCGCGGGGAGCTTTGCCAGCGCCTTCAAGAGGGCCGCGTCAACATGTGCGGGAACGGTGTCGCGCATCACCCGGACGCTGTTCACCTTTTCCGTCAGCACCCGCGCAATGATGGCCTGCGCCGTCTTCCCCTGGTGCGGCGGCTCTCCGGTGAGCATCTCGTAGAGCACGGCGGCGAGCGAGTAGATGTCGCTGCGCCCGTCCACGTCGCGGTCACCGGTGGCCTGCTCCGGACTCATGTACTGCGGCGTGCCGAGCGAGAGGCCCGTTTGCGTCACCCGGGCTCCGCCCGCGTTGCTCACGGCGAGCGCGATGCCAAAGTCCGAGATCACGGGCTCGCCGTGCTGGAGGAGGATGTTCTCCGGCTTCAGGTCGCGATGGATGACGCCGGCGCGGTGCGCGTACTCGAGTGCGCTTGCCGCGGCCAGCGTGATCCGCATCGCCTCGTCCACCGGGAGCTGATGCTCGCGGTCGAGCCGCGCGCGCAGCGACTCGCCTTCCACGTAGGGCATGACGTAGAAGAGGAGGCCGTCGGCCTCCCCTGAGTCGAACAGCGGCAGCAGGTGCGGATGTTGCAGGTTCGCGGTGACCTTGATCTCGGAGAGGAACCGTTCAACGCCGAGCACGGCGCCGAGCTCGGGGCGCAGCACCTTGAGGGCGACGTGGCGGTCGTGCTTCACGTCGCGGGCGAGATAGACGGTGGCCATCCCGCCGGCGCCGACCTCGCGCACCACGGCATAGCGGCCGGCAAGGGAGTTCTGGAGCCGTGTGAGGGGATCCATGTGCCACCGAAGCTACGGAACGCCGGTCGCGGCCGCGAGAGCGGGCCAGCGGGGCGTCACCGCCCGGGGGACGTCGAGTCGCGACCCGTCGCCCCCGCCGTCGCGCCCCCCGTCGCGCCCCCCGCTGCACGATCCGCCTCGCCATACGCGTCGCCGATTCGCTTCAGGTCCGCGCTCATCTCCCGGATTCGCCCTGTGATCTCGTCGTGCGACGCAGCCCCGTCTGCCCGAAGCGCGATCAATTGCTCGTGGAGCAGCCGCATCTGCTCGTCGAGTCGGAGGCGGCGCTCGCCAACGCTCGCGACCCGCTGCTCGATGCGCGCCATCAGCTCGCGCTGGCTGGCGAGCAGTGCGCGCACATCGGCGTCACGGGGTGAGCCGTCGAGCGACGCGATGCGCCGGTCGAGCGCCGCGATCGCCTGGGGATCGACCTCGCTGCGCAACCGCTCGGCCTCGGCGGCGAGTTCAGAGCGTGCATGCGCCGCTGCCTTCACGGCGCTGGCCAGCCCATCGGGGAGCGCGCGGCCCAGCCTCGCCAGTTCTCGCACGAGCCGCTCGATTGCGGCGACGTCGCCGGATGCAGTTCCAGGCGGAAATCCAGCCGGCTCACGGCCTGGCGGGCGGAGCAGTTGGGCAAACTTCGCCTGACGCCACCGCGGATCGATGAGCGACATGGAGGCCAAGTCGCGCAGGGTCCTCCCGGTCAATCCGTGTCGCTTGCGAAGGCGCCAGCCCGCGGCGGCCATCGCGCCCAGTATCCCCAGCTCGGCGAGCACGGCGCCGCCGATGGTTGAGCCCCGAAGCCACCGAGGTGCCTCCGTCAGGAATTGAACGGCCGCGTCGCGGCCCGGCGGCGAGAGCACCCACACGACCCCCCACGCCATGACCGGCAGTGCGGCCCAGGTCATGAGGTCGTTCGCGCTGTTAATAAATCGCAGTTCGAGTGGGAGTCGGTCCCAGACATCGCCGGAGCGCCGGAACCTCGCCGGCCACCACGATTTCCACGGCTTCGGCGTGCGCCAGCCCAGCGCCCACGCCCGCGCGAATGGCACGCCCGCCGCGCGCGCGGCAATCGCGGCCGCGAAGAAGGGCAATGCCGCGCCGAATACCGCCACCGCGCCGATCACCTTCACGACTTCGCCCCAGGTGGCATCACCGGTGTAGAACGGGGCAAGCGCCACCACGCCGCAGAGCACTGCCATCAGCCAGAGCATCCGGCCGAACGAGGCGTCGATTGTGACGAGCGCTTCCGGAAGCGCCTCGTCGGAGTCGTCGCTGCGCAGCGCGTCGCCGAATTCCCGAGCCGTCGTCCATCGCCCGGCGGGATCCTTGCGGAGGGCCCGCCCGATGATCTCCGTGAGGGCGGCGTCGAGCCCCGCACGTTCCGCCGGCACCGGCGCCGGTTCGGCGACCATGTGCTGTCGCAGTACGTCCTGGATTGTCTCGCCGCCAAAGGGGAGCCGCCCCGAAAACGCGCGATACGCGACGACGCCGAGTGAGTAGATGTCCGCGCGGCCGTCGGTCTGGCGGTCACCGGCTGCCTGCTCGGGGGCCATGTAGTGCGGTGTGCCGACAATGACGCCGGTCTGCGTCAGCGACGTCGCCGTCTGCTCGCGCGCGATTCCGAAGTCGGTCAGCAGGGGCCGCCCGGACTCGTCAATGAGGACATTCTCCGGCTTGATGTCCCGATGGACAATCCCGGCGCCATGCGCATAGTCCAGCGCGTCGGCGAGTGCCGCCGTGATGCGGCGCACCTCACCGGGATCGAGGGCGCCGAGTCGGCGAAGTCGCGCCGCGAGCGTCTCACCGTCCACGAAGGCCATCACGAAGTACATCTCGCCATCCACCTCGCCGAACGTGTGGAGCGGCACGATGTTCGCGTGGTTCAGCCGCGCTGCGGTGCGCGCCTCGCGCCGGAAGCGTTCGCGGAGTTCGGTGTCACCGGCTGCGTCGGCGCGCAGCACCTTGATGGCCACGCGCCGCTCGAGCATGCGTTCGGTGGCCAGCAGCACGCAGCCCATGCCGCCCACGCCGAGCACGCGCTCGAGCGTGTACGACACCTCGAGGTAGTCGCGCAGGCGATCCGAGATGGGCCAGGTCACGAGGCTTGGTTGGGAAGGGGAGGAAATTGGTCGCGACCGATGGAACCCGCCAACTGCGATGCATCCCGCGGCCGGCCCCAGCCGGACAGGGGCCGCCGGAACGGCGTCCGTCTAGATCGTGACGAGGTGCCGGGGCTTCGCGCCTCGCACCGCGCTCGCGGCCACACTTGAATCGAACGTCACCAGCCGCCCGTTGTTGCTCACCGCAAGGGCAAGGAGGTAGGCATCGGTCAGTTGGCGGGGGCCGTGGACTCGGGTGGTGTCCACGAGCGAGTCGTCGAGGAGGCTGACGTCATCCGGCCAGAAGCGGTGCGCCGTGTGCGCCGTGGCATCGCGAAGTCGCGCGGCTACATCCGCGACCGGTCGGGCATTCGGGTAGCCGGGGTGCGACATGATCCGCACGCAGCCGTTCTGCGTGATGGGGCACGAGGCCCATCCGTGCTTGGCGTTCTCCGTGAACCAGTCGAGCGCGGTGCCGTGGGACGCATGGTCGGCATCGAGGAGCGCGATGAGGACGTTGACGTCGAGCAGCGCGCACGGCGGGGCAGCCATCAGTAGGCGTCGTCGCCGCGAAGTCCGTCAATCAGCTCGTTCGTCACGACGCCGCCGCGCCGGGGGAACGGCTTGAGCCCATAGACAGCCTTCGGCTCACGCACCGCAGGCGGGGGCGGGGCGGTGAGCGCCTGGCGCAGGAGTTCCGAGACCACCTCACCGGCGGTCTTGTTCTCGCGGCGCGCGCGTTCCTTGGCCGCGGCGAGCACGTCGTCGGCGATGTCGAGGGTGGTGCGCATGCATCTGATGCTAGCACATCACGCATCAGATGTCAAGCCACGGCTGTGGCGTGTCACAAGCCGGGTCCGCCGCATCTGTTCTGGCCAGGCGCCGTCAGGGCCGTTCCGTTGCCCCCTGCGCGGCCGCCAACCGGCGAACCACCTCGTACTGGAACCGCACGAACCGGGTGAGTTCGGCTTCCAGGATCCGCTCGAGATCACTGTGCGCGCCGTACCCGCGCGGTCCATCCTCTTCATCCACCGCCGGCCCAATGCCATAGCACTCCACGCCCTTGGCCCGGACGTACGCCATGTCGGTCGCGCCGGTCAGCATCGTCGGCAGCGTGGTCGTGTTGTACACGGCGGTCGTCGCCGCCTCGACCGCACGGAACGCTTCCGAGGCGAGACTCGCGGCCGGGGTCCCGGGCCGCACGTCACGGGCCGCGTAGGAGACGTCAACCGCCGCGTCGTTCACCACCGTGCGGATCAGCTCGAGGAACGCCGTCGTGTCCTCGTCGGGGAGCATCCGCACGTCGAGCGTCGCCGACGCTTCCGACGGAATGACGTTCACCCGGTATCCGCCCTGCACGATCGTGGGTGAAATGGACGTGCGCAGCATCGAGGCGTGGCGGGGCTCGTTGCGCCGGAGGTACTCGTCGGCGGCGGCCACGCGCCGCGGGTCGTTGCTCACGACGTCGCGATAGTTGCGGGCCCGCTCCGGCGTTGAGATCGTGGCGAGCCGCGTGAAGTACTCGCGGGTCGTCTCGTTGAGCCGCACCGGCGGACGCCACGTCGCAAAGCGCGCGACTGCCGTTGAGAGCCGCACGACCGCGTTGGACTCGAGCGGCACGGAGCCGTGACCGGACGTCCCGCGGGCGGTGAGCGTGATTGCGCGGGGAATCTTCTCCGTCGTGGCCACGCTTGCGTAACGAACCGCGCCGCCGCCGCGGGTCACGCCGCCGCCCTCGGCGAGGCAGTACTCGGCGTCAATCGTCGGGAACTGCTGGTTCACCATGTACTGGATGCCCACGCGCGTCGAACCTTCCTCTCCCGACTCGGCGAGGAAGATCACGTCGCGGTCGAGCGTGACGCCCTGCCGCTTCAGCAGGAGCATCACCATCAGCGAGGCCGCCACGTTGTCCTTGTCGTCCACGGCGCCGCGCCCGTAGATCCATCCGCTGTCGCGCGTCGCGGAGAACGGCGAGAACCGCCACTTCGTGGAGTCCACGTTCACGACGTCCGTGTGCCCCATGATGAGGATGGGGCGCTTGGATCCGTTGCCGCGAATGCGCGCGACGACGTTCGGCCGGTTCGGCTCCAGTGCATAGGTCTGCACCTCGATGCCCTCCGCCCGCAGCACGTTCACGAGGTAATCTGCGGCGGGCTTCTCTCCGCCCGGCGGATCGCGCGTGTCCATGCGCATGATGGCCTGGAAGTGACGGACGGTCTCCGAGTCCGCCGCCGCCCAGTCGATCGGGCCGCCTCCGGAACCGGCCGAGCCTATGCTGGCTCCACTGGATCCCGCACCGCCGGAACACGCGGCGAGTGCCACGATGGCCAGGCAGGTGATCGCACGAGGGGATGTCACGTTGAGCTCTCCGGAGTGAGGAGTGGATCGGCCGGTGGCGCGCGGGTTCGCAGACGGCGCCGGGGGGCGAAGTGCGGCGCCGCAGAATGTATCACGCGATTCCGGCACAGGGAACGGACGCCCGCAGGCCGTTCGGCGTGCGCCGCCGCCATCGCGCCGCACGGTACTCACGTCGTGGTTGCCGGTCACGCCACCGGCCGCGCAAGTTTCACCGCGCATGCACGCCGAGCCGAACGAGTCCCCGGGCAGCAATTCATGACCGACGGCCACGACGGCCACGGCGGCATCGCGGTCGCGCTCGCTGACCGATACCGGATCACGAGGGAACTCGGCAAGGGCGGAATGGCCACCGTGTACCTCGCGCACGACATCAAGCACAAGCGCGAGGTCGCCATCAAGGTGCTCCAGGCCGACGTGGCGCAGACCGTCGGCGCGGAGCGATTCCTCAGGGAGATCGCGCTCGCGGCCCGGCTGTCGCACCCCAACATCCTGCCATTGTTCGATTCGGGACAGGCCGGCGGGTTGTTGTTCTATGTGATGCCGAACGTCGAGGGACGATCGGTGCGCGACCGGCTCGCGGCCTCCGGGCCGATGCCCGTGGCCGAGGCCGTGCGCATCGGGCAGGAGGTTGCCAGGGCGCTCGACTATGCGCACCGACAGGGCGTCGTGCACCGCGACATCAAGCCCGAGAACATCATGCTCCACGAGGGAAGCGCGATGGTGGCGGATTTCGGCATCGGAAAGGCGGTGAGCGACGTCGAGGGCGACACGTTCACGAACACCGGCGCCACCGTCGGCACGCCGACCTACATGAGTCCGGAGCAGGCCGCGGGCGAGACCGTAGATGGCCGGAGCGACCTCTACTCGCTCGGCTGCATGCTCTACGAGATGCTCACCGGCGAGCCGCCGTTCACCGGGCCCACTATCCAGGCCGTGATCGCCAAGCGGTTCGTCCAGACCCCGGCCGACATTACCGCGCTGCGCGAGGGCGTGCCGCGCCCCGTGGCGCGGGCCGTGCAGAAGGCGCTCGCGCGCACGCCGATCGACCGGTTCGAGACCGGCCAGCACTTCGCGGCGGCGCTCACCGAGGTGGACGCCGGGCCCGCGGGCAAGGCACAAGTCGCGCCCGAGAAGTCGATCGCAGTGCTCCCGTTCGCGAATATGAGCACCGACCCCGAGAACGAGTTCTTCGCGGACGGCATCACGGAGGAGATTCTGAACGCGCTCGCCCAGATTGCCGAACTCAAGGTGGCGGGGCGCACGTCGTCGTTCTCGTTCAAGGGCAAGAACCAGGACCTGCGCGTGATCGGTGAGCAACTCGGCGTGCGCACCGTGCTCGAGGGGTCCGTGCGCCGGGCGGGGAAGCGCGTGCGCATCACCGCGCAGCTGATTGACGTCACGGACGGCTACCATCTCTGGTCCGACAAGTACGACCGCGAGATCGAGGACGTCTTTGCCGTGCAGGACGAGATCGCGGCGACGATCGCGACGAAGATGAAGACGACGCTCGACATCGGCGCGGCCAGCAAGGCGCAGCGCGCCACCGCGAGCATCGAGGCGTACGAGGCCTACCTCAAGGGCCGCGCGCTGCTCTACAAGCGCGGCCGGCACATTCCGCTCGGCCTCGCCGAGATGCAGCGCGCGCTGGAACACGACCCGGAATACGCGCTCGCGTGGTCGGGCATCGCCGACACCTACAGCCTTCTCGGCTACTACGGCCAGGTGCAACCCGGCGAGGCGCGGCTCAAGGCGCGCGCCGCCGCGGACAATGCGCTCAAGTACGGTCCCGACCTCGCCGAGTCGCACACGTCGAGCGCGCTCGTGAGCCTGCT
>CAZLAU010000109.1:0-9879 GCA_964557615.1 uncultured Gemmatimonas sp.
TGCAACTACAACTGCAACTACAACTGCAACTACAACTGCAACTACAACTGCAACTGCAACTACAACTGAAGGGTTAACTGCAACAACAGGATGGGATTGGGGTTCGACGGCGGCCACGCGGCTAGGATGGTCCCTTACATCAGACGGTCCACTGCTGTTGTAGTTGCAGTTCCCCCATCAGTTGTCTTTGCCGTTCCTTCTTCAGGGCCGTTGCGGTCGGGCGACGCTCCCCCGGCTTCGTTTGTTTCCGCGAATCTCCGGCAGTTCTCCGCGAGCTCCGTGGTTTCATGTTTTTGGGGTTTCGCCGTCGCTGGAGACCTCTTTATGGCACCACGCGCCGCTCGAGCAGCGCCGCCGCCTTGTGGATCAGTGCCGCCTCGCGATCCAGCGCGCCAGCGACGCGCGCCAGCTCCACGTTCGCGCTCTTCCAGTCGTGCTGGTCGATCGCCTCGCGCGGCCCCGGCATCGTCTTCACCCCGTATCCCGTGTACAAGCCGGGCGCATACAGCGAGTGCCGGAACCACGGGCGCTTCGGCAGCCCCTCCGGCAGCAGCAGCTCCTGATCCGCCGTGCGGAGCAGCGCATTCAGCGGACCGAACGCGATTGCCCCCAGGTTCGCCGCCACCGCCAGCGTGTGCGCGCGCTCGTACCGTTGCGCGGCGCGCGCGAGCGAGTCCACCGCATTGTCGAGCGCGCTGAACTCCAGGTTTGGCGCCAGTGGCTCGCGCCGCGGCGGCCGCAGCGGGTTCCACGGATCGTTCGTCGCGTCGAACACCCCTTCGTCGTGCTGACGTGCCGTTTCGGCAATCCGCGCCGCTTCCGAGTCTCGGAGTGCCTTGACCTCGGTGGCATACCCGCGGGCCGTTTCCGCGAGGTGATCGAACTGGAACGGCAGGACGTCGGCGCCCGCCGTGCGCAGGATGATCGAGCCGGCCGTCTGCGCCAGTGCGCGCCCATACGCGAACGTGGTGTCGCTGAACCGGGTGTACCACGAGAAGGAGTCGTAGATCGAGTGGTAGATGCCCCCGCCGTCCTCCCCGCCGAATCCCATGTTCAGCGTGGGAATGCCGAGGTGCTGGATGAACGGCGTGTAGTCCGAGCCAGAGCCAAGGGCGTCGATGCGAAGGTCAGCGCGCCCACCGCGGGCCTCGGCCTTCGCCTTCGCGTCGCCGTTGCGGATCACCGCCGCCTGCCAGCGCTTCCACACGGATTGTTTCGTTTCCGGATCCTCGACGTCGCGCGCCACCGAGTTGACCAGGTGCTCGAGGTAGTGCGATCCGCCCGCCTGCAGGAACCCGCGGCCGTTGCCGTCCGTGTTGAGGTACATCACCGCCTTCCGCTGGAGCTCGTCGGCGTGCAGTTCCGCCCACTCGGTGGACCCGATCAGTCCGTGCTCCTCGCCGTCCCACGCGGCATAGACGATCGTGCGCTTCGGCCGCCAGCCCTGCTTGAGCAGCTCGCCCATCGCGCGCGCCTCTTCGAGCTGCGGTACGAGACCCGACAACGGGTCCTGCGCCCCATTCACCCATCCATCCATATGATTGCCGCGCACCACCCACTCGTCCGGCCACGTGGAACCCGGGATGCGTGCAATCACGTTGTAGAGCGGCGTGATCTTCCAGTCGAACGCCAGCTTCAGGCGCACGCGCGCCGGGCCCGGCCCGATGCGGTAGGTAATCGGCAGCGCGCCGCGCCACGCCGCGGGCGCCACGGGGCCGGTCATCGCCGCCAGGAGCGGCTGCGCGTCGGCGTACGAGATGGGCATCACCGGGATCTTCATGATCGTCACGGCGTCCTTCTGGTCGAGCCGGCGGGCATCGCGCGTCGCGCCGATGTTCGGCGTCAGCGGGTCGCCCGGATGCACCGGCATGTCCATCACACTGCCGCGCTGCACCCCGTCCTTCGGGCGCCACGGACCGGCCGGATACACCTCACCCTGCGCGTACCCGTCATCGCGGGGATCCGAGTAGATCAAGCAGCCCACGGCGCCGTGCTCGTACGCAACCTTCGGCTTGATGCCGCGCCAGCTCCCGCCGTATCGCGCAATCACGATGGCGCCGCGCACGGAAATCCCGCGCCGCTCGAGTTCCTCGTAGTCCGCCGGCGTGCCGTAGTTCACGTACACGAGCGGCGCCGTCACGTCACCGTCGCCTGAATAGGAATTGTAGGTCGGCAGCTGCTCGGCCTTCTGCCCACTCGTCGCGTCTTCCTTGAGCGCCGGCTCCTCGAGCCGCGCCACGAACTTCGTCGGCGCCACCATCTCCAGCAGTCGCTCGCGCGGCGTCGGGAACAGCACGTGGAACTCCTCCAGCTCCGCCTGCCAGCCCCACGAGCGGAACTGGTCGCGCAAGTACTCGGCGTTCTGCTTCTGGTGCGGCGAGCCCAGATGGTTCGGCCGCGCCGACAGCAACCGCAACGTCTCGCGGATGCGCCCGGCATCCGGAATCGCGCGGAACTTGGCCTCCCATTCCCGCTGCACTTTCGACGACTCGGCCGTAAAGCCGCGGAGCGGCGGATCCTCGGGTGTCGCCGCGACCAGCAAGACGGCGACGACGGGCAGGGCGAACAGGCGAATCAGGCGTGACATCATTGGCTCCTCGTGAGAACTGCAGCTTAACCGGCGGCCTCACCGACTCCACAACCGCGCATTATCTTGGCGGTGCATCAATTGGAGTCACATACCATGGGCGTGCAAGGTGATTACGCGCGGCTGATCGGTCGCGAACTCGCGACCGTGCGCGACGAACTGCTGGCCTATCCGGACACGGCCGCAATATGGACACTGCCACCCGGCTTGCCGAACTCCGCGGGGACGCTGGCGCTGCACATCGCCGGCAACCTGCGGTGGTTCATTGGCGCCCAACTTGGCGGCAGCGGGTACGTGCGTGACCGGGATGCGGAGTTCAGCGCACGCGACATCGGTCGCGACGAACTCATCCGGCAGGTGGAAGCGGCGTCCGACGAGGTCACGCGCGCGCTGGCCATGCTCGATGACGCCCGGCTCGACCAGCCGTTCCCGCTCGAGGTGGCCGGCGCCAGACTCCCCGTTGGCCGGTTCATTGCACATCTGGCCGTTCACCTCGGATACCACCTCGGCCAGCTCGACTACCACCGCCGGATCGTCACCGGAGTGAACAAACCGTTGGGAGCCCTCGCCCCCGCCGCGCTCGCGGATCGCTGACGTCACCGATTAACCAACCCCCATGAGCACGCTGTCGCCCAATCTGTACCTGGCCGCTCTCGGACCACTGATCGAGCTGCTCGGCGTCCTCGTGATCATCGGGGCGTTTGCACTGCTGCGCGGCCCTGCCGACCGGCGCCCGTACTTCAAGGCGTGGGAAAAGTCCTTCGTCTTCTTTGCCGTGTCGCTCACGGCCGGGCTGTTCTACGAGCGGTTTGTCGACCCGTCGAGCGTGTTCTATCCCGCCTCGCCTGTCACGACAAAGCTGACCGCAGCGGCATTCCTGGCATTCCGGCTGTTGACGATGGCGATGGTAGTGAGCGGCGTGCAGATCTTCACGCGCGGCGAGGTGGCGAAGTGGCTTCCGAAGGTCGCGTTGGTGCTCGCCATCGGCCTGGCGCTGCTCGCCGACACGACTCGCACGCCGCTGGCCCCGCTGCGGATGCTGCACGGCCCGGTCGGCATGATTGCGTTCGGATACTGCGCGTGGGTGTTCGCCTCGCTGCCGCGATCGCGGCGCAGCTCCGGCACCCGTTTCGCGGCGTTCGCCTGCTTCATGCTTGCCGCCTTGTCAGGATCGCTCGGCCTGTACCACCTGGCCGAGGTGTTCGCCCCCGAGGTACTCGGCAATCCGTGGCTCACGCGCTACAGCCGGTACGGCTTCTACACCGACCTGATCCTTCGATTTGCGCTCGCCTGGGCGATGGTGCGGCTGATCTTCGAGGACTCGCGGCACGAGGCGGACGACACCCGCGCGCACCTGCGGCTCGTCCAGGACCGCGAGAAGCTCGGAGACCTGTACGACGCAAAGGCCCGGCTCCTCGGTCGTCGCGCCTTTGACGCATTCGTCGGCCTCGACTTCGCCCGCGCGAGCTTCGGGTCGGTTGCCTTCGTGCGGATCGCAAACTTCCAGCGCGTGGCGAACGAGCACGGCCCCGAGATCGCCGAAGCGCTCGTGGTGAACGTTGGCGGCGTGCTGGACAGCGCCGTCCGCACCCACGACCGGGTGTACCGGTGGAGCACCAACGAGCTCCTCATCGTGATGCCGCGCGCCGTGCCCGGCGTTGCGCGGGCGCGCGTCGAAATGATCGCCAATCGTGTCGCACCGCTCACGGTGTCGGGCGCCCGCGAACCGCTCAAGGCGGAGACTGCGGTGGCCGTCCAGGCGTATTCGGGCGGCGAGACGCTCGCGGCCGCGGCCGCCGCCGTATCCGCATAGCCGATGCTGAAGACCGTGATTGCCCTGATCGCGGGGTTCGCGATCATGACGTTCACGATCGTCGTGGCCGCCGTGGTCACGGCGATGCTCATGGAACCCAACCGCTTTGCGCCGACGCCCGCGTTCCTGGCAATCGGCGTCGCGTATTCGTCGCTGGCCGCCGCCTTCGGCGGGTACGCCACCGCGGCGCTCGCGCCCGACCGCCCATCGGCGCACACCGCAGTCCTCGCCGTGATGGTGATGGTGTACAGCGCGTCGAACTACCTCACCCCCCGGGCGGGGCAGGAGCCGTTCCACCTCGCGCTGCTGATCGTGCTGGGGCCGGCGTTCGCGCTGGCCGGGGGAAAGCTCCGCGTGCTGCAGCAGTCCCGTCGTGAGCAGGCGGAGCCGCCACGCTGACCACTGGCCGGACCGGCCGGGAGGACCACAATGACATCCGTTCGCCGCGCAGTTGCCGCCCTGCCGATTGGCGCCGTGCTGATTGCCGGCGCCGCGACGGCGTCGCGCGCGCAGGATTCCGTGACCGTCGTGCGGGCCGAGCGCGCGATCGATGGGCGCGGCCGGACGATCACGAACGCGGAGATCGTCGTTCGCAGCGGGCGGATCGTGCGGGTTGGGGCACGGGGGGCGACGCCTGCGGGCGCTCGCGTAATCGACCTCGGCGCCCGTACGCTGCTGCCGGGGTTCATTGACGGCCATTCGCACCTCACCTGGTATTTCAATCGGAAGGGCCGCTACCACACGGCCGGCGACGGCGACACGCCGGCGCAGTCGATGCTCGCAGCCGCCGCCAACGCCTCGGCGACACTAATGGCCGGGTTCACGACGATCCAGAGTCCCGGGTCGAACGACGACCGCGACCTTCGCGAATGGATCGACACACAGGGCTTGCCCGGCCCGCGCATCATCACGTCGCTCGGCGCCATCCAGCGCGGCAGCCCCGACACGCTCCGGCAGGTCGTGCGCACACGCAAGTCCCAGGGCGCGACGATCATCAAGCTGTTCGCCAGCGGGAGCATCCGCGATGGTGGAGCGCCGACGCTTTCCGACGAGCAGGTTGCCGCCGTCTGCAGTGAGGCGCGCACGCAGGGTCTCAACGTGATGGTGCATGCCCACGCCGACGCCGCGATCAAATCGGCGGTGACGGGCGGATGCCACGAGGTGACCCACGGCCTCTTCGCCACGCAGGAGACGCTCGACCTGATGGCGGCGCGTGGCACGTGGTTCCAGCCGCAGTGCGAGCTGATCTTCACGAACTACCTCGACAATCGCGCCAGGTATGACGGAATCGGGAACTACAACGCCGAAGGGTTCGCGGTGATGGAGCGGATGCTTCCGGTGGCGCCCGACGTGGTGCGCCGCGCGCTGGCCACGCCGAACCTCAAGGTGACGTACGGCACCGACGCCGTGGCGGGCGCGCACGGTCGCAACGCCGAGGACATGGTCTGCCGCGTGCAGAAGGCCGGCGAGAGCCCCATGCACGTGATTACCGCGGCGACGTCGCTCAACGCCGAGTCACTGGGCCTCGGCACGACGATCGGGTCGCTGCTCCCCGGCTACGAAGCCGACATCATCGCCGTGGACGGCGATCCGATCGCCGACATCACGCGGGTGCGCCGGGTTTCGTTCGTGATGAAAGGAGGGAAGGTGTACCGGAACGACGGGAACCGCTGAACGACGCACAACGCGTGCGGAGCGGGCGGGGTGCGGCGGGCGGTCCACGCCCGCGTTCTGCGAACCGACCTACCGCAGACCGCTCACCCGTCGTTGTCGCTCACCGCTCCGGGAGGGTGCTGAGGAACTCGGCAAAGAGTCTCCCCCAGATCGCCGGCTGGCTGTGCGTCCCATGCCCCCGCGTCTGGTCGGTGATCGGGAGCAGCACGAATTTCGCATTCTTGAGCTGCTTCGTGTATGGCTCGACGTTGTTCAACTCGGGCGGGTTCACGAAGTCGTCGGCCGAGTTGATGTGCAGGATCGGCGCCTTGATCCTGGCGAGGTGCTTCGACGGGTCGTAGTCGCGTGACGCGTCGAAGTACCAGATCATGTTGTTCGGGTCGGTGGTTGCACCGCCGAGGGTGCGCTTCATCGCCGAGTCGGCGGCAGCGGTGGTGGGCGCCAGACGATGGTTGTTGAGCGGCGCAGTGCCCATCACCCACAGGAACCCCTGTGCCGCATCCATTCCCCTGAGCCGGCCGGTGTACTCCCCGCCCCTGTATTCCGGGTCGTTGCGCAGCGATTCCATGATCGCCGTGCGAATCATCCGGTTGCGCCCCACGATCGGCGTCGGCGCGCAGGCGAGCGGCACGGCGCCGTCCATGAAGTCGGGATACGTGTAGAGCCAGACCCACGAGTGCATGCAGCCCATCGACGTGCCCATCACGAGGCGCAGGTGGTTCACGCCCAGCCCCTCGGTGAGGAGCTGGTACTGCAGCTTCACCATGTCGTCGTAGGTGTAGCGCGGGAACTTCGTCTTGAGTCCGTCGCTCGGCTTCGCTGATTGTCCGTGCCCCAGGTTGTCGGGGAGGACGATGAAGAACTTCGTCGTGTCGAGGGGCTGGCCGGGACCGTAGAGTTCGCCCGCCCATCCGCGCCCGACGAACGTTCCCCGCCCCGTGCCGCCGGTGCCGTGGCCGATCAGCACGGCATTGCGCACGATGCCGCGCGCGTCCTTTCGCGGCGTACCGATCGTGGTGTAGTGGATCTTCACCTCGGCGAGGGTTTCGCCGGTGGTGAAACGGAAATTCTTCGCGACGTAGTCCGCTTCGCGGCCCTGGGCGCCCAGCTGCGTGGCGAGGAGAGCAATCAATACGGTAGCGCGCATGGGATGGGATCCGAGGGTTGGTCTGCGTGAAGTTACTGCAACGGCGAGTGCGCGGTTCAGGGCCGGTGGCTCGCGGTCGGCGGAAGATCGCGGCAGATTCCCCGTCCCGTCCCAGCGCACTGCAAACCGCCTGCCCCACACGCGCCGTTGTCCTCCGCATCATCCGCCGTCTCCCGCCGTCCCGTCTGGGATGACGACACGTGGTCCCCCCTCCCGCCGCTCAGTGGCAGCGTCCACGCCGATCTCTGCGTCATCGGGCTCGGTGCGTCGGGGCTGTGCGCGGTGCTGGAAGGGCTGTCGCTCGGCCACAGCGTCGTCGGCATCGACGCGACGGTGACGGCAGGCGGCGCCGCCGGGGCCAACGGCGGGATTCTGCGCGCCGGCGTTTCGCACTCGTATCACGACGCCGTGGCAAGGCTGGGCCGCAACCGGGCGCGCGAGTTGCATCGCCTCACCGCAGGTGAGATCGACCGCATTCAACGCGAGACGCCGCAGGCGCTGCGGCGCTGCGGTTCGATGCGCATCGCGGCGAACGACGCAGAGTGGCGCGACGCCGCGGCCATGATGGCCGCCATGCAGGCCGACGGCATCGCGTGCGAGGAACGCGACACCGCGTTCGGCCGCGCCGTCTTCGTGCCGGGCGACGCGGCGGTGCAGCCCGTCGCACGGGGCCGGGCGCTCGCGCGCATGGCGCTCGCCCAGCAGGCCAAGCTCTTCGAACACACCCGCGCGCTCGACTGGGGGGAGGGCCAGGTGCGCACGCCGGACGGCCGCATCTCCTGTGACGGGATCGTGATCGCGGTGGACGGCGGGCTGGAGGAGATTGTCCCTGCGCTCCGCGGCACGGTGCGGAGCACCCGCCTCCAGATGCTCGCCACCGAGCCCGCCACGGACGCCTCGATTCCCTGGACCGTGTCGATGTCCGGCGGCTACGACTACGGACAGCAGCTTCCCGACGGCCGCATTGCCCTGGGTGGCGGGCGCAACCGTTCGTTCGCGACCGAGTGGGACGCGCCGGCGACGCCGTCGGAGGCGATCCAGGCGTACCTCGACTCCGTCTTGCGCGACCGGGTCGGCACGCGCGCGCGGGTCACGCACCGCTGGGCGGCGCGCGTGGGGTATACCGATGACGGGATGCCGGTCCTTGCCGAGGTGGCGCCGCGGGTCTGGGCCACGGGAGCGTACTGCGGCACGGGAAACCTCCTCGGCGCCATCTATGGGAGGGCTGCGGCGCGGCTCGCATGTGGCGAACTTTCCTCCGTGCCCGAACTCTTCACGCGCGCGTAACCCCCGGCGCTCCCACGAACGTGCTGCGCGAAACTCCCTTCCATCCCCGCACCGCGCCCCTCAACCAGGGGCGGTCGTGGCGGCGCTGGGCCGGTCACTGCGTCGCGAGCGTCTACGAACTCCTGCACGAGCGCGAGTATCACGCGATCCGCAACTCGGCGGCGCTCCTCGACATCTCCCCGCTCTACAAGTACCTCGTCACCGGCGCCGACGCGGTGCGCCTGATCGACCGCGTGATCACGCGCGACGTTGCGGCGATGAAGGTCGGGCAGGTCTACTACACGCCCTGGTGTGACTCCGCCGGCAAGGTCATCGACGACGGCACGGTGTCCCGGCTCGGGGAATCGACGTTGCGGCTCACGTCGGCGGAGCCCAGCTATCGCTGGCTGCACGAGAACGCGGTCGGGCTCAGCGTGAGGATCGAGGACGTTTCCGACTCGACCGGCGCGCTCGCGTTGCAGGGGCCGCTCTCGCGCACGATCCTCGAGCAGCTCTGCGACCGCGAGCTCGGGTCGCTCAGGTACTTCCGCGTGACCGAGGCGAAGGCGCGCGGGATTCCCGTGACGATCTCGCGCACCGGCTACACCGGCGACCTCGGCTACGAGATCTGGCTGGACGCGAACGATGCGCTTCCCCTCTGGGACGCGCTCATCGAGGTGGGCACACCCTACCACGTCACCCCCGCGGGAATGCTCGCGCTCGACATGGCGCGCATCGAGGCGGGGCTGATGCTCCTCGACGTGGACTACGTCTCGGCGCACAAGGCGCACATCGAGGCGCAGAAGTCGTCGCCGTACGAACTCGGACTCGCGTGGGCAGTGAACCTGAAGAAGGAGTACTTCGTCGGGCGCGATGCACTCGCGGCGGAGTCGGCACGGGTGCCGGAGTGGCGGTTCACCGGCATCACCGTGGACTGGGACTCACTGGAAGCACTGTACGCCGCCGTTGGCCTGCCGCCGCGACTGCCCGGCGCCGCATGGCGCACGAGCGTGCCGATCTACGTGGACGGCAGGCAGGTCGGCTACGCGACGAGCGGGAGCTGGAGCCCTTTCCTCAAGAAGTACATCGCCCTCGCGCACCTGCAGGGCGCGCACGGCGATCCAGGCACGGAAGTCGAGATGGAGGTCACGGTTGAGCATCGCCGCAAGAAGGCCAAGGCGCGCGTGAGCGAACTGCCCTTCTTCAACCCCGAGCGGAAACGCTCATGAACAAGTACGATGCGATCGTCATCGGGGGCGGCCACAACGGGCTGATCGCGGCCGCATACCTCGGGCGGGCGGGACGGAAGGTGCTCGTCCTCGAGCGCCGTCATCTCGTGGGCGGCGCGGCGGTGAGCGAGCAGGTGTTCCCTGGCTTCACCTTCAGCGTCTT
>CAZLAU010000110.1:0-9615 GCA_964557615.1 uncultured Gemmatimonas sp.
GCGCGGGTTGGCGCAAGCGATTCGGGCAATCCGGAAAGAGAGCGGTTGAGCGCCTTGTTCGCCAGCATCTGGCAGCCCCGCACAACCGCGGGGATCAGCCTCGGCTTCTTCCCCTGCCCTGCTGGAAACGTTCGATGATGTCCCCCGTCCGGAGCCGGGCCAGGGACGCCGTGCGGGTGCCGCAGACCCGCTGGGCGGTGCTCGCCAGATGGGACGCCGAGGCGTACTGCAGCACGCGCGCAACATCGGCCGCGTCGTAACCCGGGCTCTTGGCCAGTTCCGCGGCTGCAATCACCCGCACCAAGTCGATCACGCGTTTGAGGTTCGGCGCGCCCGCCGTCGCGAAGCTCCGGCTCAGGTGTTCCCGGGTGACACCAAGGGCGCGGGCAAGAAGGTCGGTGCGCACCGGACGGCCACCCCGTTCGACGATCCAGCGCCACGCCTTCCGCTGAACGGGTGACGACAGTCCGAGCGCCTCGTGGGCGGGCCCCAGCGCCGCCGCAAACCGGGCGGTAAACGCGAACGGCGCTACGAGGTCGCGCAACGACCCGTCGTCAATTCCATCCGCAAGGACGTCGGCGAACTCGAGCGCGGCGCATCGCGCGATTGTCGGTGCGTCGCCGAGGCGGAGCGCCACGATGCCAAAGAAAGGCGTGCACGGATACTCACGCGCGCAGTGGGCGGCCAGCCAGGTCTCGTCCGTCGGCGCCGCGACGTCCACGACGACGAGGTCCACGAGCGTGCGCCCGAGAGTGCGGTTGAGTTCGGCGGCCGAGCGGCAGACGATCAGCCTTCCGCGGCGCCGCGGAAACGCCCGCCGCAGCAGTTCACGCGTTCGCTCGCGCGTGGAATAGGCGGCGACCGTCGGCCCACCGTCGCCGGCCGCCGCGTTTTTCGTGGACGCGCGGGCTGCCACCGGTCAGGCCGTGTGCGCAGCGACGAAGGTCGCGATCCGTTCGCGAGCGGCGTCCAGCATGTCGCGGGCGCTCTCGTGCGTCAGCAGCCGCACACCCTCGTCGATGGTCACCCAGCGGCACGACACGATTCCCTCGCGCCGTTGCGGTCGCGTGCGGACGTCGGGCGTCGCCATCGCGAAGAAGTGGCACGACTTCCGCACGTGCGCGCCACGCGAGCGAAATGTCCATTGGAGCGTATCGAGCGGGCCAATCACTTCGAGGTTGGCGAGTCCGGTCTCCTCGCGCACCTCACGCAGCGCCGCATCTTCAGGCCCCTCGTCGCGCTCCACATGCCCCTTGGGAAACCCCCAGGCCTGGTGCGCGTCCCGGATCAGCAGCACCAGCGTCCGTTCCCCGTCGAGCCGGACGACGACACCACCGGCCGAGGTCTCCTCCCTGATCCGGCGTCGCGGGGTCACGGCACGACTGCTCCGTCTGCGGGCGTCGCCTTGCCCTCGATGAACTGCCGGACCACCGGGTCGGTGGTTTCGCGTATCTCGTCCGGCGTTCCGACCTGCCGTACCTTGCCCTCGTACAGCATCGCGATCCTCGTGGACACTGTCCACGCGGTGCGCAGGTCGTGGGTGATCACGATGCTCGTGACGCCGAGTGTCTTCTGCATCCGCATCATGAGTTCGTCGATCACGGCCGAGGTCACGGGGTCGAGGCCGGTCGTGGGCTCGTCATAGAGCAGGTACTTGGGGCGGAGCGCGATGGCCCGCGCGATGCCGACACGCTTGCGCATGCCGCCCGAGAGGTCACTCGGCGCCAGGTGCGCGGCATCCGGAAGGTCGACGAGTTCGAGGGCTTCGTGCACACGCTCGGCGATCTGGGCATCGGAGAGCTGGCCCTGCTTGCGGAGGCCCATCGCCACGTTGTCGCCGACCGACAGCGAGTCGAAGAGTGCCGCGAACTGGAAGACGTAGCCGATCTTCGACCGCAATTCATATAGTTCGCGCCGCGACAGCTTGGGGACTTCCTTGCCGTCGACGAACACCGTGCCCGCGTCCGGCTCGAGCAGTCCGACGATGTGCTTGATCGCGACGCTTTTCCCCGACCCCGAATAGCCGAGGATGACCACGATGTCGCCCTCGCGCACCTCGAGGGTGAACCCCGTGAGCACCTGCTTTGCCCCGAAGGCCTTGTGGACGTTGTCGAGAAGGATCATGAGGTCGGGTCGCTCAATATAGGCGTCGGAGCCCGGCGCCGAGGCGCTCGTCGGCGGATCGTGCGCATCACACGGGATTCGGGAGGATTCGCGCGGTCGCGCGGCCAAGTCGCGCCGCCACCGGGACAGCCGGTGGCTTGACAGGCATTTCGCCGCCACGGACATTCGCTGTCAGTCCCGAGATGCCGTGCAGCCAACGGGAGCACCATTTGGGCTGTTCGCGGCACCCCACTTCTCCGGAGGAGAATTCGTGCGCAGGAACATTGTATTCGCGGCCGCCCTGCTGATGGCGTCCGTACCCACGCTCGCGTCCGCGCAAGGGCGCGACGTCACCGGCAAGGTGACGCAGGTCGAAGGCGGCCTCCCGGTCGCCGAGGCAATCATCACGCTGCTCGGTCAGCCGCTCGGCGTGCGGACCAACGCGGCCGGTGAGTACCGGCTTCGCGTTCCAGATGGAGAAGTCACGATCCTCGTGCGCGCCATCGGTTTCAAGCGGCAGACGGCCCGCGTGTCGGGCGGAACGCACGACTTCGTGCTCGAGAAGGACGTCCTCCAGCTCGAAGGTGTGACCGTCACCGGTCAGGCGACGACGGTGGACAAGCGAAACGCGTCCACGGCCATCGCGTCGGTGAGCGCGGAGGAGCTGATCAAGGCGCCCGCGAAGTCACTCGAAGGCAACCTCGCCGGCAAGGTGACCGGCGCGGCGATCTTCGAGAACTCCGGCACGCCGGGCGGCGGCATGCAGATCCAGATCCGCGGCGCCACGTCCATCCTCGGGCAGGGCGACCCGCTCTACGTGATTGACGGCGTCATGGTCTCGAACGCCTCGGTCGCCGGCGGTCTCGCGGCGATCTCGCGGTCGTCGGGCTCCACGAGCTCGACGCAGGACCAGACCGTCAACCGCCTGGCCGACATCAACCCGAACGACATCGAGAGCATCGAGGTGCTCAAGTCGGCGGCGGCCACGGCCATCTACGGCTCGCGCGCCACGAACGGCGTCGTCGTCATCACGACCAAGAAGGGCAAGGTCGGGCAGACGCGCTACAACGTGACGCAGCGGGTCGGCACGGCGCGCGTCACGCGCCTCGTGAGCTCGCGCAAGTTCGACAGCTATGCAGAGGTCAAGCCGTGGCTCGGATCGTCGCCCAAGGCCGACTCGGTCGCGGTCGCCAACTGCACGCCGAAGTGCAAGTGGTACGATTGGCAGGGGCAGCTGTACGGCACGACGGATCCGTCGTTCGAGACCATTCTCTCGGCGTCCGGTGGTTCGGGCAACACGCGGTTCTACGGTGGCGTGAACGATCGGCAGACGACCGGCACGCAGTACAACACCGGCGCGCGGCGCACGTCGGCCCGCATCAACCTCGACCAGACCGTGGGTGAGAAGCTCACCGTGTCCGGCGGCATTGACGTCACCCATACGTTCAACCAGAACGGCATCGGCAACAACGACAACTCGGGCACGAGCCCGATCTATGCGTTCGGTTACGCGCCGGCGATCTACGACATCACCCAGCGCACGACCCCGGGGCGGTTCATCCCGATGTTCATGAACGGCGGCGGCACGGCCGCGTCGAACCCGTTCGACCTGCTCGAGAACTGGACGAACAACGAGGACACGTGGCGCCAGACGGGCAACCTCCGGCTCGGCTACTCGCTGTTCACGAACTCGAGCAACACGGTCCAGCTGTCGTATGTGGGTGGCGTCGACCGCTACCAGTTCGAGGGGAACCAGTATTCGCCCGGCTACCTGCAGTTCGAGGCCGCCGACGGCTTTCCCGGCACCGCACAGGTCCTGACGAACACGAGCCGTTTCATCAATCAGGGCCTCAACGCCGTCTGGACGTACTCGCCCAAGTGGAGCTTCTGGAACTCGGCGCAGACGTCGGGCGGCGGCACGTACGAAACCCAGTACATCCAGAGCTACAACATCCGTTCGCGCGGCCTGCTTCCGAGCCGCAAGATCGTCGCCACGACGTCGACGGACAACACGTTCGGCAACTCGATCCAGGAGTTCCGCGACCAGTCGTACTACCTGAACGAGCAGCTGATCCTGCTCGACGAGAAGCTGGCCGTGTCCGCCGGCTTCCGTGCCGACCGCAGCACGGCGAACGGCGATCGCGAGCAGTACTACACGTACCCGAAGTACTCGGCCAGCTACCGGCTCGTGAACCCGCTCAAGCAGTTCACGGACCGGGTGGACGAGATCAAGTTCCGCGCCGCCTGGGGCCAGTCGGGCAACCGGCCGAACTACGGAGTGCGTGATGTGACGATCCAGTCGGGCGGCATCATCGGCGGCGCGGGATCCCTCGTCGCGGCCACGACGCTCGGCAATCCGCTCATCAAGCCGGAAGTGATGAACGAAACCGAGTATGGCTTCGACGGATCGGCGTGGAATCAGCGGATCGGCTTCGAGGCGACGCGTTACAACCGCACGATCAAGGACCTGCTCGTCAACTTCCCGCTGCCGGCCAGCTCGGGCCTGAGCTCGCAGACGATCAACGGCGGGCAGATGTCCACGACGGGATACGAGATGGGCGTGACGATCGTGCCGGTCAGCCGTCGCGACCTCGAATGGACGTTCCGCACGACGTATCAGACCAACGAGCAGACGATGGACAAGCTGCAGGTGCCGTCGTTCGCGCTCGGTGGTTTCGGCGTCGCCTACGGCCGCAACCGCTTCGCCGAAGGACTGCTCACGACGTACATCTGGGGCAACCAGCGCTTCAGCTGCCTCAACACGACGGTCAACGGCGTGTTCACGCAGAACACCGGCTCGGACGGCAAGCCGTGCCACAAGCTCGCCCCGATGGAAACGGTGGCCGGCAGCGTGACGCGCGACTCGGTGATCGCCAACGCGGCGCCGCGCCACACGATGCAGTTCCTCAACACGGTCACGTACAAGCGGTTCACCGTCACTGCGCTGCTTGACTGGCGGAACGGCGGGTATGTCTCGGACATGACCAAGAACCTGTACGACGAAGGTGGTCAGTCGCGCGACTATGCCAATCCGTCCCCGGATCCCGCCCGCACGCTGGGCGAGTACCGGTTCGGCACGCACGGCAGCGGCGACATCTCGCCGTACATCGATGACGGCACCTACGTGAAGCTGCGCGAACTGAGCGTCACGTTCGACGCGCCGCGGAACTGGGCCAACCTGGCCCGCGCCCGCGAAATGCGCATCAGCTTCCAGGGCCGCAACCTCGGCATGTGGTCGAACTACTGGGGCTCGGATCCGGAGTTCAACAACTTCGGCAACCAGAACTTCAGCCGTTTCATCGACCTCGGGCCCTATCCGCCGAGCAAGCAGTTCTTCCTCAGCATCGACCTGGGCTACTAGGCCATGACGATCGCATCCACAGTCATGCGCCTCGGCGCCAACGGACATATCCGGAGAACGCATTCCATGCAGATTCGCACGCTGGGCGCCGCCCTGCTTGCCGCCGTGTCAGTGGCGGCGTGCAAGACGAGCGACCTCAACATCACCAACCCGAACGCCGCGACGGTGGAAGGGGCGCAAGCCGACCCCGGCGCGCTGCAATTGCAGGCAACGGGGTTGCTCGCCGACTATCGCGGACTCGTCACCGGCTTCCCGTCGGGTGTCGGGATCCTCGGCCGTGAGTCGTACACCTTCACGCCGACCGAAGGCCGCAACACGACGGCGTGGCTGATCGGCATTGTGGTCGGCGGCCAGCAGAAGCTCGACCCGGCCGGATTCGCGACCGGCAACTGGAGCCCCGGCTACAACACGATGCGCGACGTCTTCAACTTCAAGAAGGCGGTCGAAGGCAGCCTCACGCTGACGACGGCGCAGAAGGCCGCCGCGCTGGGTTTTGCGCAGACGTTCGAGGGAATCGCGTTGTTGCAGGTGATCTCGACGCGCGACACCCTTGGCGCCATCGTCGAGATCCGCGAGAACGCCACCGACCTCGCGCCGTTCGTGACGCGGGACTCGGTATACAAGGTTGTGCTTGCCACTCTCGACGCCGGCGCAACCAACCTGCAGGCCGGCGGAACGGCGTTCCCGTTCAACCTGCATAGCGGGTTTGCGGGGTTCAACACGCCGGCGACGTTCCTGCAGTTCAACCGCGCCATGAAGGCGCGGGCGTCGGCGTACTATGCGACGGCTGGCGGCGGCACCACCGCGTGGCAGGCCGCGCTCACGGCGCTGGCGGGCTCGTTCCTCAACGCGTCGGCGACGACGCGGGCACAGCTCGACGCCGGGATCTACCAGATCTTCTCGACGGCGACGGGCGACGCCACGAACGGGTTCAGCTCGGCCACGAACACCACCCAGTATGCGCACATGTCCATCCAGGCCGATGCGCAGCTCAAGCTCGACGGAACGCGCGACAACCGGTACCTGGCAAAGATCCGCACCGGGCTGCCGTCGCGTTCGGGTCTCACGAACGGCGACGGCGCGGTGAGCGCCAGCTCGACGATCGGGTTCTCGGCGTACCCGTCAAGCACCACGCCATTCCCGGCGATTCGGAACGAGGAACTGATCCTCCTCCGCGCCGAGGCGCGGCTGGCGACCGGCGACAAGGCGGGCGCCATTGCGGACCTCAATCAGGTGCGCGTGAACTCCGGCGGGCTGCCGCCATCCACGCTGACGGCTCTTTCGTCGAATGATGCGATCATCGACGGGATTCTCTACGAGAAGCGCTACTCGCTGCTCCTCGAAGGCCATCGCTGGATCGACCACCGCCGGTACGGCAGGCTCGCGCAGCTGCCACTCGACATTGCCACGGGCCCGAACAAGAACTTCGTCGCCAAGGTGATGCCGATCCCGCAGGGCGACTGCCTGGTGCGCGCGACGGGCACGGGCGACATCCTCGGGCCGACCGGCCAGAATAACTGCGCGCCGTTGGGCGCCGCCGGATCAGCTGTGAGTGGAGGGGCGGGAGCCGTTGGATCGGCTCCCGCCCCTCCGCATATTCAGGGTGTGAACATTTCGCGCATTGCCTTCGTGCCCGCACTCGCCGTCGCCGCACTGGTCGTCGGGTCTCGGACGGCGGCCGGCCAGGGCGCCGTTCGGGTAGGCGTCGGCGCCGCGACCGACACCACACGGCAGACTCGACGTGCGTCCGGCACCATCGAAGGACTTGTGGCCGACTCGGCACTCGCGCCGCTCGCCGGCGCCCAGATCACGATCCTGAGTTCCAATGTGCGGGTCGGCACGGGGCCGAACGGCCGATTCCGGATCACCGACGTACCCGCGGGCCAGTACGTGCTGATCGTTCGCCGCGGCGGGTTCCAGCCGACATCGAACATCGTCCAGGTGGCCGCCGGCGACACCCTGAGGCTCGACTACACGCTCGAACGCGGCATCACCTCGCTCGCGCCGGCGGTAATCGAGGAGGCGCGGGTGTCGCTCCGGATGTCGGAGTTCGAGATGCGCCGCAAGTCCGGGTTCGGCGAGTTCATGACGGCGGCCGACATCGAGAAGCGGAACACGGTGTACACGACGGAGCTGATGCGGCGGTTCACCTCGGTCAACGTCGGCCCGTCGTACGGGAGCGGCGGTGGCGGCATGGCGGAGTACTTCGCCCTCAGCAAGCGGGAGGGGGGTTCTTTGTCGGTCGCCGCGTGCCCGTTCACGGTGATCGTCGATGAAATGGCGATGCCGACTCCCTTCAACCTCGACCTGCTCCCGTCGCCCAAATGGATCGCCGGCATCGAGGTGTACGGCGGTGCCGCGACCATCCCGCCGCGGTATTCGGGAATGAACCGTGGTTGCGGCGTGATCCTGATCTGGACCAAGGACGGTTATTGAACGGCACGCCGGCCGCCATATGCGACGAGGGTCGGCCCCGACCGGGAGCCGACCCTCGTCACTTCCGGCCTCCGAGCGTCAGGCCGCGAACGACCCGAGCGCGCGTCCCACTTCGCCTTCGCGCAGCCGCTTGAGGGCACGGTCGCGCAGCTGACGCACGCGTTCACGCGTCACGCCCAGCATCGAGCCGATTTCCTCAAGCGTGTGCTCACGACCACCTTCGAGTCCGAAATAGAGGCGCAGGACCTTGGCGTCGCGCGGCGGCAGGGTGTTCAGCGCCGCCTCGATCTCGTCGGTGAGGAAGCGGTTCATCGCCTCCTCTTCCGTGTCCGGCATTTCATCGGCCACGAACCGCTCGATGAGCGACCGATCTCCGTCGGGATCCATCGGCGCATCGAGCCGGACGTCGCCCGTATTCAGGGCCGCCAGGGACTGCACGACGTCCACGGACAGGCCCGTGAGTTGCGCGAGTTCCTCTGGCGTCGGCTCGCGGCGCAGCTTCTGCCGGAGGATTTCCGATGCCTTGATGATTCGCGAGAGGTCGGCGGTCCGGTTGAGGGGAACGCGAACCGTGCGCCCCTGCCGCGCCAGTGACGACAGGATCGCCTGGCGGATCCACCAGACGGCGTACGAGATGAACTTCACGCCCTGATCCGGATCGAACTTCCGCGCGGCGGTGAGCAGGCCGACGTTGCCCTCGCCAATCAGGTCGATCAGCGGGAGGCCGCGGTTCTGGTACTTCTTGGCGACTGAGATGACGAAACGCAGGTTACGCTTGACGAGTTCCTGCAGCGCGTCGGCGTCACCCGCGCGAATCTTGCGGGCGATATCGATCTCCTCGTGCCCCTTGAGCAGGGGATACGTGGAGACCTCGTAGAGGTATTGGTCGAGGATGTCGCGCTCGGGTTCACTTGGCGCGATTCCGGTGGGTGCGGTGCGGCGGCGGCGGCTTTTGGCCTTCGGTTCGGTGGCGACTGACACTGGTGAGCTGGATTTTCCCGTGGTGGATGCGGCCACAGCTGCCTTGGCGGGGCGCGCTGTGGCCGACTTGATGTTGGACTTGGATGTCTTTCCCGGCTTGCCGGCAGCGGTCGCCTTGGTGGTCGTGGTTTTGGCTGCTGCTTTTGCCGTTGCCTTGGCCTTCGCTGGCGTGCCCTTGGCGGCAGCCTTCGACTTGCCAGGGGAAGCCTTCGCCGACTTTGATGCCGGTTTGGCCGACGATCGCTTTGCCGGCTTCCCCTTGGCCGCCGGCTTCGGGCGGGCCTTCGCCTTTGTTGGCGATTTCCTGGCGCCTGGCGCCGGCCTCCGACGCTTCTTGCTTACCGACATCATCGGACCGGCCCCTCCTGGGGATATTGCCTGCGCGCGAGCGCCGTTCGTCAAAAACCGGCACCATCGTCGCCCGAATTCCGGGCGCTCGGCGAGCCAGCAAAAGGAGTCAAAAAATAGCGCATCGGAGCGCTTTTGCCAACACTCTTACCTTGACCCTCTTAACACCCGCGAATAGCTTTTCTGATTCCTGTCGCCTGCCTTTTTCTTGAGACGCGGCGCGGGATTCAGCGAGTGCCGGGCGGGGGGCGTAGCTCAGTTGGGAGAGCGCTTGAATGGCATTCAAGAGGTCAGGGGTTCGATTCCCCTCGCCTCCATCGCCGGTTGTTCGTTTGCGGGAATAGCTCAGTTGGTAGAGCACAACCTTGCCAAGGTTGGGGTCGCGG
>CAZLAU010000111.1:0-9541 GCA_964557615.1 uncultured Gemmatimonas sp.
TTCCGTTCGCGTCGATGTCGAACGTGACCTCGACCTGCGGCATGCCGCGCGGGGCGGGCGGAATGCCCGTCAGCTGGAACTTGCCGATCGTCTTGTTGTAGACGGCCAGCTCCCGCTCGCCCTGGAGGACGTGAATCTCGACGGTCGTCTGGTTGTCGTCGGCGGTGGAGAACACCTCCGACTTCTTGGTCGGGATCGTCGTGTTGCGCGGGATAAGTACCGTGGTGACCCCGCCCAGCGTCTCGATGCCGAGCGACAGCGGCGTGACGTCGAGCAGCAGGACGTCCTTCTGTTCACCGGTGAGCACGGCACCCTGGATGGCCGCGCCGACGGCAACCACTTCGTCGGGGTTCACCCCCTTGTTCGGCTCCTTGCCGAAAAAGCCCTTCACGATCTCCTGCACCTTCGGCATCCGCGTCGAGCCGCCGACCAGCAGCACCTCGTCAATGTCGGAAGGCTGCAGTCCGGCGTCCGCCAGCGCCTTCTTCATCGGTTCGAGTGTGCGCTGAACCAGGTCGTCCACGAGCTGCTCGAGCTTGGCCCGCGTGAGCTGATAGTTCAGGTGCTTCGGGCCCGACTGGTCCGCGGTGATGAAGGGCAGGTTGATATCGGTGCTCATTGTGCCGGAAAGCTCGATCTTGGCCTTCTCGGCGGCTTCCTTGAGGCGCTGCAGCGCCATCGGGTCCTTGGACAGGTCGATGGCCTGGTCCTTCTTGAACTCGGCCACGAGCCAGTCGATCACGCGCTGGTCGAAGTCATCGCCGCCGAGATGGGTGTCGCCGTTGGTGGACTTCACCTCGAACTGGCGCGTGCCGTCCACTTCGTACAGCTCCAGCACGGAGATGTCATACGTGCCGCCGCCCAGGTCGAAGACGGCGACTTTCTCATCCTTCTTGCCCTTGCGGTCCAGCCCGTAGGCGAGGGCCGCCGCGGTCGGCTCGTTGATGATGCGGAGCACGTCGAGCCCTGCGATTTTCCCGGCGTCCTTCGTCGCCTGGCGCTGCGAATCGTTGAAGTAGGCCGGCACCGTCACGACGGCCTTCGTCACGCCGTGGCCGAGGTAGTCTTCCGCCGTCTGCTTCATCTTCTGCAGGATCATCGCGGAGATTTCGGGCGGCGTGTACCGCTTGCCCTGAACTTCGACCGAGGCCAGGTCGTTCTGGCCGCTCTTCACGGCGTACGGCACCCGCTGCATCTCGTTGGTCACTTCGGGCATCTTGCGGCCCATGAAGCGCTTGATGGAAAAAACGGTGTTCTGCGGGTTCGTCACCGCCTGACGCTTGGCGATCTGGCCGACCAGGCGTTCACCATCCTTGCTGAACCCGACCACCGACGGCGTCGTGCGCCCGCCTTCCGCGTTGGGAATGACGACGGGATCGCCGCCCTCCATTACCGCGACGACGGAGTTTGTCGTGCCGAGGTCAATGCCGATAACCTTGTCTGCCATGGATTCCTCTGATTGGTCCTGCTGGGAGTCACGCCGGCCGCCGGAGTTGCCGCACCTTCGGAATCGCCCGCGACCGGCAATCGGTTAATGTGGAGGCAAGGTTGGGGCCAAAGAATTGCGCCAGTTCGGCGAGTCTCGTCGCATCGGACCACCTCGCGGGGTGACAAAATGGCAGCACCGGTTCTAGCGGCGACGATCGTGGGTCCGAACGGCAGATGATCCCTGTCGGCGACGACAATCCGACGATCCGAGCCCCGCTGATGACCGTCGCGGTGCTCGCGACGACTTTCGCGGCGTGGATTGTGCTGCAGGGCGCGGGGTTCAGCGAGTTCGACCTGGCGGCCAGCGTGTGCAACCTCGGAATGGTTCCGGGGGAACTGACACAGCGCGCCGCCGTGGGCACGGGCGTGCCGATCGGCCCGGAGTGGATGTGCGTCGTGGATCGATCACCGCTCAACGTGGTCACGCCCGTTACGTCGGTGTTCCTGCACGGCAGCTGGGGGCACATCATCGGCAATGCCCTGTTCCTCTGGGTCTTTGGAAACAACGTCGAGGATGTGATGGGGCGCGGACGATTCCTCGTCTTCTACCTCGTGTGCGGGCTGGCGGCCTCGGCGGCGCACGTTTTCGTGGATCCGTCGTCGCCGGTGCCGACGGTCGGCGCGTCGGGGGCGATCTCGGGCGTGATGGGGGCGTATCTGGTGCTGTTTCCGCGCGTGCAGGTGCGGATGTTCTTCTGGTTCCTGATCTTCTTCCGGGTCATCGCCTTTCCGGCGTGGGCCGTGCTCATCTGGTGGTTCGCGGTCCAGTTGCTGAGCGGTCTGCCCGACATCCTGTCGCCGAATCCTTCGCTCGCCGGCGGCGTCGCGTTCTGGGCGCACATCGGCGGCTTTGTCGCCGGCGTTGCCTTGGTGAAGCCCTTCGAAAACCGGCACCTTGTCGAACGGCGCCGCGCGGCATTTGCTGCCTGGGGCGTTCCCGCCGGTTAGCGGCGTTTGCGACGGCTTTGGTCGGACCCGTAGCTTTGACCGGTCGTCACGCACTCGCTCGCAACTGGAGACCCCACCGGTGCGCCTCATCCCGAAGGACGAAGGCTTCTTTGACCTGTTCGACGGTCTCGCCGACCGCATGACCCGATCGGCGTCGCTGCTCAACGAGTTGTTCGGCGCTCCCGACCGGCTCGATCATTTTGCCGGCCAGATCAAGGCGCTCGAGCACGAGGCCGACGAACTCACCCACGAGATCATGCTGCGCCTGGACCGCAGCTTCGTCACGCCGCTCGATCGTGAGGACATCCACGCGCTGGCCACGCAGCTCGACAACGTGGTCGACCTGCTCGACGGCACCGCCCGCCGCACGCAGATGTTCCACCTCTCAGATTCGCGCGAGCCGGCACGGCAGCTCACCGCCCTGCTCGTGAAGTCCACGGTTGCGATCAAGGACGCGGTCCACAAGGTGCGGCAACCCAAGGAAGTCGCCCGGCTCGCCCGCGAGATCAAGCGCTACGAGGAGGAGGGCGACGCGATCTACACCGACGCCGTCGGCGCGCTGTTCCGGAACGCAACGGACGCGCTCGAGGTGATCAAGTGGAAGGAGCTGTACGACAACCTGGAGTACGCCCTCGACGAGTGCGACGACGTGCTCAACGTCCTCGAGAGCATCTCCATCAAGAACAGCTGACGTTCCGTGGTCACCTACGTCGTCATCATCATCGTCGTCGCGTTCATCTTCGACTTCATCAACGGGTTCCACGACTCGGCGAACTCGATCGCGACCATCGTCGGAACCAGGGTGCTGTCCCCGCTGGCTGCCGTCGTGTGGGCCGCGATGTGGAACATGGCCGCGGCGTTGCTGGTGGGCACGGCGGTCGCGAAGGCGGTGAGCAGCGGGTTCGTGGTTCCTGACGTGATCACGCCCAGCGTCATCTGTGCCGGGCTGGTCGGCGCGATCACCTGGAACATCATCACCTGGTATTACGGGATTCCGTCGAGCTCGTCGCACGCACTGATCGGTGGTTTCGCAGGCGCCGCGCTCGCCAAGGCCGGGTTCGCGGCGCTGGTCGTGGGGCGCAAGTGGGTCGAGACGCTGAGCGCGATCGCGATATCCCCGATGTTCGGCGCGTTCATCGGATTCGTGCTGATGGTGCTCATGTTCAACGTCTTCCGGCGCGCCACGCCGGCGGGCGTGGACCGCTTCTTCAGGCGAGGACAGCTGGTCAGTTCGGCGGCGATGTCGCTGGCGCACGGCAGCAACGACGCGCAGAAGACGATGGGCATCATCGTGGGCCTGCTCTATTCCGTCCGCGACACCTTCGCGAATGCCGAGGGCTGGCAGCGCCACCTGTACGTCGGCGACACGGCACACATCCCGCTCTGGGTTGCGCTTGGCGCCTATTTCTGCATCTCGCTCGGGACGCTGTTCGGCGGCTGGCGGATCGTGCACACGATGGGTTCACGGATCACGCGGCTGCGGCCGGTGAGCGGTTTCGCCGCGGAATCCGCCGGGGCCATCGTGATCCTCCTGGCTTCGAAGCTCGGTATCCCGGTCAGCACGACGCACACCATCACGGGCTCGATCGTCGGGGTGGGTGCCACCGGACGGCTCTCGGCGGTGCGCTGGGGGATCGCCGGCCGGATCGTCTGGGCGTGGGTGTTCACCATCCCGTCGTCGGCGATCCTGGCTGGCCTGTCGTACCTGATTCTCTCACGCGCAGTGGCGCCGTAGGGCGTTTCCGGGGGCGCCCCGTTGGCGCGCCGTGTGGCCGACTGGGCCGTTACACGTTCGTGACACAATCCCGCCGTCGCCGTGACGGGCCGGGGTGAGGTTTGATGGGCTCGGACCAATGCCGGTCCGGGACCTCAATCCCCCTCCGACATGGCTTTCAGACCGACTCTCACGAACGCTTGCGCGGCCATCCTCATTGTGGTGGCGGCGCTTCCGGCGCACAACGCATCGGCCCAGCAGGCGACGTCGGCGATCGACTTCAGCGGCGTGCTCTACCCGCAGTACCGGCGCACGTTCGACGACGACACCAAGGCGCTCAACGCGGGCAACGCGGCCAGCCGGTTCGACCTGGAACGCGTGTACCTCACGTTCCGGATGCCTGCCGGCGACGACGGCAGCATCCGTGTCACGACCGACGTCTACAACAACGGCTCCAACTGCAGCGGCTGCTACGGCGGCTGGAACGTGCGAATCAAGTACGCCTATTTCAACTACGATTTCCTCCACGACATCCGCGGCAAGAAGGGCTTCAACGCCTCCGTACGCGCCGGCATGCTGCACACCGCGATCATCGAGCATGTCGAGAGCTTCTGGCCCCGTTGGATCTCGAAGTCCGCGGCCGAGCGTGCAGGGTACTTCTCGTCCGCCGACGTGGGCGTCGCCGGAGTGCTCACGCTGCCGGCGAAATGGGGGGAGCTGTACGCGACGATTGCCAATGGATCGGGTTATGAGCGGATCGAGACCGACCCCTACCAGGACGTGTCGGCGCGGTTGTCGCTGACGCCGTGGGGCGCGGCAGACGACTGGCGCAAGACGGTCACGATCACTCCCTGGGCCTACGCCGGGAAGTCGGCGAGCAAGTTCATCGCGACGCCGGGTGCCGCCGGCACCGCCGCCGCCGATGGGCTGACACGTGACCGGGCCGGTGTGTTCGCGGGAATCAAGGATCGTCGCCTCACGGCGGGCGTGGAGATGTCGCAGCGCACGGAGACCGTCGAGACCGGCGCGACCCTGGCGACGCGAGGCGCGTTCGACAATTCGGGGAAGCTCACCTCGGTGTTCGCGCTCGTCCGGCCGGTCGAGCTGATGCGCGGCGACCCGAAGCTCCGTTCGCGATGGGGCCTTCTCGGCCGCCTCGACACGTTCAAGCCGTACTCGGAGGCGGCGGCCGCCGGAGCCCAGACCACGGGCGCGTCGACGCAGCTTCTGATCGCGGGCCTGTGGTGGGACCTCAATCAGCGCGCGTCGTTTTCGCTCGACCTGCAGCAGCTCACGCCCCGCGGCGGCTCGACGACCGCCGAATCGAAGGTGCTGTTCCTGCACGGCCAGGTCTCCTTCTGACGCTCCCCTCAAGACTTCTGACCAACCCGGAATGCCAACCATGACCAACTCGATTTCCCGCCGCCTGGCGATCGTCCTCGCGATTGCCGGCGTTGCCTCACTGACGACCGCGGCCGGCGCACAGCAGTTGACCGGCGCCGGCGCGACGTTCCCGTATCCGGTCTACTCGAAGTGGTTCGACGAGTACCGCAAACTCCACCCGGCGGTCCAGGTCAACTACCAGTCGATCGGGTCCGGCGGCGGCATTCGACAGGTCACGGAAGGGACGGTGGACTTCGGTGCCTCCGATGGCCCCATGACGGACGACCAGCTCGCTGCCTTCCGGACGAAGCGCGGAGCCGACATCCTCCACTTTCCCACGGTGCTCGGTGCCGTCGTGCCGGTCTACAATATCCGGGGCGTCACTGCGGCGCTGCGTTTCACTCCGGAGGCACTGGCCGGAATCTTCCTCGGCACGATCACCAAGTGGAACGACCCGATGATCGCGTCGGCCAATCCGGGAGTGTCGCTTCCCGCGACGCCGGTCGTCGTCGTCCGCCGTTCGGACGGCAGTGGAACGACGTTCGTGTGGACCGACTACCTGTCGAAGGTGAGTGCCGCCTGGAAGGCGAAGGTCGGCACCAACACCGCCGTCAACTGGCCGGTCGGACTCGGCGGCAAGGGCAACGAGGGTGTGTCCGGTCTCGTGAAGCAGACCGACGGGGCGATCGGCTACGTTGAACTGGTGTACGCCCTGCAGAGCAAGATCGCGTATGGGTCCGTCCGGAATTCGGCTGGGGAGTTCGTCAGCGCGACGCTCGCCAGCGTCAGCGCGGCCGCCGCGTCCGCCAAGATGCCGGCTGACTTCCGCGTGTCGATCACCAACGCACCGGGCAAGGCCGCGTATCCCGTGGCAAGCTTCACGTGGCTGCTCGTCCCCACCAAGATCGCCGACGCCGGCAAGCGCCGCGCCATCACCGACTTCCTGAAGTGGATGCTGACGGACGGGCAGAAGATGGCTGACGCGCTGGGGTATGCGCCGCTGCCGAAGGCGGTGGTCGACATGGAACTCAAGGCCATCGCGGCCGTGAAGTGACCCCACCCCGCGCGCCTTCCGCCGCGAGTCCACGCGGGCAGCCGCCGTCGCGGCTGTCCGCGTTCGCGCGTCGGTTCGTTTCCGGCGATGAAACCGCACGGTTCATCGTGACGCTGGCCGGCGGTGCGATCGTCGCGGTCACCGCCCTGCTGGTGTACGAACTCTGGGCGAATTCGGGACTCGCGCGGGAGCGGTTCGGATTCGGGTTCCTGACCGGGACGACCTGGGATCCGAACGCCGGCGAGTTCGGTGCGCTGCCGTTCATCGTCGGGACGGCGGTCACGTCGCTCATTTCGTTGATCATCGCGGTGCCGGCAGGCGTTGGCGCCGCGGTGTTCCTCGCCGAACTGGCGCCTCGACGCATTTCCGACGCGCTCACCTTCTGCATCGAGCTGCTCGCCGCGGTGCCGAGCGTCGTGTACGGACTTCTGGGCATGTTCGTGCTGGTGCCGATCATGAAGTCGGCGGTCGAGCCGCCCCTCCGCGCGGTGCTGGGCTGGACGCCGTTGTTCTCGGGTCCCTTCTACGGGGTGAGCGTGCTGACGGCCGGCGTCGTGCTCGCGGTGATGATTCTTCCGTTCATCGTGTCGGTGTCGCGCCAGGTGCTGCTCGCCGTGCCGCGCGAGCAGCGCGAGGCGGCGCTGGCGCTGGGCGCCACCCGGTGGGAAACGACGTGGCGCGTGGTGCTCCCGTTCGCAAAGCGCGGGATCTACGGATCGGTCTTCCTGGCGCTCGCGCGGGCGCTCGGTGAGACGATGGCCGTGACGATGGTCATCGGCAACTCACCGCAGCTCAAGGCGTCGCTGTTCGCGCCCGGGTATTCGATCGCCGCGGTCATTGCGAACGAGTTCACGGAAGCCACCGACGACCTGTACCTCCAGGCGCTGATCCTCCTCGGGCTGGTCCTGTTCGCGGTGACCATCGTCATCAACGGCGTCGCGCGGCTGCTCGTTGCGGGCACATCGCGGCGTTCGGAGGCGGTGACGTGACCGCCGCTGGACGCCTCCGGTACCGGCGCGCGGTGAACGCGGTCATGCTCGGCGTCACCGGGCTGTGCGCCGCGGCGATTGCCAGCGTGCTGCTGTTCATCCTCGGCTACCTGCTGTTCAACGGCGCCGGGAGTCTCAACCTGGCGTTCTTCACCGCGCTCCCGGCGCCGGTGGGCGAGCTGGGCGGCGGGATGGCCAACGCGATCGTCGGCAGCGGCAAGATCCTGCTGCTCGCAGTGCTCTTCGGCGTGCCGATCGGGTTCCTGGGCGGCGTGTACCTGGCCGAGTATGCCGGGCCCACCGGCGCGTTCGTCGTGCGGTACGTGACGGACCTGCTCAACGGCGTCCCGTCCATCGTGATCGGGATTTTCGCCTACAGCCTGATCGTGCTGAAGGTGAAGCACTTCTCCGCGTTTGCCGGTGGCGTGGCGCTCGGGATCATGATGATCCCGATCGCGGTGCGGAGCACGGAGGAGTTCCTCCGCGCCGTGCCGAACGGGTTGCGCGAGGGAGCCCTCGCGCTCGGCGCCCCGAAGTGGCGCGTCCTCGCGACGGTCGTCGTGCCGGCGGCGCGCGACGGGATTGTCACCGGCATCCTGCTGAACCTGGCGCGCGTGGCGGGCGAAACGGCGCCGCTGCTGTTCACCGCGTTCAGCAACCGGTACTGGAGTTCCGGGTTCGACCAGCCGACGGCGAGCTTGCCGGTGATGATCTACACCTATGCAATTTCCCCGTACGACGACTGGCACCGGCAGGCGTGGGCCGCCGCGTTCGTCCTCCTCATGCTGGTGCTTGGAATGAACATCGTGTCGAAATTGCTCCTCATGCGGTCCCCGAGCCGGGTGCGACGATGATCGAAGCGCCGGAAAAGATGCGCGCGTCGGGCATCGACTTCTTCTACGACCGCACGCAGGCGCTGTTCGATGTCTCGATGTCGATTCGCGCCAACCACGTCACGGCGTGCATCGGGCCGTCGGGTTGCGGGAAATCGACCTTCCTGCGGACGCTCAACCGCATGAGCGAAACGGTGCTCCGGACGCGGATCACCGGTGACATCACGCTCGACGGCGCCGACATCTTCAAGCTCGACGTGACCGCGTTGCGCCGGCGTGTCGGCATGGTCTTCCAGAAGTCCAATCCCTTCCCGAAGTCCATCTTCGAGAACGTGGCGTACGGCCTCCGGATCGACGGCGGGCTGTCCCGCGGACAGATCGCCGAGCAGGTCGAACGGAGCCTGGTGCGCGCGGCGCTGTGGGACGAAGTCAAGCACAAGCTTCACCAGTCCGCGCTCGGCCTCTCCGGCGGACAGCAGCAGCGTCTCTGCATCGCCCGCGCGCTCGCCGTCGACCCGGAAGTCCTGCTGCTGGACGAGCCGTGCTCCGCCCTCGACCCGATCGCCACGGCCAAGATCGAGGAACTCCTGCTGACGCTGGCCGACAGTTGCACGATCGTGATCGTGACGCACAACATGCAGCAGGCCGCGCGGGTATCGGACTACACGGGGTTCTTCCTGATGGGCCGGCTCGTCGAGTTCGATCGCACGGAAAAGATCTTCCAGAATCCCGTCCGCAAGGAAACCGAGGACTACATCACGGGGCGGTTCGGGTGAGCCCCCGCACCGCGCCGCACCGGAGTGCCGCATGACCGAAGCTGCAAGCGCCGGCCACAAGACGTTCCACGAGAAGCTCGCCGCGCTGAAGAAGGGGCTCGTCGCGCTGTCGCAGCGCGCCGAGGAGGTGCTGGCGCTCTCGATCGAGGCGCTGCGCTCTGGCGACGCGACCAAGGCCCAGTCGGTCCTCGCCGCCGACCGCGAGGTCGACCGCCTCGAGGTGGCGCTCGAAGCCGACGCCATTGCACTCCTCGCGTTGCAGCAGCCGATGGCGCGCGACCTCCGGTTCATCGTCAGCGCGATCAAGATCACGAGCGACCTGGAGCGCGTCGGCGACCACGCCGTCAACATCGCCG
>CAZLAU010000112.1:0-9523 GCA_964557615.1 uncultured Gemmatimonas sp.
CGCTCGCGCGCCTGGCCGACCTCACCCCGAAGAAGATCGTCGCCGAGCTCGACCGATACATCATTGGTCAGGCCGACGCCAAGAAGGCCGTGGCGATTGCGCTGCGCAACCGCTGGCGTCGTCAGCGGGCGCCGGAGCCGATCCGCGAAGAAATCGCCCCGAACAACATCATCCTGATCGGCCCCACCGGCGTGGGCAAGACGGAGATCGCGCGTCGCCTCGCCAAGCTGACCGGTGCGCCCTTCATCAAGGTGGAGGCGTCGAAGTTCACCGAGGTCGGCTATGTCGGGCGCGATGTCGAGGGCATGGTGCGCGACCTGGTGGAGAGCGCGATCGACCTCGTGCGCACGGAGCGCGAGCAGGAGATGGAAGACCTCGCGCACGACCGCGTGGATGAGCGCATCCTCGACCTCCTGCTGCCGGCGCCACCCGAGGCGGCTGCCGACGCCGCGAAGGCGGGCGGCCCGGGCGCGGAACCCGAGCGCGTGTTCGTGATCTCGGCGGAAGGGAATGCCACGGCCGAGCAGGATGCGGCGCGTGATCGTTACAAGCGCACGCGCGACAAGCTCCGCCAGTTGCTGCGTGACGGCCAGCTCGAGCAGCGCGAAGTCGAGATCGAGGTGGCGCAGCGCGCGCCGCAGATGCCCGACCTGGCGGGTCAGGGCGGTACACCCGACGCGATGTCGAACCTGGGCGAGATGCTCTCGGAACTCATCCCGAAGCGCAAGAAGAAGCGCACGGTGACCGTCGCGGAGGCGCGGCGCATTCTTGCGGACGAGGAATTCGACAAGCTGATCAACCACGACGAGGTCGTGGCCGACGCAATGGACCGCGTCGAGAAACTCGGCATCATCTTCCTCGACGAGATCGACAAGATTGCCGGCCAGCGCGGCGAGATGGGCGGCCCGGACGTCTCGCGCGAAGGCGTGCAGCGCGACCTGTTGCCGATCGTCGAGGGTTCGAACGTGCCAACGAAGTACGGCATGGTGAAGACCGATCACGTGCTGTTCATCGCCGCCGGCGCATTCCACGTGTCCAAGCCAAGCGACCTCATTCCGGAACTCCAGGGCCGGTTCCCGATTCGGGTCGAGCTGAAGTCGCTGACCGAAGCCGACTTCGTTCGCATCATGACGGAGCCCGAGAACGCGCTCACCAAGCAATACGCGGCGCTGGTGGCGGCCGAGGGGTCGTCGCTCGAGTTCACCGACGACTCCATCAAGGAAATCGCGCGCACGGCTGCCCACGTGAACCAGACAATGGAGAACATCGGCGCGCGCCGGTTGCACACCGTGATGACGACGCTGCTTGAGGAGTTCCTGTTCGACCTGCCGGACCGGGGCACCGATCCGATCCGGATTGACGCGAAGGTCGTGCACGACCGGTTGAAGGCGATTGCCGAAGACGAAGACCTGAGGAGGTACATCCTGTGACCGCATCGGCCGTCAAGCCCGCATCGTCCGCCCCCGCCGGCGCGCCGGCGCCGAGCCGGCTCTCCGACCTTTCACAGAACCTGCGCGGCTCGCTGATCCTCTCGATCGCCGGCGAGGTGCGCGAGATGGCGGCGACCGGAAAACCGCTCTGCAACCTCACGGTCGGCGACTTCGCGCCTGGGCAGTTCCCGATCCCCAGGCGGCTGTCCGAGAACCTCGTCCGGTTCGTCGAGAAGGGCGAGACCAACTACCCGCCTTCGGCAGGCATGCCCGAACTGCGGAAGGCCGTCCCGAAGTTCTACAAGGAATGGCTCGGCCTCGACTACACCGAGGCCAACGTGCTGATCGTCGCCGGCGGCCGGCCCGTGATCTACGGCGCCTATCGCGCGCTGGTGAATCCCGGCGACCGCGTCGTGTACCCGACGCCAAGCTGGAGCAACGAGTATTACACGCCGATCGTGGGCGCAACGGCCGTCGAGGTGCCGTGCGGGCCGGAGTCGGGTTTCCTGCCGACGGCGGCGCTGCTCGCCCCCGCACTGCGAGGAGCGGCGCTGCTCGTGCTCTGCTCGCCGATGAATCCGGCCGGCACGCTGTTCTCCGAGCAGCAGCTGGGCGAGATCTGCGACGCCGTGCTCGCCGAGAACGCGCGGCGCGGTGCGAACGAGCGTCCTCTGTTCGTTCTGTACGACCAGATGTACTGGATGCTCACGTTCGGTGGTGCGAAGCATTTCACGCCGGTCGGGCTCAGGCCCGAGATGGCGAAGTACACCGTGTTCGTGGACGGGATATCGAAGTCATTTGCGGCCACCGGGCTGCGTGCCGGCTGGGCCGTCGGCCCGGCCGACGTCATCAAGGCGATGGGCGACCTGCTCACGCACGTCGGCGCGTGGGCGCCGCGCCCCGAGCAGTTGGCGACCGCCGATTTCCTCGGCGCGACCGACGAGATCAAGGCCTTCCACGCCGTGATGCTCCCCGGCCTCGAGGAGCGGCTCAAGCTGCTCGCCGACGGAATCTCGGCGCTCAAGGCCGAAGGGTTCGCGGTGGACTCGACGCCGCCGCGCGGGTCGATCTACCTCAGCGCGCGGTTTGGGCTCAACGGGATGACCGCGCCCGACGGAACGCGCCTCGCCACCAATGAGGACGTCCGGCGCTACCTGCTGACGTCGTGCGGGCTGGCCGCCGTCCAGTTCCAGGCGTTCGGTGCGCGCGACGAGACCGGGTGGTTCCGGTTGTCGGCCGGGGCGGTGACGCCCGACGACATCCGTGCCTTGATGCCGCGCCTGCGGGACGCGTTGCGGGCCGTACGCTGACCTGAGGGCGATGCCGCCGGCGACCGGTCAGTTGCCGTGCAGCACCGCCACGGCGAGGGCCGCGAGGGCGAGGACGTTCGTGCTCCAGACCGCGAACATCCAGCGGACAAGCCGCGTTTCGGTGTTCGCGATCTCGACCCGAATCGCGGCCAACTCAACGCTCGGCGGGTGCCGACATCAATCCCTCGCCACCGCCAACAAAACACCCCAATCCGCGCTAACTTTGGTCTCCCCATGCGGCCGCATCGCGATTTCCTGACGATCACGGACTTCACGAAGTCCGAGACTGACGCGCTCTTCACGCTCGCGCAGCGGATGAAGGCGGGCCGGTACCGGAAACGGCCGCTGGCCGGCAAGGCGCTGGCGATGATCTTCATGAAGGCGTCCACGCGCACGCGGGTGAGTTTCGAGGTGGGGGCGTGGCAGCTCGGCGCGCAGTCGCTCTTCCTGTCGCCGCGAGACGTGCAGCTGGGCCGCGGCGAGCCCATCGCCGACACGGCGCGCGTGCTGTCGCGGATGTGCGCGGGCATCATGATCCGCACGTTCGCGCACATGGAGGTCGAGGAGTTCGCGCGCGCCGCCGACATCCCGGTGATCAACGGGCTCACGGACGAGCACCATCCCTGCCAGGTGCTCGCCGACCTGCTCACGGTGCGTGAGGCGCTTGGCACGTACGAGGGCAAGCGCATCGCCTGGATCGGCGACGGCAACAACATGGCCAATTCGTGGCTCGACGCCGCGTCGCGGCTCGGGTTCGAACTCCGCCTGGCGTGCCCGCAGGGTTATGATCCCGACCCGCTGATACTCGAGCGGGCGCGGCGGCACGCAAACGTGCTGCTCACCCGCGACCCGCGTGAGGCCGCCGACGGCGCGCACGTGGTGAACACCGATGTGTGGGCCTCGATGGGGCAGGAGGAGGAGCAGCAGGTGCGGGCGAAGGCGTTCGCCGGGTTCATCGTGAACGACGCGATGATGGCCCGCGCGGCCAAGGGGGCGATCTTCCTGCATTGCCTGCCGGCCCACCGCGGCGAGGAAGTGGCGGCGTCGGTGATCGACGGGCCGCAGAGTCGGGTCTGGGACGAGGCCGAGAACCGCCTGCACGTGCAGAAGGCGATCATGGCCGCGCTGATGGGCGGCGAGTCGCTGTCGGTTCCCTCGCCCCGAAAGGGGAAACGCGTGCACAAGCGCGTGCCGCCGCCCAAGCACGAGGGCACTCGGAGGAAGAGGCGATGAGCTACGACGCGCGGCTGGCGGATCGCATCCGCACGGCAGTCCAGGGCATGCCGGGCGTCAGCGAAAAGCCGATGTTCGGTGGCATCGCGTGGATGCGGAACGGCCACATGTTCGCCGGAACGCTCGAGGACGAGCTGATGGTCCGCGTGGGGAAGGACGCGCACGACGAGAACGTGGCGCGCCCACATGCGCGGATCATGGACTTCACCGGCAAGCCGATGCGCGGATTCATTGTCGTGGCTGCTCCCGGCGTGGCGTCGGTCGCCGCCGTTCGCACCTGGGCGCTGCGCGGCTTGGCCTACGCCGAATCGCTGCCCGCGAAGAAGCCAAAGACGAAGCCGGGCCGCACAAAGGCCGTCCGCAGGGGCCGACCGCGATGATGGCCCGCCGCGCCGCCGCCCTGCTTCCGGCGTTGCTCGCCGTGCTGGCGCCGGCAATGGTCGTCGCGCAGACCCCGACCCGCGCCGCAAAGCCGCACGTCCACATCGTCGCCACCGGCGGCACGATCGCCTCGACGAACTACTATTCCGCGAACGTCGGCAAGGTGGGTGTCGAGGCGCTGCTCCAGGCCGTGCCGGCGCTCGATTCGCTGGCGACGATCTCCACGCATCAATTCGCGAACGTCGCGTCGGGCGCGATCACCACCGACATGTGGATGCGACTTTCGCGCGCGATCGCCGACACGCTCCGGGCGCGGCCCGACGTTTCGGGGGTCGTCGTGACCCACGGCACCGACACGCTCGAGGAAACGGCGTACTTCCTCGACCTCACGATCGCCGACCCGCGGCCTGTCGTCGTCACCGGCGCGATGCGCCCCGCCGACGGCATTGGCATTGACGGGCCCGCGAATCTGTACAACTCCGTCCGGGTCGCCATCGAGCCGACCGCGCGCCACCGCGGCACGCTGGTGGTGCTCAACGATGAGATCCTTGCCGGGCGCGACGCCACCAAGGTGAACACGGTCCGTCCGGACGCCTTTGATGCGCCGTATCGCGGGGCGCTCGGCGTCGCCGACCCGGAGCGCATCGCGTGGCATCGTCCCGCGGGTCGCGCGCCGCTGTTCGACCTCACCGGCGTGGCGGAGCTCCCTCGCGTGGACATTGCGTACGTCTATGCCGGCGCGGACGGCGCCGCGATCGACGCGTTTGTCGCCGCGGGAGCCAAGGGCATCGTCGTTGCGGGCGTCGGCCGCGGCGGGTCGACGCCCGGCGTTCGCGATGCCGTGCGCCGTGCACAGCAGCAGGGCGTGGTGATCGTCACCGGCAGCCGCACGGGATCGGGCGGCGTGGCCGTGGGCGACGGCGCGGTCGCCGGTGGTGCGTCGGGCGCCCCGGTCGGTGCAGGGGACCTCACCGTGCAGAAGGCGCGCGTGCTGCTCACGCTGGCGCTGCTGCGCACGTCGGACACGCGCGACATCGCACGGATCTTCGCTGCGCATCAATAGGCGTGTGAGGTCCGTCCGGGCCGCACGCGCGTCGTAGTTTGCACAGGGACGTCTGATCAGGAGTGCCGCCATGTGCCGCAACATCAAGACCCTCGCCAACTTCGAGCCACCCGCCACGGACGACGAGATTCGCGCGTCGGCGCTGCAGTTCGTCCGGAAGCTGAGCGGATCCACGCATCCATCGAAGGCAAACGAAGCCGTGTTCAATCGCGCCGTTGACGAAGTCACCGCCTCAGCGCGGCGGCTGATTGCCTCGCTCGAGATCAATGCCCCGCCGCGCAATCGTGAGGTCGAGGCGGCCAAGGCGAAGGCACGGGCACAGGCGCGGTTCGGCTGAGTCGGCAGGACTCCGGCCCCGCGCGCGCGCCCGCGGCGCTCGAGCGCTTGTCGCGCTACATTCTCCGCGTGCGACTTCCATCGATCCGTCCACTCGGCGGCTTGTGCGCCCTGATGCTTGTGGCCGGGTGCGCGTCCAGTCCGTCGCGCCCGCCGGTCGTGCTCGCGCCCGGCACGGGGCTGCTCACGCCGGGGTCGGCGGCACAGGCCATCGCGCTCGCCAGCGCCGATAGCGCGGCCGTCGCGTTCTCGGCGGCGGACGTCGAGTTCATGCAGGGCATGATCCCGCACCACGCCCAGGCCGTGATCATGGCCGGTTGGGCCGCCACGCACGGTGCGCGCGCCGATGTGCAGCGCCTCTGCCTGCGCATCATCGCCGCGCAGAGCGACGAGATCGGGATGATGCGCCGCTGGCTTCGCGAGCGGAAACAGGACGTGCCCGACTCCCTGGCCACCCGGCACGTGATGAAGATGAACGGGATGGTGCACGAGATGATGATGCCCGGCATGCTCACCGACGAGGAGATGGCCGAACTGGGCCGCGCCCGCGGTTCCGCGTTCGACCGGCTCTTTCTCGAGGGCATGATCCGCCATCACCGCGGCGCCATCGACATGGTCAAGACGCTGCTCAGCAACGGTGATGCCGGGCACGATGAGACCGTGTTCCGGTTCGCCAATGATGTCGTCTCGGACCAATCGGCCGAGATCTACGTGATGCTCCGCATGCTCGACACCGTTCCTCCACTCCGACAGGACTAGATGATGCGTCGCACTCCGCTCGTACTCACCGCCCTCGCGATCGTCGGCGTGGCGTGCACCAGCGCCTCGCGTACCACGGTCAGCGGGCCGCCGCGGCCCGCCGAAGGCACGACGATCACCGGAGACATCTCGCTCGCGAACTCGCCGCCGATGCGCTACCCCGAGAGCGCGAAGGCGCCCAGCCCCGATCCCCGCATCGGCCTCAAGCCCGGCGAGGCCGTCGGCGAAGCCGGCGAGGCGGCGTTCAACATGCGGCTGATTTCGAACTCGGCGGCGCCGGCGGGGTTCACGGGCCGGGGAGCGACCGGATCGGACCTGGCCTTCAGCGGCAACTACATCATCCAGGGCAACTACCGCGGGTTCCAGATCTGGGACGGCTCCAACCCGCGCGCGCCAAAGCTCGTGTCGGCCTTTCTCTGCCCAACGAGCCAGGGCGACCCGACGGTGTTCGGTAATCTCCTGTTCATCTCCGGCGAATCGCAGGGCGCGCGCAACGATTGTGGCACGACGCCGATCACGGACTCGGTGAGCATGGACCGGTTCCGTGGCGTTCGGATCTTCGACATCTCCGACAAGGCCAATCCGCGGATGATCATGAACGTGCAGACGTGCCGCGGGTCGCACACGAACACGCTCGTCCAGGACCCGAACGACAAGGACAACGTCTACATCTACGTATCGGGCTATTCCTCGATCCGCTCGTCCAAGGAGCTCGCCAACTGCCAGGACGGGCCTCCGGGCGACTCGGCCAGCGCGCGCTTCCGCATCGAAGTCATCAAGGTGCCGCTCAAGAATCCGGAGCGGTCTGCGGTGGTGAACTCGCCGCACCTGCTGGCGGACCTTTCCGGTCGCACCGTGCACGCGCCACCGCCGAGTGACACCGGTGGGCGCGGCGGACGCGGTGGGCGCGCCGGGGCTGCCGGGGGAGCCGGGGGTCGCGCGGGAGCGCCGGGTGGTCGTGCGGGTGGTGGTGGGGCGGGTGGTGCGGCGGGTGGTGCCGGGCGCGGAACCGCAGTCGGACAGAGCGGCTGTCACGACATCACGGCGTACCCGGGCACCGGCTACGCCGGCGGCGCCTGCGGCGGGTATGGACTGCTGTTCGACATTCGCGATCCCAAGAACCCGAAGCGGCTAAAGTCGGTGGCCGATTCAAACATGTCGTTCTGGCACTCGGCCACCTTCAGCAACGATGGCAGCAAGCTGCTCTTCTCCGACGAATGGGGCGGTGGTGGCGCCGCGCGGTGCCGCGCGACCGACAAACTCGAGTGGGGCGGCAACGCGATCTTCACCATCGAGAATGGCGAACTGAAGTTCAAGAGCTATTACAAGATGCCGGCGCCGCAGACCACCGAGGAGATCTGCACCGCGCACAACGGGTCCCTGATTCCCGTGCCGGGCCGCGACATCATGGTCCAGGCGTTCTATATGGGCGGCGCCACCGTGTTCGATTGGACCGACCCGTCAAACCCGATCGAGATCGGCTTCTTCGATCGCGGGCCGGGTGGCGGCTACTGGAGCACGTACTGGTACAACGGCGTCATCGTGTCGTCCGATGAGCAGCGCGGCCTCGACATCCACGAGCTGACGCCGAGTCAGTACCTCTCGCAGAACGAGATCGACGCGGCCAAGACGGTCCGCTACGAGCAGTTCAACTCACAGGAGCAGCCGCATACGGTATGGCCGCCGAGCTTCGCGCTCGCGCGCGCCTACCTCGACCAGCTGGAGCGCAACAATGGGCTGGCGGCGAACCGCATTGGCGACATCCGCAACGCGCTCCTCGCCGCCGAACGCGGCGGATGCGGAGGGCGAAATGCCGCGCTGGCCGCGCTCGCGCCGTTGGTGAAGGCCGACGTCGGGTCGGCGGCGGACAAGGGCCGTGTCGAGCTGGTGGCCCGCGCGATCGTGGCGCTCTCGACGAGCGCGTGCCAGAACGTGCCGATTCCGTAAGGGCCGGCCGTGACCACCGCACCGGCGCTGAACGAAGTGGCGCCCGACTTCACGCTGCAGACCGACACCGGAGAGACCGTTTCGCTCTCCGGCTACAAGGGCAAGACCGTCGTGCTGTACTTCTATCCGAAGGACGACACGCCGGGCTGCACACTCGAGTCGTGCGACTTCCGCGATCTCTTCCCCCGGTTCGAGAAGGGCAACGCGGTGATCCTCGGCATTTCACCGGATTCGGTGAAGAGTCACGCCAAGTTCAAGAAGAAGTTCGACCTCCCGTTCACCCTCCTCGCCGACGAGGGCCACAAGGTCGCGGACCTCTACGGTCACTGGGTCGAGAAATCCCTGTACGGCCGCAAGTACATGGGCGTCGAGCGGACCACATACGTGATCGGGCCCGACGGGCGCATCCGGAACATCTTTTCGAAGGTGAAGGTCGAGGGGCACGCCGAGGCGGTCGCCGAGGCGGTGAAGTCGCTTCAGGGTTAGGACGCCCGTGCGGTGCCGGGTAGCGGTACTGGTCACGGCGGTCGCATGCGGCGGAGGTGTCCAGCCGTCCGCGCCGGCTGGACCGGCGCCCGGTGCACCCTCCAACCCGGCGCCGTCCACGCCCCAGCCAGTGGACGCGTCGGCGTATCCCGAGTTCACACCCGGCACCGCGCCGCTCGTGATCATCGCCCCGCACGGCGGCGACCTCGCACCCGAATCCATTCCCGACCGCACCTGCTCGGGATGCACGACGGTCAACGACGCGAATACCCAGGACCTCGCGCGCCAGATCGCCGACTCGTTCGCGGCCCGCACCGGCAGGCGGCCGTCGCTCGTGATCAACCGGCTCAACCGCCGGAAGTTCGACGCGAATCGCGAAATCGTCGAAGCGACCGGTGGGTATGCGCCGCTCGAGCCCGTGTGGAACGCGCTCCACGCCGCGGTGGACAGCGCAAAGAAGCTGATCGCGGCCGCGCCGGGCCGCGGCCTCGTGATCGACCTGCACGGCCACGCGCACGCCGTGCCGCGCCTCGAACTCGGCTACCTCCTCTCCGACGCGACACTCCGGCTCACCGATT
>CAZLAU010000113.1:0-9349 GCA_964557615.1 uncultured Gemmatimonas sp.
GAACATGAAGCGGTCGAGCTGCGCTTCCGGCAACGGATAGGTCCCATCGAGCTCGATCGGGTTCTGGGTCGCTAAGACGTTGAACGGCTCGTCGAGCGGGTAGGTCTTGCCCTGGACGGTCACCCGATGCTCCTGCATCGCCTCGAGCAGCGCGGCCTGCGTCTTGGGCGGCGTCCGGTTGATTTCGTCGGCGAGCACGATGTTCGCGAAAATCGGCCCGGGAGTGAACACCAGCTTGCGCCGGCCGGATTCGGCGTCTTCCTGGATGATGTCGGTGCCCGTGATGTCGCTCGGCATCAGGTCGGGCGTGAACTGGATGCGCGAGAACTTGAGGTCGAGCACCCGCGAGATCGTGTTGATGAGCAGCGTCTTGGCGAGGCCGGGGACGCCGACGATCAGGCTGTTGCCGCCGGCAAAGAGCGAGAGCAGCACCTGCTCGATGACCTGTTCCTGGCCGACGATCAGCTTGTGCAGCTCGGAGTTGACCTGCTCGACGCCAAGCTTGAGACGGTCGGCCAGCGCGATGTCGTCGGCGGACTCGAGGGCGGGAACGGATTCGGTGGAAGTCACGGATCTGTGGTGAAGGTTCAGTGCGTGAGCGCGTAAATCATGAAGTTGACGCCGAGCTTGAACGCCTCGTTCGAGACGTCCACGGGCACGAAGCCCGAGCCCGACCACTGCCAGTTCTCGCCAATGTCCTGTCCGTACGCGGCGAGCACGATGAGCCGCTTCTTGGGGTCGTTCTTCTCGAAGTAGCCGATGAACGCGCCGCCGCCCCGCCCGCCCCCACGGCCGCCGCGACCGCCGCGGCCGCCGAACCCGCTCTCGTTGCTGCCGGCCCGGATCCGCTTCATGTCCACCTTGAAGAACGAATCGAAGATCGGCTCGTCGCCCTGCAGCTCGATGGCCTGAAGTTCCGGCAGCGCGCGGCGCATCACCGATTCGAAGTTGCCCCAGTCGCCGAAGCCGAAGTCATCGACGATCATGAACCCGCCTTTCAGCAGGTAATTCCGCAGGCCCAGCACCTCGGTGGCGTTGGGATACCAGCCTCCGGGCTCCGACAGGTACGCGACCGGATACTTGAAGAGCGCGGGGTCGTCGAGCGCCACGATCGCGCCGCCGATGATCGGCCCGGCATTCGTGAACGGCCGCATCGACGTGATTTCCTTCATGATGCGCATCAGGTGGACGTCGGCATCCGGATAATCGTGGGACCACCCTGGTCCCTCACGGCCCGACCAATGCTCGTATCCCCGGTACTTGATGCGCGCGAACGTCACCCGGCCGTCGTACGGCGGATTGCCCTTCCAGTCCGGCGGAACATAGAAGTCGTTCGGGCTGCCGAACGACTGCATGAAGCGGTCCGGAAGCCGTCCGCCGCGCTGGGCATGCGCACCGGCCGGCCACGTCGCGCCGGCAATCAGCGCCGCCGCGACGACGACCGCCACGCGGCCGGCCAGCGCTGCGCGTTCTCGGCAGTGGCGTGGGGTCATTCCGGCCTCCCGTCCACGATCGCCAGGAGCAGATCCTGCGCCTTGGCGAAGTTCGGCGCCTCTTCGAGCGCCCTGAGCACCGAACGCTTGGCCTTCACCTGATCGCCGGCACCACGGTAGGCGAGCGCGAGCTGGTAGAGCGCCTCCGCGCGGTCCACCGGATCGAGCGCCACCAGCGCCTCGCGCTCGCGTACCGCGCGGGCGTGATCGCCCCGGGCCGTGGCGATTGCCGCGATCGCGTGGTGCAGGCCGGCGGGAAACGGATTGATGTACACCGCACGCTCGAGCGCGTCGAGCGCCGTGGTCGTGTCCCGGGCCGCGAGCGACAGCGTGGCAAGCGACATGTTGGCGTCAAACGATGCCTCGTCCGAGAGTGCGACGGCCTTGAACATCGGCAGCGCCTTGGCGCTGTCGCCGCGCGCGAGGTACGCCTCGGCGAGCAGCGCGGCCGGCGAGCCGCCGCCGGCAAACTCCGGGAATAGTGCGTGGGCGCGTTCGAACATCCGGATGGCGGCGGGCGTCTGCCGGGCGCGCGCCAGCGCCGTACCAGCGAGCATCTGCGCCTTCCAGCTTCCCGGCATTTCATCGGCACGAGCGGCGAGCTGCGCGGCATTCATGCCAGCCGGATACTCAGGGCCATCGGCCGCAAGCGCCGCCAGCGGCCCCTTGAACCGTTCCTTCATGTATGCATCGAAGCGCCGGTCGAGCGTCGCCAAGTCAACGCCAAGCACCTTTCGCACGGCGTCCTCGGTCGTGGCGCCGGTCTTGTACTCTGCCAGCAGCGCCATGAGCGCCTTCTCGCCGCCGTCGCGCACGATCATGTCGCACACGAGCGATGCCTGATAGTACGAGAACTGGATCTGCCCGGGGTACGCCGGCCGCATGAACCCATCGTTCATCCGGCTCACCGGCACGAGCTTCCCTTCCCTGAACGCGTCGAGGAACCCTGGCGTGACGCCCGCGCCCCAGCCCGGCCGCGCCTGATGTTCCTCCCACACCGACAGCCCCTCGGACAGCCACCGCGGCACGCGGTGGTCGGTGGCGCCAAGCGTGAATGTGTGGGCGAGTTCGTGCCACACGGTCGAGGCCCAATTGAACGGGCCCGCGTCCTTGGCCGCCGGCGAGTCGAACGCGAGCGTCGTGCCGAAGCTCACGCCCAGTGCGCCCAGCCCTGCGAGGCCAACGGTCCGCACCGAGAAGTCGGCGTGGCTCCGGTAGACCTCGATCCGGATCGGTGGCGGCGGCGTGTACTGATAGCGCTGCTGGAATCGCGCGTACGCCTTCTCGGCGAGGTCCGACAGGTAGATCGAGAGCAGCGGCGATTCCGTCTTCTCGATCATGAACGTCGCGTGCGCGCTCCTCGTGATGTCGTAGTTCTTGAACGTGTCGAGCAGGTCGAGGGTGTTCTTCACCCACACATCGTAGGGATCGCCCTTGAACGACAGCTCGAGGCTGGCGCGGGCCTCGTCGATCCGGCCGAGGCGCATCAGGTTCATTCCGAGCACGGAGCGCCCCTTCCAGCTCGTCGAATCGGCGGCAATCGCCTGACGGGCAAAGTCGGCGGCGACGGCGTAGCGGCGCACCCGACCCGCACCCTCGGCGAGCGCCACGAAGAACGCCGCATCGCGGGGGTTGATCGCCAGCGCGCGTGCCTTCACTTCATTGAACGCCCGCTCGTCGCCGCTCACGAAGCGGGCCGTCGCGAGCACGGCGAGCGCGTCGGCGTCACCCGGGTTGGTCCGCAACGCCCGTTCGGCTTCCCGCGCCGCGTCGGCGTAGCGTTCCACGTCCACCATTCGCCGCGCGATCATCACGCGGGCCGGTACGTACTCGGGGCTCGTCGCGAGTGCGGCCGCGAGCAGCGAGTCTGCGCCCGGCTGGCCGTCGAACACGAGCCGCGCGGCGGCCGCCACGAGCGCCTGCGGATGGTTCGGGTTGATGTCGCGGGCGTCGTCCAGCGTCTTCTGCGCTTCGGCGGAGTTGTACTTCGCGAGGAACAGCTCGCCGATCGCGATACGCGCGTCGATGTTGGCCGGGTCGAGCATCACGGCGCGGTCGAACGCCTTGAGCGCATCCTTGAACAGCTCGGGGTTGCCCGCTCCCAGCTCGCGCACTGCAATCGCGACTGCAGCCATCTCCCGGCTGGTCAGCGACGCCGCACTGGTGTTGTAGATGTCGATGAACCGGTCGAACGCGGCGTTGGCGCGCGCCGTGCGCCCACGCGCCTGGTCGAGCAGCGCGAGGTTGAGCGCCGCCATCAGCGAGTCCGATGCGTGCCGCGCCACCGCCCGCGCGAACGCCGAGTCGGCTTCGCTCAATTTTCCGCGCGCACGCAGCACCTCGCCGAGCGCGCTCAAGGCCTCGTGCCCCTGCTGGGGGTGCGCCGCAGCGGCTCGCGCCACGCGCTCGGCGTCGTCGTACCGGCTCACGAGCGCCAGCACACGGGCCAGGTCGGCCTGCGATTCCACCCACGCCGGATCCGTCCGCGCCACCTTCTCGAGCGTGCCGATCACCTCGGCGTACTTGCCGGTCGCGATGGCGAGGCGCACATCGTCGCGCGCCTGCATGCGCGGCTGCGCGGCCGCGATCGCGGGCAGCGCCGCGGCAATGATCATCTGGATCGCCCGACGAATCGTCATGGCCTTCCCTCCGCCTGGCGGATCTCTCGTGACTTCCGGGACAGGGCGACCAGCGCCTGCTCGAGGTCGCGCTCGTATGCCTCGACCTCCATCTGCGCTTTCTTCGCCCGCAGCGCCTCGACCTGTTCCTCGAGCACGTACTTCTCCTGGTACAATGCGCCCAGCTTGGCGTCGCCCACTGCGGCGGCCGCGCGCGCGTCGAAGAAGTACCGGCGGGCAATCATTCCCTGGCCGTCACGGCCCGACGGGTCGGCCGTCCCCTGCCGCGTGCCGTTGTCGTCGAGCTGGGAGTGCTCGGTCTGCAGCTTGGTCGCGTCGTCGTACACGCGCTTGGTCTCACGCGCCGCGTACTTGAACGCCTCGAGCAGCGACACCCGGTTGTCCTTGTCGGTGTCGGCGACATCGGTGGTGAAGGCCGCCACGAAGTGCTCGGCGAAGTGCGACTCGTTGCGCTCGTACGCGGTCTTGGTCGCCGTGATGACGACCCGCCCCGGCGCGGCCAGCAGCGGCAGCATGTCGCCGCTCGCGCTCGTCAGGTTCGCAATCGCCACGCGCTGGTCCGCGAAGGTGCCAAGCAGGCGCTGCAGGTCGACCACCGTGATGTCCGGCCCCGGCAGACTGATGCGCGATTCGCTCTCGGCGCCGGCCCCGTGGCCGATCAGGAAGATCGCAACCTGCTCGCCCGGCTTGGCGCGGGCGCGAATCGCCCGCAGTTCACGCTCGATGGCGTCGCGCGTGGATCGACCGCGATACCGGGGATCGCGATACGTCGAGTCCTCGCCGAGCCACGCGATGTTGGCGTCCGGCACGCCGAACCGGGAGTGCAGCGCACCCGCGAGGTCTGCGCCGAGCCGGCGGAAGCGCGCCGAGAACCGTGCCTCTCCGCCGAGGCCCGTGACCACGAGTACGTGCGCCTGCGCACGCGCCGTCGCGCCAGGCGTGAGCGCCGGCGTCGCGGCCAGCAGGCACGCGGCAAGGGTCAGCGCGCGCGTCATGCGAGCCCCCGAACCTTCCGGTAGCCCCACTCCGCCGACACGAGCGCCACGAGCAGGATGAACACGATCGGCATGTCCCACAGGTCCATCTGGTTCACGACGGTGACGCCGCGCTTGGTCATCGCGATGTCCTCGGGGAGCGTCTCGACGGTCTGGGCCGTGTAGAACTTGCCGCCTGTCTCATCGGCGACCCGCTCGAGAAACGGACGGCGCATCTCCGCCATCGTGTACTCGGCATCGAGCGGCGCCGCGCGGACGTACGCCGTGTCGGCGGCAGTGCCCGACGTCGTGGTCGCTGTGACGCGCACGCGATACACGCCTTCCTCGGCCGGAGCGAACGTCCCCCGGTACTCGCCGTCCCGGTCCACGGCCCAGTCGAGCGCGACCGTCTGGCGCGCACCGGATGGCGCGATCACCTGCGCCGATACCTGCGCATCATTGAGCCGCTCGAACGCGCTGTCCACGACCACGGCACGCACCTGAACCGGCGTGCGAAGGTTCACCTGGTCCGGCGTCGCGCGCGCCTCGACGCGTGACGGTGTGTCACTGGTGACCCACCGCAGCATCTGGCGCCAGAGCGTCTCGAACGACTCGTCTTCGACGGCGACTTCGGCGCCCATCTTCCATTGCCAATCGTCCTGCACCGGCATCGAGACCGCGATGCCACGGCCAAATCGCTGATACACCAGAATCGGCTGCTCGTAGCGGAACACCGATTCGCCCGGCTCACCGGCCCGGCCTCCCGATGGAACCGTGCCGGTGACCAGCACCACGGCGCCCGGCTTCACGCGGCGGATGCGGTTCACGGACGTGACGGCGGGCAGCGACTTCCACTTCTCGGCAGCGGAGATGTTCGACGAACCGATCTGCGTGACCGCGTGGGTCATCCCGGCCGGCGTGAGCGTGGGAGCGAGGTCGGCAAAGAACGTGAGACTGTCGGCGACCGCCGGGCCCTCCATGACAACCGGCACCACGTCCGCCAGGGGAGTGCCGGCGTAGCCGCCCTCCGTGAACGAGCGGCGGCCGCCGAGCTGCACGAGCCCGCCACCGCGCACACTGACGAAGTCGGCGAGCATCGCCAGCTGGTCGTGCGAGAAGAAGCTCGCCTCGATGTTCCCCAGCACGACCGCACGGTAGCGGTACAGCTCCGACCGCGTCCGCGGGAATCCGGCGATCAGTTCGTCGCCCGAATCCACGTTGAGGCGCAGGAACTTGCCCTCGGCCGTGCGCTGGAGGACGACGAGCTGGAGGTTGGAGTCGGCCTCGACGGCGGCGCGGACGAACCGCACCTCGTAGCGCGGCTCGCCCTCGATGTAGAGGACCTTCTCGCGCGAGTTCCGGACGTCCACCAGCGCGTGCTGCGTGTTGTTCTCGACGATCTGCTCGCGCTCCTGCACCGGAATCCGGAACGTCAGGAGGCGGGCGCCGGGGTCGCTGAGGCGCGCGGTGATGCGCACCGGGGAGGCATCCGAACCGTTCGGCATGACGACTTGGGTGCGGGCGACGATGCGGCCGTCGTCCTCCACGATCAGCGGCACGGTGGCGCCGTCAAATCCCCGCTGCCGCACGAGCACATCCGCGACGAGCGTGCCGCCCTTGAGCACCCGGCGCGGGGCCTCGACGCGCTGCACCTCGATGTCCCGTGCAAACCGCTCGCTGCCGACGCCTACCGCGAACACCGGCACTCCGCGCGCGCGCAAGGCGAGAAGCGCGTCGTTCATCTCGGTCATCGAGTTGTCGGCGCCGTCCGTGACGACGACCAGCCCCGAGAGCGGGACGGCCTCGAGGTCCTGCCGGGCGCCGTCAATCGCGTCCACCAGGCGGGTTTCGCGCTGCTCGAACGTGAGCGCGCCGGCGCTGTCCGTGCGCGTGGACGAGCCGCCAAACCGGAACAGGCGCACCTGGAATTTCTCGCGCAACCGCTCGAGCAACCGGGAGTCCGCGCTGAGCGTGTCGCGCACGAAGTCGGCGCGCGAGCGAGACCCTCGGTCGGCGACGCGCATGCTGCGGGAGTCGTCGAGCAGCACGCCAACGAAGTTGCGCCGCGGCACCGCCTCGGAGAGGAGCAGCATCGGCCGGAACAGGCACGCCACGAGGACCAGCAGCGCCGCCAGGCGGAGCCCCGTCAGCACCCACCGGTCGCGCGGCGAACTCTTGCCGCGCACCCGGAAGTACGTGAGCATCGCGGGCACCGCGATTGCCAGCCCGATCACCACGATGATCACGACCGACACCGGGGCGCCGAGCGTCAGGTCGCCTTGTTCGAAGACGGCCGGGCGGTACTTGAAGAGGAACTCGAAGAGTGCGCCAAACACAATGGATTCGCGTTACCGGTTGCGGAGTAAGACGTCGGTCCGGGCTCCGCGTTCAGGTACGGGCCCTCGGTGGCGCTGCAACTATATAGAGTACCCCTAAGCAGGCCCCTTTGTTGAGACCCGGTTATTGCCTGTTGAGTTTATGCTTGGTCCAGATGACCACCGTGGCGCAGCTCCGGCCGGTCATCCGGAATTCCGACGGAACCGTGGCCGCCGACGGGTATGATTCGATCGCCGCGATGGTGTACGCGGGGAACGCGGCGTCCAGGTCGCCCGGCGACACCTGCTGGAACGCGATCTTGTCCACGAAGATGTTGACGCACCCTTCCTGCCCGCCGCTCACCGCGCGCGAGGACTGCAGCACGCCGTACTGGCCCTGCATCGAGACCAGGAATCCGGGCATCGTACGGAAGATGTCGGTGAGCTTGCTCGCCTGACGGCGGTCCAGGTCGTCGGGGAACATGAAGTTCGAACGGTTCCCCATCTTGAGGCGTTCGTTGAACCCCACCCGGTCGAGCGCCTCCGCGGCCTTGGCCGTGATCGTCACCGGGGCCAGCGTCCGAGTACCGGCCGTCAGGGCGATCGAGAGCGTCTCCGGGCGCACGCTCCGGAGGTGGACGGTCCGCATCCCCGGGGAAAAACCGATCTTCCGCACTGACGCCGTCGTCGTGCCGGACGGCAGCGCGCGCAGCGTGAACGAGCCGTCGGCGCCCGTGAGCGCAATGGTCGAACCGCCCTCGACCGCGACCTGCGCATCCTGGAGCGGCCTGCCGGCGACGTCGGTGACACGCCCCGTGAGCACTGACGAGCCCACGCTGCCGCTGTCCGAGCGCGATACCGAGCCGATCAGGAAGCTGGCCGTCGCCAGGAGCTGCGCCTTCATCTCGACGGGAATCTCGGCGCTCGCGCTTGCACCGGCCGCCGCCTGCACGTTTCCGGTGATCGTCTCGGGCAGGCCGCAGATGGCGTAGCGGCCCTCGGCGTCGGTGCGGGCGTTGCGCACCCGGTCGTTCGACGCCGCCGTCCCCGGCTCCGTGTACACGAGCGAGACCAGCGCGTTCGCCAGCGGCGCGCCCGTTTCCGCATCGTCCACTCGCCCGGCCAGCATGGCGTCACCCATCCGAACGCCCCCTCGCGGGCAGATCTGTGCGCGGACGCGACTCAGCGTCGGCGTGGCAAGGACGATCTGGTCGAGGCGCCCTTCGGACACGGGAAACGCGCCCGTGGTCACGGTGACCAGCAGCGAATCGAGCAGCGGGTGGCGGACGAACAGCCGGATCTCGCCCGGCGGAATGCTGTCGATGCGGAAGAGGCCCGCCGGGTCGGTGACGGCGGAGCGTGCCGTGCCAAGGACCGTGACCGTCGCGCCCCCGAGTGCACCGCCCCTCAGCGAGTCGTCAACGGCGCCCGCAATCGCCGCGAAGCCCGGCGCCGGCGGCGCGCGCAATCCGGCCGGCTGTGCGGCCGCACCGACGGCGCACGCGACAAGCAGGATTCCCGCGGCCAGCGAACGCTGCGCCATGCTACGGCTTGTACAGCGCCGGCCGCTTGTCCCGGTTGGCCACGTCGAGGACGAGGTCATTGATGTACTGCGTGATCCGGGCGTAGTGCGGGTAGTCGATGTACTGTGGTTCATCCGTCAGCTGGTGATAATCGGCGTGGAGTCCGGTGAAGAAGAACGCAATGGGGATGTTGAACCGGGCGTAGTTCGCGTGGTCGCTGCGCCCATAGATGTTGTTATACCCCGGCCACGTCGTTGTGGAGTCAAACCGGTAGTCGAGACGGAACGGCGCCGGCTGCTTGAGGTTGTTGGTAATCACCGCCTGCCCCAGCTCGGCCGACAGCCGCTGGGAGCCGACAACGGCCAGATAGTCGTCACCGCCGCCCGGGATGTCGGCCACGCGGCC
>CAZLAU010000114.1:0-9208 GCA_964557615.1 uncultured Gemmatimonas sp.
CCCTCACCAACCTCCTCAACGCCAACAGCTACCAGAAGGGCGGGTGGGTGCTGCACATGCTCCGCGACGAGATCGGTGATGACGCGTTCATCCGGGGCGCTCGTCGGTATCAGGATCGGTATCGCCACGGCACCGCTGTCACCGACGAGCTGCGGGTGGAGATGGAGCGCGCGGCGGGGCGCGGGCTCAAGGCGTTCTTCGACCAATGGCTCACGCGCCCTGGCTATCCGGAGATCGAGACGGCGTGGCGCCACGACCCTGCCGCCGGCAGCGTCACGGTGACCGTGACCCAGTCCGGAAGATTCGGGTTCTTCGCCTTCCCATTGACGGTCGAGCTCACGGACGGGGCCGGCGCGACGCACCGCGAGCGGCTCTCGGTTCCGGCCGACCGGCAGTCGGTGCTCACCCTGCGCACCACATCACGGGGGGCGCCGTCGAAGCTGCGCGTGGATCCTGACGTCACGCTCCTCGCGCGCATCACCGAACGGTAGGTGCGCGGGACCATGCGCAACTGGTTCGCCCTCGCGTCACTCGTTGCCGTCGTCAGCGCGGCCCGGGGCGACGCACAGGGCTCGCGCCGGGTTGACCCGTCGGCCGCGGAGCTTGCGATTGCCCTCGGGGAACTCGACGTCGCCGAGGCGGCACTGTACGAGCAGGCGCGGCGATCGTCGCGTGAACCCGCGTACCGGGGAACGCTTGGCGCATTCCTCGCGGCGCGCGGCAAGTTCCTGGTTGGCGCCACGCTGCTCGAGGAGGCGCGGTTCTTTGGAGGTGACACCGCGGCGATCGAGGCACGACTGTTCGAGGTTCATCGCTGGACCGGACAGTATGATCGCGCCGCCCTCCTTCCGACGGTGCGCGTCGCCCGCGACTTGCGTGATGCGTTTCGCCGCGCTGCCGGCACCGCGGCCGGTGGCGCCGCCGAGGCCATCGTGCCGATGATGCCCAACGAACTGCTCGGCCTCGGGCGCATCACGATCACCGTCGGCGACGAAGTCCTCGAGGCCGACATTCATCCCATTGCCAACGGCCTGCAGCTGCCGTCAACGATGGCCCTCTTCAGCGCCGTCCAGCCCGTCGGCGCGAACGGTGACACGACGTTTGCCGTCGCCCGCACGCTGGGGATTGGCGGAGTGGTGCTCGGTCCGGTGCCCGCGACGCTCGTGCCTTCGCTGCGGACCGCCCGGGTCGGCCTCGACGTGCTGGGCCAGCTGTATCCGACGTTCGATCCCGTCGCGCGGACCCTCACCGTTCGTTCCACTGCGTACACGCCCGCCGGCCGCCGACTGCCGCTGCTCCTCACGTTCCCCGGGGTCACATTCGTCGCGAACGCGGGCTCGGCCGCGGTGGCCCTCCACGAAGCTGCGGGCCGCGCCGCACTCAGGGGTTACCGGTGGACCCTGGACGTCGCCGGCGGGGCGGTTGTGATCGAGCGCTGAGCGTGACCCGCTGGTTAAATTGCGGGTCGTTCCTGTAACTCCCCCCCAGCACCAGTTCTCCCATGAAAATGCTCGTCCTCGGCGGCGGCCTTCAGGGCGCCGCGTGTGCATACGACCTGCTCCAGCAGGAGCAGGTGTCGGAAGTCGTGGTCGCCGATCGCGTGCTTTCGCGCATGCCCGCGTTCTTTGCATCCGTTGCGAAGCATCCAAAACTCCGGATGCTGACGCTCGACGCGAAGGATCACGCGGCCGTGCGCGCGGCAATGCAGGGCTCGAAAGCCGTGATGTGCGCGCTCCCGTACTACTTCAACCTCGAGATGACGCGGCTCGCGATCGAGGCCGGCGCACATTTCTCCGATCTTGGTGGCAACACGGAGATCGTGCAGAAGCAGAAGGCGCTCGGCGACGACGCCCGGAAGGCGGGGGTGACGGTCGTTCCCGACTGCGGACTCGCGCCGGGCATGGTCAACATCCTCGCGCAGATGGGCATCGACAAGTGTGACACGACGACCAGCGTCCGCATCTATGTCGGCGGCCTGCCGCAACAGCCCGAAGGCGCGCTCAAGTACCAGGTGGTGTATTCGCTCGAGGGCGTGCTCGACTACTACACGACCCTGTCCTGGGTCGTGCGGGATGGCAAGCGCACGAACGTCCAGGCGCTCTCGGAGGTCGAGCCGGTCGCGTTCGACGCGCCGGTGGGGACGCTCGAGGCGTTCCACACCGCCGGCGGCCTTTCGACGATGGCGTTCCGGTACGAGGGCCGGATCCCGACCATGGAGTACAAGACACTCCGGTATCCCGGGCACGCGGCGATCATGCAGGCCATCCGCGAACTCGGGCTGCTCGGCGACGAGCCGATCGACGTCAAGGGTCAGAAGGTCGTGCCCCGCGACGTGGCGATCGCGGTGATGAAGCCGCGTCTCACGAAGCCGGAGAGCCGTGATCTCGTTGCGTTGCGGGTCGTGGTCGAAGGCGCGAAGGGCGGGAAGCCCGTGCGGCACACGTGGGAGCTCGTGGATCGCTACGACGAGCAGCGCGGCATCAGCGCGATGGAGCGCACGACCGGCTATTCACTGGCGATCACCGGGCTGATGCAGGCCGCAGGTGCGATCGCGCAGGCCGGCGCGCACACGCCGGACGAATGCGTGCCGGGCGATGCATACGTGGCCGCCCTCGCCGCACGCGGCGTTCGCATCGCGTATCGCGCGGACTGAACGCAGTCGGGGTGTCGTTGGGCCGCTCGTGAACGTCGCGGTTTGCTACCGTACCGCGCGTTGCTGTCGTGATAACGCGAGGATAGGTTAGCAAGGCGCGGTGGCGGCTGGCCGCGGCTCCAACCGGAGGACGCTCGATGGGTGATTCACGCGTCAGTCGCCGCGAGGCACTGGCGGCGCTCACGGGAGTTACCGTCTCAGCGTGGGCGGCAGCCGATCCCCGAATGCTTGGCTCGGTCGCCGCGTACGTGCAGCAGGCGGCGGCACAGGGTGCTTATCAGGTGCTCACGGCCGCGCAGGTTCGCGAACTCGACGCCGTGACATCCACCATCGTCCCCACGGACGACACCCCGGGAGCGCGCGAGGCGCGCGTTGTCCGGTTCATCGACCGCTCGCTCGCCACGTGGGCCAAGGACCAGAAGCCGGAGGTCGAGGCCGCACTGAAGGCGCTCGCGGAGTTCGTGGCAAAGGAACGCCCGGGTGTGCGCACATTTGCGGCCGTGCCTGTGGCCGATCGCACGAAGTTGCTCGAGGCGTTCGAGCAGGCCCACGGCGATGAGTTCAATGGCGGCTTCTGGTTCCCGACGATGGCCGGGATGTTCGCGAACCCGTCGTACGGCGGGAACGCGAACAAGGTCGGATGGTCGCTGATGGGGTTCAAGGATCAGTTTTCGTGGGCGCCGCCGTTCGGGTTCTACGACCGTGGCTGACCACACGGCGCACGCCGGCAGCGACGTGGCCGCACAGCAGGCAGCCATGCGGCGCTATCGCCCCTCGGACGAGGTCGACTTTGTCATTGTCGGCTCGGGTGCCGCAGGAGGCGTGCTGGCCCGCGAGCTGTCGACGGCCGGGTTCTCCGTTGTGGTGCTCGAGCAGGGACGGTGGCGCGCCCAGTCGGAACTGGTGCACGACGAGTTGCTGGTGAACTTCCGCGGCGGATTCACGAACGACTTCGACAAGGTGCCGCAGACGTTCCGCAAGACGGCTGACGAAACAGCGCAGAAGCAGTTGGTGGCGCAGTACGCGATGATGGTGGGCGGGAGCAGCGCCCACTTCACGGGGAACTACTGGCGGTTCCCCGAGGTCGAGTTCCGGCAGGCGCGCGAGTTCGGGGTGCCCGCGGGTTCGAGCGTGGCCGACTGGCCGATCACGTACGCCGACCTCGAGCCGTACTACACCAAGGTGGACTGGGAATGCGGCGTCTCGGGTCAGGCCGGGGTCAACCCGTTCGACCCGCCGCGGAGCCGGCCGTACCCGATGCCCCCGCTGCCGATCAAGTCCGAGGGTGTTCTGCTCGAGCGCGGTGCCGCAAAGATGGGCTGGCACGCAGCGCCAGCCCCGATGGCGATCCTTTCGCAGCCGTACCGCGGCCGGTCCGCGTGCGTGAATTGCGGCTTCTGCTTCGGCTTCGTGTGCGAGATGGGCGCAAAGTCGGGGTCGGTGAACGCGATGATTCCCGGCGCCGTGGCCACGGGGCGCTGCGAAATTCGTACCGAGAGCTACGTGCGCCGCGTGGAGCTCGGCGCCGACGGTCGCGCAACGGGCGTGCGTTACTTCAACGCGCAAAAGATCGAATTCCTCCAGCGCGCCAAGGCCGTGCTCGTGTGCGCCAATGGCGCCGAGACGCCGCGGCTGCTGCTCAACAGCGCCACGGCCGGCCACGCCGACGGACTCGCCAACTCGAGCGGCCTCGTGGGCCGCAACGTGATGTTCAACTACAACACGGTCGGCGTCGGGATGTTCGCCGAGGAGATCAACGGCTGGAAGGGTGCGATCGTTTCACGGATTGTCAGCGACATGACCGTGATGCCGAAGGAGCTGGGCATCTTCGGCGGCGGCGGGTTCGACTTCCGCTCGTCGATGACGCCGATGTCCGCCGCCACGCAGACGATGCCGGGCATGCCGCGCTGGGGCAGTGAATGGAAGAAGAACCTCAAGCGGATGCTGTCGAACACGACCCTCGCCATCGGCCACACGTCGCAGCTTCCGGTGGCCACCAACCGCTTCGACCTGGACCCGACCCTCAAGGATGCCTGGGGCGTTCCCGTGCTGCGGCTCACATTCACGGACCACCCCAACGACGTGGCGATGATCAAGTGGTTCGGTGAAAAGGGCAAGGAGCTGCTGGAGGCGGCTGGCGCGGAGACGGCGGTGGACTTCGGGATCACGGAGCAGGCATTCCCTCAGCTGCACCTGCTGGGGTCGTGCCGCATGGGGAACGACCCACGAGCCTCGGTGGTCAACGCGGACCACCGCGCGCACGACGTGCGCAACCTGTTCATCGTGGACGGATCGAGCTTCGTGACCTCGGGTCGCGGGCAGCCGACGATGACGATCCAGGCGCTGGCGTTCCGCGCCGCGGATCGCATCGCCGCGTTGGTGCGCGCCAGGGAGGTTTGAGCAGGAGCAGGGTGTTCACGGAACCGCGGAGATTCGCGGAAGTACTGCACGGTGATTCGCGGAGGCGGCGTGAACGAACGCAATGCAACAGCAAGAGACGACCTGAGCAACCGGGGGAACTACAACGACAGGTGAGTGTCGTGGCAGTTCCCCTTGAAGTTGTTGTTTGTCCGCGGATCTCCGTGCCGTTCGTCCGCGAATCTCCGCGGTTCCCGGTCACCTGTCAGCGCACGCGAACCTATCGGGTGAACGTCGCGAGCGTCACGCCGATCCGGTCGATCGCGTCGCGCGCCACCCAGCGGGCCGGGCCATTGTAGATGATGGCGAACGCCAGGTCCTCGCCGTTGCCCGCGGTTACGTAGCCGCCCAGCGAGGCGACGTCGTTCGTCGTGCCCGTCTTGGCCCGCAGGTTGCCCATGGCCGGCGTGCGGCGCATGCGGCGGGCCAGCGTCTCCGTCTTCCCGGCGATCGGCAGCGACTGCTCGAGCGACGGCCACCACGTCGCACTGCGGGCGTAGTCGAGCAGCTGGACCATCGAACGGGGAGTCACGCGGTCGAGCGTCGAGAGGCCGCTGCCGTCGGCCGCGAACACCGTCTGCGAGTCGGCGCGCACCTTGTCGTTGAGGAACTGGCCCAGGAGGTTGTTCGACGCGAACGCCGAACCCTTGAGCCCCACGCTGCGCCCCACATTGCGGAACAGGAGCTCGGCGTAATGGTTGTTGCTCTCGCCGTTCATCTGCAGGATCATGCGGTCGAGAGGCGGCGACTCCACGGCCGCAAACGGCGCCACGATGCCCAACGCCTCGCCCCGCCGGATGGATCCGTCCACCGCGATGCCTTCCTTCTCGAGCGCGGCCTTGAGCGCGCCCACGGCAAAGAGCTCGGGATTCTCGACGACGAGCGTGTAGTCCCGCTCCTTGCTCAGCGCGCCGATCCAGCCGCTCACCTTGATGGTGCCAGCCACCGAATCCTGCGACACCACGATCCGGGCGCCGCGGCTCTTGGCCACGATCTTGACCGTATTCGCGACCGCAACGCCGCTGATGGCCGGCCGGAAGCTCACCGTCGCGCCCTTGCCGGCCGGCTTCACGAGGATGCCGATCTTGTTCTCGTTGAACGACAGGGCCGACACACGGGCCGCGTACGAGGCGTGGAGGTACCGGCGCTTCCATCCCTCGGGCACCTTGCCGTCGTCGAACTCGGAGGCGTCCCCGATCAGCGAGCCGGTGATCCTCGTGATGCCCGCCTCCGCCACCGCGTGCGCCAACGCCGTCATCGGCGAGAACGCGTTGTCACCGGTGGGGCGGCCCCCCAGCGTCGGGTCGCCCGCACCGCGCAGAATCAGGTCGCCGTTGAGGACGCCACCGCTGATCGTTCCGGTGTGGAGCAGCTGCGTCTCGAAACGGCCTTCGGGTCCGAACCGGTCGAGGGCGAGCGCCGCCGTGTAGAGCTTCATCGTGGACGCGGGGAGCAGCATCCGGTCGGCATTGTGGCCGAACAGGGTGTCGCCGTTGGTCAGCGAGACGACGATGACGCCCCAGGTGCCTTTCGAGCCGACGCGATTCATCGCCGCCGTGACGTTCGTGGCCAGGAGGTCCGCGGCCGCCCGGCTCCGTGCGGAGGCGGCCGACGATGACGCGAGCTCGAAATACCCCGCGGCCTGCGCCGCCGCAGTGGGCGCGCAGAGACTGGAGATGGCGAGCGCCCCGGCCGCGGCGACGGAGAACCGCCGCGCCAGCACCCCCGCCATCGTCAGACCTTCAGGAAGAGTTTTCGTCGCCATAGGGCCCGGAGAATCCCGTACCAGAGTAACACAAAGGAGAGGGCGAACGCGAGCGACGCGGCCTTCGGCTCGAGCCACGACGCGAATAACCCCTGATACACCGCAGACTGCACCGAAACGACCCGGTCACCGTACTCGACCTTCCACAGCGAATAGATCGTCCGGGCCATCATGCCGGACCCGACGAACGCCACCATCGGGTTCATTCCATATATGACGAGCGGCTGTGCCCATCGGGTAACGCCATTCGCATCAATTATCCAGGTGATTGTGGCCAGGGTCACACAGGCCATGCCCGCCGTGAACAGCACGTACGAGCTGGTCCAGATGCCCTTGTTGATCGGGAACGACCAGTGCCACATCAGGCCGGCGACGATGGCGATGGCGCCGGCCGCAAAGAGGCCGGCGAGCCGGTCCGCGAGGGCGCGGTCACTGCCGATCCAGCGGCCGGCGATCACGCCCAGTACGGCTGTCCCGATGGCGGGAATCGTCGAGAGCGGGCCCTCCGGATCCCACGTTTTCGACCCCGACCAGAGATGCGTGCCGAGCAGTGCACGGTCGGTCCACGCGGCAAGGGTGCGCGACGGATCATCCAGAAGGTTGGCGCCAATTCCACCACCGGCGCCGGGCACCGGCAACAGCGTCATGGCGAACCAGTACCCATACAGCAGCGCGACCACGATCAGGACCTGCTGCTTGAGCGTCGTGCGGAAGGTGAGCAACGCCGAGCACAGGTAGGCGACGCCGATGCGCTGGAGCACGCCGGGAATCCGCACCTCGGTGAAGCGTGTCAGCGGAGTGTACGGAAATGTTGCGAGCAGGTATCCGAGCAGGATGATCAACAGCCCACGCTTGATGATCTGGCGGCGGAGCGCGGCGTCCGAATCACCGCGTGCGCGCCGCGCCGTCAGCGACAGGTGCGTCGTGATTCCGACGATGAACAGGAAAAACGGGAAGATCAGGTCGGTCGGCGTCCAGCCGTGCCAGGCCGCGTGGGCCAGCGGTGGGTAGATCGCCCCCCAGCTCCCGGGATTGTTCACGAGCAGCATGCCGGCGATCGTGAGCCCGCGGAACGCATCGAGTGACACGAGCCGAACGGGGGTGGCCGGGGCGAGCGCGTGAAACGCCGGGTCCAGCGCGGGCGCACCGCGCGTGACGGTCTCTGTGCGCCACGCCGTCATCGGACGCCCCGGGTGGGAAACGGGGCTTCGGGCAGCGTGCGGCACCGGCGGATGGGCGGCATGGCGACAGAATCTACCGCGCGACCGCGGTGGCGGCGGGCACCTGGAATGAGTATGCATCCAAGGGCACCATTCGACTCGACATGCGGAGGTGCGGCATGAAAGCGAATATCGGAGTACCCTGGCGGGAAGGTTCGGTCGCAGGGCTGCTCGGCGCCCTCGGGGTGGCCGTGTGGTTCCTCGGGGTCGACCTGGTCGCGGGGCGGCCGTTCCACACGCCGGCGACGCTCGGCGGCGTGATGCTCACGATCCTTGGCGGGGCGGATCCCGGACCGGTGATCAACACGATCGTGTACACCGTCTTCCATTTCGGCGCGTTCGGCGTCGTCGGCGTCGCAGCGAGCAAGCTGGTGGACCTCGCGCGGCGGATGCCGCACGTCACGGTGGCGCTGCTCTTGTTCTTCGTCGTGTTCGAGCTCGGCTTCTACTTCGTGGCGCTCTCCCTGTCGCAGTTCGACGTGATCGGCACGCTCGGCGTGTACCAGATTGGCGCGGCCAACCTGCTCGCGGCGGGCCTCATGGGAGGCTACCTGTGGCGCCGACATCCTGAGCTCAAGGGCGAGTTCAAGGCCGCGCTCGACGGCACGCGCTGAACGTCACGGCGGCTGCGGACAAAAGAAAGCGACCGGCGGGCACGGGCCCGCCGGTCGCTTCTGTTTCCGGTGCGTCGCTCAGCCGCCGATCTTCAGCTTGTGGAAGAGGAAGAGCAGCGCGAGGATCGTCGCGAACGCGATCGACAGGCCCATCAGGAAGAGTTTCCGGAAGAGCGGGTTGTCGTACTTGAGGTGCATGTAGTACATGACGACCACCGCAAACTTGATGGCCGACATGGCCAGCAGCGCCGGCGCAAAGAGCGGCGAGTGCTGGAACGGCGTGTAGTACACCCACACTTCGACGGCCGTGATCAGCGTGAGCCAGAAGGCCACCCACTTGTACTGCTTCCAGGTGGGGTGCTCGTGCACGTGGTCGGCGTGCGCGCGGTCGGTATGTTCACTCATGGCGTGGTTCTCTACTGGATGAGGTAGATCAGCGTGAAGATCGCGATCCAGACGACGTCCACGAAGTGCCAGTACAGCGCGCAGATGTCGACGTTCAGCACGTCGCCCTTGCCCTTGAGCCCGCGCTTCATGT
>CAZLAU010000115.1:0-5762 GCA_964557615.1 uncultured Gemmatimonas sp.
TCGGCAAGGGCGACGGCCACGCAAGCCACGGCGCGGCGCCGGGCCCGCACGCCACGGCGCGCCGTGATTCGCTCGGCCGCGTGGTGATTGACGACTCGCACGGCGCCTGGACCACGGCGCCCTGCCTCGGCCTCTGCGACGTCGCGCCCGCCGCGCTCTACATCGAAGCCGGGCCCACGGTGGTCGAGCGTTCGGTCGGCGGTATGGACGCCGAGTTCGCGATGGGGCTGCTCGGCGGCGGCGCCGAGCCGGACGACGTGCTCACGAACGTGACCGTGGCCACAAAAACGGACGGCGCCGAGCCGGCCGACGCCGCGAAGGCCGCCGGCTCCGGCATCGTCGTCGGTGCGCTCGGCGAGCCGCGTCTGCTCCAGCGGGTCGGCGTCGTTGATCCCACGTCGCTCAACGCATATCGCATGGGCGTCGGGTACGAAGCCCTCGAGAAGGCATTCGAGCTCGGCCCCGAAGGCGTAATCAGGGAACTGAACGACGCGAAACTCCTCGGCCGCGGCGGCGCCGCGTTCCCCACCGGCCGCAAGTGGGACGCCGTGCGCCAGCAGGAGGCAACGCCCAAGTACATCATCTGCAACGCCGACGAGTCGGAGCCCGGCACGTTCAAGGATCGCGTGCTGCTGACCGGCGACCCGTACGCGATCATCGAGGCGATGACCATCGCCGCGTACGCTGCGGGGTGCACGCAGGGCTACGTGTACATCCGGGGCGAATACCCGCTTGCCGCGCAGCGGATGCAGAACGCCATCACGCAGGCGCGCGCCGCCGGACTGCTCGGCCGCGCCGTGATGCGCCGCAAGGATTTCGCCTTCGACATCGAGGTGCGCCGCGGCGCCGGCGCGTACATCTGCGGCGAGGAAACCGCGATCTTCGAGAGCATCGAGGGCAAGCGCGGCGAGCCGCGCAACAAGCCGCCGTTCCCGGTGCAGCACGGGCTGTTCGGCAAGCCGACGATCGTGAACAACGTCGAGACGCTCGCGAACGTGATCCCGATCATCCTTGGCGGCGGCGCAGAAGCGGCGAAGATCGGCACCGCCCAGAGCGCGGGCACGCGGCTGTTCTGCCTGAGCGGCCACATCGCGCGTCCCGGCGTGTACGAGGTGCCGATGGGCACGACGCTGGGCGCGCTGATCGAACTCGCCGGCGGCGTGGCCGGAAGCGGCAGGCTCCAGTGCGCCCTGCTCGGCGGCGCCGCGGGCGCGTTCGTGCGCCCCGACGAGATGGACCTCCGCCTCACCCACGAGGACACGAAGGCCGCGGGCGTGACGCTCGGTTCCGGCGTCGTGGTGGCATTCGACGACACCGTGGACGTGCACGACGTGCTGAAGCGCATCGCCCAGTTCTTCCGCGACGAATCGTGCGGCCAGTGCGTGCCGTGCCGCGTGGGCACTGTGCGCCAGCAGGAGGCGCTGCACCGGATCGCGACGAAGAAGACGATCGGCGGCGTCGCCGGCGAACTCGCGCTGCTCGACGAGATCGGCACGGCAATGAAGGACGGCTCCATCTGCGGACTCGGCCAGACGGCGTACGCCGCCGTCGAAAGCGCCATCAAGCGTCTCCACCTGTACCCGGCGTAGCACCGTGACGACGCCAACGACCCCGCGATGACCACTCCGCACCTGCAGCTCGTGCAACTCGCGCGTCCTTCGTCCACGCCGAAGGCGACGGTCGAACTCACGGTGGACGGCCGCCCGGTGAAGGTGCCCGAGGGCACGACCATCCTGGGCGCCTGCCAGCAGCTCGGAATCGACATTCCCACGCTCTGCTGGCTCGAGACGCTCAAGCCCGTGAACGTGTGCCGTGTGTGCGTGGTGGAGGTCGAGGGTGCGCGGGTGCTCGTGCCCAGCTGCTCGCGCGCCGTGGAACCCGGGATGAAGGTCCACACCCGGAGCGAACGCGTGAACGTCACGCGAAGGCTCGTGCTCGAGATGCTGGCGTCGTCGGTGGACCTCTCGACGGCGCCCGGAATGGCCGAGATGCTCGCCGAGTACGGCGCGAAGCCGGAGCGGTTTGGTGAGTGCGAGACCGTGGCGCAGCCGGTGAAGGTGGACAACGACCTCTACATCCGCGACTACGCCAAGTGCGTGCTCTGCTACAAGTGCGTCGAGGCGTGCGGCGTGGACCACCAGAACACCTTCGCGATCGCGGTGGCGGGCCGCGGCTTCCACGCGCACATCTCCACCGAGTTCGCCGTGGACCTTCCCACGTCGGCGTGCGTGTATTGCGGCAACTGCATTGCCGTGTGCCCCACCGGCGCCCTGATGAGCAAGCGCGAGTGGGACATGCGCGAGGCCGGCACGTGGGACGAGTCGAAGCAGACGGCCACGGACACCATCTGCCCCTTCTGCGGCGTGGGCTGCACGCTCACGCTGCACGTGCAGGACGGCGAGATCGTGAAGGCCACGAGTCCGCTCGACCACGATGTGACCGAAGGCAATCTCTGCATCAAGGGCCGGTTCGGCTGGCGGCACGTCCAGAACGGGCGTGACTGATCTCGGCAACCTGCCGCCCGCGCAGACACGCAAGTTCGTGCGCGTGGACGGCGGCGCGCTGGCGCCGGACTCCGGCGCCGTCGCCGAGGAAGTGCCCGTCGCTTTCGTGTACGGCGGCAAGCCGCACGTCGTGATGATGTGCACGCCCGCCGACCTCGAGGACCTCGCCGTCGGGTTCACGCTGAGCGAGGAAATCGTCATCGCGGCCGCCGAGATCACGCGGGTGGACGTCGTGCGCCACGCGCGCGGCATCGAGGTGCAGATGGAGCTGCCGCCGGCGGCGCAGGCGCGGGTGGCCGCGCGCACGCGGGCGCTTGCCGGGCGCACCGGGTGCGGGCTGTGCGGAATAGACGCGATCGAGAACGCGATCCGTCCGCCGCGCGCCATCGCGTCGGATGCGACGTTCAGCGCCGAGGCGATCACCCGCGCCGGTGACGCGCTTGCCGCGCAGCAGCCGGTGAACAACGAGACGCGCGCCGTGCACGCGGCGGCGTTCGCCGACGCCGATGGCACGCTCCGAATCGTGCGCGAGGACGTCGGCCGCCACAACGCGCTCGACAAGGTGATCGGCGCGCTCGCCCGCGACGGCGCGCGCGGCCACGGTGGCGCCGCTGCCTCCGCGACCGATCCGGCCGGCGGGTTCTTCGTCGTAACCAGTCGCGCGAGTTACGAACTCGTGCAGAAGGTGGCGGTTGCCGGCTCGCCGCTGCTCGCCGCCGTGTCGCGCCCCACCGGGCTCGCCATCCGCTTTGCCGACGAGGCCGGGCTCACGCTCGTGGGACTGCTGCGCGGCCGCACCGCCAACATCTACACGCACCCCGTGCGTATCACGTTGTAGCTTTTCCGGCGGCCGTTTTCGGCGCAGCGCTGCGCGTGGCCGCCCCTGATCTCCAATCCCCTGCCAAATCAGATGCTGTCCGACATTGCGATTGCCCAGTCCGTCACGCCTCGCCCGATCGTTGACGTCGCCGCCGACCTTGGCCTGGCGCCGGGTGAGATAGACCAGTACGGGAGCAACAAGGCCAAGATTCCGCTCGAGATCTCGCAGCGGAAACCGAAGGGCCGCCTCGTCCTCGTGACGGCGATCAGCCCCACCCCAGCAGGCGAGGGGAAGAGCACGGTGAGCGTCGGGCTCGCGCAGGCGCTGCGCCGGATTGGCACGAACGCCGTGCTCTGCATCCGCGAGCCATCACTCGGCCCGGTGTTCGGCGTGAAGGGCGGCGCGGCCGGCGGTGGCTACTCGCAGGTGATCCCGATGGAGGACATCAACCTCCACTTCACCGGCGACTTCCACGCGATCTCGAGCGCGCACTCGCTGCTGAGCGCGATGGTGGACAACAGTCTCTACCAGGGCAACCCGCACGGGCTCGGCGCGGACCGCATCACGTGGCCGCGCACGATTGACATGAACGACCGCGCGCTCCGGCACGCGACGATCGGCCTCGGCGGCGGCACGAACGGCGTCGAGCGCAAGGAACGCTGGGTGATCATTCCGGGCTCCGAGGTGATGGCGATCGTGGCGCTCGCCTCCAGCCGCGCCGACCTCGAGCAGCGGCTCGGCGACATCGTCGTCGGCGCGACGAGCGGCGACGACCGGCGGCCCGTGCGCGCGCGCGACCTCAAGGCCGTCGGCGCGATGGCGATCCTGCTCAAGGACGCCATCCGCCCGAACCTCGTGCAGACGCTGGAGGGCGGGCCTGCGCTCGTGCACGCCGGCCCCTTTGGCAACATCGCCCACGGCTGCAACTCGATCCTCGCCACGAAGAGCGGCCTCGCGCTCGGCGACGTCGTGGTCACCGAGGCCGGCTTCGGATCGGACCTCGGCGCGGAGAAATTCTTCGACATCAAGTGCCGGTTCGGCGGGCTCAACCCCGAGGTGGCCGTGCTCGTGGCCACCGTGCGCTCGCTCAAGATGCAGGGCGGGCTCGACAAGAAGCAGCTCACCACCGAGGACCTCGGCGCGCTCGAGAAGGGGCTGCCGCACCTCGAGCACCACATCCGGAACGTCAAGCAGTTCGGCGTGCCCGTGGTCGTGGCGATCAACCGGTTTGCCGCCGACACCGACGCCGAGCTCAAGATGGTCGAGGAGCACGCCGCGAAGCTCGGCGTGCGCGTGGTGCTGTGCGAGGTGCACGCACGCGGCGGCGCCGGCGGAGAATCGCTCGCGCGCGAGGTGCTCGCGATGCTGAAGGCCGGCGGCTCGAACTACGCGCCGCTCTACGACGCGAAGCTCCCCATCAAGGACAAGGTCGAGACGATCGTGAAGAAGGTGTACGGCGGCGACGGCGTGGACTACACGCCCGCGGCCGAGCAGCAGATCGCGTACCTCGAGGCGAACGGGATGGCCAAGACGCCCGTGTGCATCGCCAAGAACCAGTACTCGCTGAGCGACGATCCCACGAAGCTCTGCAAGCCGACCGGCTTCCGGATCACCGTGAAGGAAGTCTACGGGTCAGCCGGCGCCGGGTTCGTGGTGGCGAAGGCCGGGACGATCATGACGATGCCCGGCCTGCCCAAGGTGCCCGCCGCCGAGGGAATGTCGATCGACGAGCGCGGGGAGATCGTCGGGCTGTCGTAGCCGCGGCGCTCGCGACGCGACGCGTGTGGCTAGAGTCCCGAGATCGTGAACACACCCGGCGTGCCGTTGCACGACACGATGATCGACGTGGTGCCGGCTGCCGCGCGTGTCACCAGCGCATCGCGCTTCGTGGCGTCGCCGAAGAAGGCGATCGTCACGATGTTCGCCGTGTTGGGCGTCCAGGTGAACGTGCAGGCCGCCGACACATCCGCGCCGATCGCGTTGTAGGCCGTCGCGCGCACCGCGGCCGACGTGCCGAGCGCCGTGAGATCGGCGTGCGGAACGCAGGCGTTGGTCTCCGACTGGTCGCACACGCTCACGCGGTCGATCGCGCCCGTGGTGACCGTGACCGGGATTGACGTCGTGATTCCGCCGGCCGACGCCGTGACCGTCGTGCTGCCCACTCCCTTCGCCAGGACAAGTCCGCTGTCGGTCACCGTCGCGACCGCCGGATTGACGCTCGCCCACGTCACCGACGAGCGGGCGAATCCGCCCGTAATGACCGCGCTCAGCTGAACGCTCTGCCCCACGATGAGCGGCGCCGTCGCCGGCGCGACCGTGACCGCCGTGACCGGGCGGTCGGGCGCAGTCACGCTCTCGGAAGTGCACGCTGCAACTGTCGCGATCAGCATCAGTGTCAACAGCCGGCGCATGTCGGTCTCCGTGTCCCTGCGGTTTCG
>CAZLAU010000115.1:5862-9170 GCA_964557615.1 uncultured Gemmatimonas sp.
GACTCCCCGACCGAGGCGTCGGCGGGCCCGGGCACCACGTACTCGGGCGTGTTCGTCACCTTCAATGAATCGGGATCGATCACGCTCGTCACCGGCAGCCCGGCGACGGGAACCCTCGTGGGCGGCAGCACCGTGGCGGGCCGCGCCTCGCTCGCAGCGGGTGCGACGGTGGCCCTCAGCGGCACGTACAACGCGACGACGTCCACGTTCGCACTGAGCGGTGGTGGGTACACGGTCAATGCGACCGTCGGGGCGTCGTCACAGGTCACCGGGACGATCAGCACCGCGGCCGCCCCCGCGGGCGGAACGCTGGCCGCGCAACTCTCTGCGTCCGCGGCGAGCGTCAAGAACTATTGCGGGCGGTTCACGCAGACCAACCAGCAGGCCGGCACGACGCCGGAGTCGGGGACGCTGAACATCACGATCAACAACACGGTGATCCGTGGCGCCGCCGTGCAGACCGCGGGCAACGGCGCGAGCCCGAACTCGATCATCCTGTCGGGGACGTTCACGAACGGAATCATCAACGTCAGCTGGCTGTCGGGATACGGGACGGCGTCGGGGGTGCTGAACCCGAACCCGGTCGGCACGTGGCAGAACCAGGACGGCGTCAGTGGCGCCTGGTACGGCAACCCCTGCTGAGTCGGTCTGGAGGGGGATGGCGAACGGGCCCGTCGAGTCGTGACACTCGACGGGCCCGTTCGCTTTGGTCAGGTCGCGCTCGTCGCGCTCGCGCTACGGTATCGGTCGTGCAGGCGCCGGCTTGGGATCGAGGATCACCTCGATGCGGTGCAGGGCCGCGCGGAGGTGCAGTTCCGTCGGCTTGTCGCCCGACTTGCTGATCGCCCGCTGGATCTCCTCCTTGAGCGCCTCGAGCTGGCCGCGCAGGTGTGACTTCGCGTCCTCGGAGAGCGGCGCGGGGGCCGCGCCCCCGAATCCTCCGCCACCGCCGCCGCCAGCCCCTGCTGCCGGCGCGGGCGGATTCATCTTCGTGTTGATGATCGCGATGTGATCGTTCTGCAACTCGCGCCTGAACACGTTGATCACCGTGCTCGCCGCGTAAAGCTCTTCCCAGATGCCCTTGCGAACGTCGTCGAGCATCGTGTTCAGCGTGTACACCTTGTTCTTGTCCGGCGTCGTCCCTTCGAGTTCGAGGAGCCGGTTCATTCGCGCGTCCTGCATCAGCGTGCCCAGGACGCGCTGCTGCGGCGAGTTGATGCGCGGCACGATGCCGCCGGCCTCCACCCGCTCGCTGATGTCGGGCCGCACGAGGTACATCGGCGGCCTGAACACCTGCTCATTCAGGAACTTCACCGCCTCGGCCTGCCGCTCGCGGCTGACCGGCGTGTACACCGAGCCCGTCTGGCCGCCCGACTTGTATTGCACCGTCGCGCCGGCCACGAGCGTGGCCACGTGGTTCGCCTCGTTGCTCCACTGCCCCACCGTGCGGTTGTAGAGTTCCAGCAGGTCGGAGTTGTCGTCGAGCGGGCTCGTCGCGGCGTTCTTCAGGATGTTCATCACGCGTTCGATGTTCTTGAACCCGAGCGTCGTCGCCTTCACCGGGTCGGCGTCGCCCACCGCCTCACTCTGCGTCCCGGTGGCGCCGTAGGCGTTGTTCGCCGAGAAGCGGTACCACGGAATCGAGTCCTGCATCCGTGACCATTGCTCGAGCGTGGCGCGCTCGTCGTCGGGTGTTTTCGCGTTCGGGATCGGCTTGTAGCCCCACATGATCGCGTACTTGTCGTACGGGCCGACGGTGGGCACCAGGTATTGCACCGGAATTCGGTCCTCCGGCTGCGCCACGTAGTTGAAGCGCGAGTAGTCCATGATGCTCGGGCTGTGGCCCATCTTCGCCACCCACGTCCGGCTGCGGAGGCTGTCCACCGGGTACGTCGAGCTGCCGATCTGGTCGTGCTGGAGGCCGAGTGTGTGGCCGATCTCGTGCGCGACGACGAACTGCACCAGCCGGCCCATCAGCGAGTCGGGCATCGGCAGCTTCTGGGCGCGCGGGTCGAGTGGCGCGACCTGGGTGAAGTACCACGACCGCTGCAGGTTCATGATGTTGTGGAACATCCGCACCGAGCCGTTGAGGATCTCGCCCGTGCGCGGGTCGCCCACGTGCGGCCCCACCGCGTTCTCGGTGGTGGAGGGGAGCCAGCGGATCATCGTGTGGCGCACATCTTCCGGCGACCAGTCCGGGTCCTGCTCCGGTGATGGCGGGTCGGCCGCGACGATGCCGTCCTTGAAGCCCGCGGCCTCGAACGCCGACTGCCACTCGACGATGCCCGCGCGGACGAACTTCTTGAGCCAGTCCGGCGTGTCGCGGTCCACGTAGTAGGTGATCGGCTTCTTCGGGTAGCAGAGGTTGCCGCTGCGGCGCTCGCTGCACTCGAGGCGGTACTTCGTGATGTAGCGACGGGTCGCCGAGCGGTGTTCGTTCGTGCCGAAGTCCACCGTCTGGCGGGAGAAGAATCCCACGCGTTCGTCGAATCGGCGCGGCATCATCGGCTGTTCCGGGAGCCGGACGATGCTGTAGTGCGCCATCACGCTCTGTGGCGGGCGCGGTCCTGCGGCCGCAGCTCCGCCGCCGCCCCGTCCGCCGCCGGCCGCGGGCGCCTGGCCCGTCTGCGTGGCTTCGATGCCGATGTTGTCCGGGAACGCCAGGTGCCGGTCGATGAACGACCGCGTCGCGTCGATCGTGCCCGGAATCGCCTGGATCTCGGGGATCGCCGTGGTGAAGAGCCGCGTCACGTTGATGACCGGCGCGCTGTCCGGCGCCCAGGCCTCCACGTTGAACGTCGCGATGACCGCGGCGTAGTTCGCGTTCTCCACCGCGCGGAGCACCGATCCCGTCGTGTCGCTCGAGGTGATCGCGAACTCCGGGCCGCGGAGGATCACGCGGTTGCCCATCACTTCCCAGCGCAGGGTCCGCTCGGTGAACTGGTCGCCCGCGTAGGCCGTCGGGTTGCCGCCGCCGCGTCCGCCCTCCGGGGCGGCGGCGCGCGCGTACCGCCCGATCAGGAGCTGGTCCTTTTTGAGTTCGCGGCGCGGGATCTCAAAGAACAGTTGTTCGCCCACGCGGTGGACGTTGAACAGGCCGCGCTTTGTCTTCGCCTCGGCTGTGATCACGCGGTCGTAGGGGCGCGGGGCCGGCGCCTGGGCGCCTTGGCCTCCCTGTCCGCCGCGTCCACCGCCTCCGCCGGTCGGCGGATCGGGATCCTGGGCGAGTGCGGCTCCGGCGGATGCCGTGAGGAGCGCGAGGGCGAATGGGATTCTCATGACGGGACTACCGCGATGGAAGGTGAGAT
>CAZLAU010000116.1:0-9077 GCA_964557615.1 uncultured Gemmatimonas sp.
TGGGCCACGTGGACCACGGCAAGACGTCGCTGCTCGACTACATCCGCAAGGCGAATGTGGTGGCCGGCGAAGCGGGCGGGATCACCCAGCACATCGGCGCGTACCACGTCACGACCGCCTCCGGCAAGGAAATCACGTTCCTCGACACACCCGGACACGAGGCGTTCACCGCGATGCGCGCCCGCGGTGCCCAGGTGACGGACATCGTGGTGCTCGTCGTGGCCGCGGACGATTCCGTCATGCCGCAGACCATCGAGGCCATTTCGCACGCGAGGAACGCCGGCGTGCCGATGGTCGTCGCCGTCAACAAGGTGGACCTCCCGGCCGCAAATGTCATGAAGGTCAAGCAGGAACTGCTCGGACAGTCGGTGGTGCTCGAGGAGTTCGGCGGGCAGGTGCTGCACTCCGAGATCAGTGCCAAGAAGGGCACGAACGTCGACAAGCTGCTCGACCAGCTGCTGCTCCAGGCCGAGATCCTCGATCTCAAGGCGAATCCGGACCGCAAGGCGACCGGCGCCGTCGTCGAGGCGCAACTCGACCCCGGCAAGGGGCCGGTGGCGACCGTCCTCGTCGAGAACGGCACGCTGCGCGTCGGCGATGACTTCATCTGCGGGCTGTTCTCGGGGCGCGTGCGTGCGCTGCTCGACGAGCGGGGCAAGCCGGTGAAGGAGGCCGGGCCGGCGGTGCCCGTCCAGGTGCTGGGCATGTCGGGCGTTCCGATGGCCGGCGACCAGTTCCTCGTCGTCGAGGATTCGATGAAGGCGCGCGAGATCGCGCAGACGCGTGAGCGGCTGGACCGGGAGGCCAAGAGTCGCCGAACGGCCAAGGGCGCCGTGTCGCTCGAGGACTTCATGGCGCACGCCGCCAGTGGGGAACGCCGGTCGCTCAAGCTGCTCATCAAGGCCGACCAGGGCGGTCCCGCCGAGGCGCTCGCCGACGCGCTCGCCGCGCTGTCCACCGAGGAAGTCGCGGTCGAGGTCGTGCAGCGCGCGGTCGGTGCCGTCACCGAGGGCGACATCCTGCTCGCCAAGGCGTCGGGCGCGATCATCATCGGCTTCCACGTCCGCCCCGACAACAAGGCCCGCGCCGCTGCCGAGCGCGAGGGCGTGGACATCAGGCTCTACAAGATCATCTACGAGGCCGTTGCCGACGTCCGCGCGGCGCTCGAGGGAATGCTGCGCCCGGAAGAGAAGGAGGTCGTCCTCGGCGAAGCCGAAGTGCGCGAGACGTTCAAGGTGTCGAAGGTCGGGATGATTGCCGGCTGTCACGTGCGCAGCGGCGTCATCAACCGGCAGGCGCGGGTCCGCGTCATCCGCGACGGCAAGGAAGTGTACGACGGGGTCATTGCGTCGCTGCGCCGCTTCAAGGACGACGTCAAGGAAGTCAAGGACGGGTTCGAGTGCGGCATTGGCGTCGAGAACTTCAATGACGTCAAGGTCGGCGACGTGATCGAGTGCTACCGCAAGGAGAGCGTCGCGCGGACCCTCGAATCGGCCTCGGCCGGTTGATGGAGGCGCGATGGCACAACGCGGAGACCCGAGGCGCCCGGACCGCGTAGCAGCGGCCGTGCGGGAGGAGATCGCGACGATCCTCGCCGAGGGCGTCCGCGACCCGCGGGTGACAGGATTTGTCACGGTTACTGGGGTCGAGATGACGCGCGACCTCGCCGTCGCGACGGTGTACGTCAGCATCTTCGCCGGCGAGCCGGCACGGTCCGAGACGCTCGCCGGCTTGCAGGCGGTCGCGCCGACGCTTCGTGGCCGTGTCGGACAGGCGCTCCGGTTGCGGCTCGCCCCGACGATCGTGTTCCGCCTCGACGAAAGCGTGGCGCACGCGGCACGGATCGAGTCCCTCCTCAGCAGCGTGCGCGCTCCGGCGACCACGTCGGAGCCCGGCGCACCCGGGGGCAGCGGCGATGCACGGCATGCAGACGGGCTCGACCACGATCGCTGACGGCCTGCTCCTCGTCGACAAGCCGGCCGGAGTATCGTCGCACGATGTGGTGGCCGCCGCGCGACGCGCCCTCGGGGAAAAGCGAATCGGGCACGGCGGCACGCTCGACCCGTTCGCGACCGGACTGGTCGTGCTGCTCGCCGGGAGGGCCACCCGACTGCTGCGCTACCTGCACGATGACCCCAAGGTCTACGAGGCGACGGTTGTGTTTGGCGCCGAGACCGACACCGAGGACGTCGGTGGGTCGGTCACGCGCCGAGCCGCGCTCCCGGACCCGGCAACCCTCGACCGTGTGCTGCCCGCGTTCCTCGGCCCGATCGCGCAGGTTCCTCCCGCATACTCCGCCAAGCGCGTCGCCGGGCGGCGAGCCTATGAGCTTGCGCGCGCCGGTCAGGACGTCACGCTTGCGCCGGTCACCGTGACCATCAACGCACTCCGCCTGTTCGCGCTTGAGGCCGGCACCGCCGGCGTGCAGACGTGCAGGATGCGCGTGGAGTGCGGCGGCGGCACGTACATTCGCTCGCTCGCCAGGGACATCGGTCGCGCGGCGGGAAGCGCAGCACACCTCGCCGAGCTCCGGCGCTTTCGAGCCGGCATCTTCGACCTCTCTCGCGCCATCCCGCTGGAACAACTGGGTGCCGGAAGCGTGCAGCTTGCGCCGGCAATCGACGCACTCGAGGGACACGCCGTGCAGCCGCTCACTGGCGACGAGATCGCAAAGGTGACGCGTGGCGTGGACATTGAGGCCCGCGTCGAGGGTGTATTTGCGGCGCTCGTCGACCCGTCAGCAGACACCGCCGCGCGGACCCTCGTGGCATTCGCCCAACGGCGGCCGTCGGAGGTCGGCGACCGCTGGCAACCACGGGTGGTGATGCGTGACGACTGATCCCAACGCACCGCCGAGCGCGGTCACGGTCGGAACGTTCGACGGCGTGCATCGCGGGCACCGGTTTGTGATCGACCGATTGGTTGCGGCGGCCCGACAGCGCGGGCTGCGGAGCGTGCTGGTGACGTTCGAGCCGCATCCCCTCCGGGTCGTGAACCCGGCTGCGGCTCCGGCACTGCTCACGACCCACGATGAAAAGATCGAAGCCCTGGCTGCGACCGGGCTCGATCACGTCGCCGTCGTGCCGTTCACCCGCGCACTCGCCGCGTTCGAAGCCGATCAGTTTGTCGATCAGGTCCTCGTCGCGCGATTCGGCGTCCGCGAACTGTTCATTGGGCACGACCACGGGTTTGGTCGCGGGCGCTCGGGCGACGCTGCCGTCCTTGACCGGCTGGGCCAATCCCGGAACTTCGGAGTGCACGTGGTCCGCGCCGTCGAGGGGCAGGATGGGAATCCGGTGTCTTCGACCGCCATCCGACGCGCCATCGCGGGCGGCGACCTCCCGAGGGCGGCCGACGGACTGGCGCGGCAGTATTTCGTGTCGGGGACGGTCGAGCATGGCAGCGCCCGTGGGGCCGCACTCGGGTACCGCACGATCAATCTCGGGGCACCAGATCCGGGCAAGCTGCTGCCGCCCGACGGCGTGTATGCGGTGCGCGTGCAGACGCCCGCGGGCCGATTCGGGGGGATGCTCAACCTGGGCGGACGCCCGACTTTTGGCGACGACCACCGCAGCATCGAGGCTCACCTGTTCGATGCCAACGTGGACCTGTACGGCCGTCGGGTCCGGATCGATTTCGTCCGCCGACTGCGGGACATCCGCCGGTTCGCCGGGGGCGCCGAACTCGCCGCCCAGCTTTCCATCGACGAAGCGACGGCACGAATCGCCGTGGCGCGGGTATTGGCTGGACTGTGACGCGAGCCAAGCCGTTGCCGTGCAACGGGATTGCTTGACCGGCAGCGTCCCCGGCGGCTAAAATTATGGTTTGTATTTCACAGCCCCTCCTTCTCGTCTAGCGGCATGTCCAACCTGAAGTACCGAATCGGCCTCATCGTCGGCCTCGTCCTGATGTCGGCGTGGGCGCTCATTCCGCGCGACACCATCGAGCGCGTCAAGCGCGCCGACGGCTCCATCGGCTTCGACACCGTCAAGCGCGTTCCCCTGAAGCTCGGTCTCGACCTTCAGGGCGGGATGCACTTGACCCTCGAGATCGACGACTCGAAGGAAGTCATTGCGGACAAGGCCGACGCCATCGAGCGGTCCCTCAAGGTGGTGCGCACTCGCGTCGACGAGTTCGGCGTTGCCGAGCCCGTCGTGCAACGCGTGGGCGCCGACAAGATCATCGTCGAACTCCCGGGCATCGACGACCCGGAGCGGGCCACCCAGGTCGTCCAGAAATCGGCATTCCTCAAGTTCCAGATCACGGACAAGACGCAGGCCCTGGAGCGCGTCACCCCGCGGCTCGACGGAATCGTCCGTGACCGGAAACTCGGAGCGCGCGGTCCTGACGTTCGCGGCGACAGTGCAGCCGCCCGCGGACTCGTCTCGCTGTTCTCGGACACGGCCAAGCGCGCGGATACCGCGGCGACGGCGACCGCGACGGACGGCCCGTTCTCGCGGCTCATTCAGCCATCCGGGTATCCGGGCATTTTCTACGTGGCGACGACCGATCAGGCGGAGCTCGACAGCTACCTGCGCCATCCGGACATCCAGGCCGCCCTCCCGCCCGGCAAGGAAGTGCGTTGGGGCGCTGACTCAACGGTCTCCGGCGGACGCGCGATCCGTTCGCTCTACGTCCTCGACGCCCGCCCGATCATCACCGGCGACTACCTGACGGATGCGCGTCCGAACCAGGTGCCGATCGACGGCACGGTGGTCGAGTTCCAGCTCAACAATGAGGGCGGGCGCCGCTTCCGGACGGAAACCGGCAAGCACATCAAGGACTACATGGCGATCGTCCTCGACGAGCGCGTGATGAGCGCCCCCGTCATCCAGAGCGCCATTGGCACGCGCGGCCAGATCACGATGGGCGGTGGAAGCCTCCAGGCCGCCACGGACCTGGCCCTCGTGCTGCGGGCCGGCGCGTTGCCCGTGCCGCTGCGCGTTGCCGAAGCCCGGAACATCGGGGCGAGCCTCGGTGAGGACTCCATTCGCAAGGGTATGCTTGCCGGCGTACTCGCCATCGCGCTCGTCGTCGGCGTGATGCTGGGCTACTACCGCTTCTCGGGGTTCCTGGCCGTCTGCGGTCTTTCGCTGTACGTGCTCTTCACGCTCGCCGCCCTGGCCGGGTTCGGGGCCGTGCTGACGCTCCCTGGCATCGCCGGCTTCGTGCTCTCGATCGGTATCGCGGTCGACGCCAACGTGCTGATCTTCGAGCGCATACGCGAGGAAATCGTCCACGGCAAGACCGTGCGAACGGCAATCGAAGAGGGGTTCCGGCACGCCATGCCGGCCATCGTTGACACGAGCGTGTCCACGGCGCTCACCGCGACGGTGCTGTACCAGTACGGCACGGGCCCGGTCCGAGGGTTCGCGGTCACGCTTCTCGCTGGCATCGTCGCCTCGATCTTCACGGCCGTGTTCGTCGGCCGGACCTTCTTCCTCATCTGGCTGAACCGGAACCGGACGGCCGAGGCACTGAGCATCTGATGTATCGCATCCTGCACGACACCAAGTACGACTTCATTCGCTGGTGGCGCACGGCGGCCGGCTTGACCATCGCGTTCATCGCGGTCGGCATGGCAGCGCTGTTGTTCAACGGGGGATTTCTCTACAGCGTCGACTTCACCGGTGGCGCCGTCGTCCAGCTCAAGTTCGACGAGTCGCCGAACGTCGCCAATCTGCGCGCGGCACTGGAGCGTGACGGCGCCCACGTCGAGCTCCAGCAGTTCGGGTCGCCGACCGAATACATCGTGCGCGTCCAGGGCGACACCAGTGCCGGAGGCGCCGAACAGGCTGCCAAGAACGTTCGCGCCCAGGTCGCGACGGTCGTTGGGGCCGACGGATTCCGCGTTGACCGCACCGAAGTCGTCGGTCCGCGCGTCGGTGCCGAACTGCGTCGCGGGGCCCTCCTCGCCATCCTGATCTCGTTCGCGGTCACCCTCGTGTACCTCGCGTGGCGATTCGAATGGCGGTTCGGCGCCGCCGCGATCCTGGCCACCGGACACGACATCCTCGCCACGATCGCCTTCGTGGCGATGCTGCGGCTCGAGGTGTCGTTGACGGTCATCGCAGGGCTCCTGACCGTGATCGGCTATTCACTCAACGACACGATCATCATCTTCGACCGCGTTCGCGAGAATCTCCGCCGAAACCGGAAGGAGTCGCTCTACGACACGCTGAACCGGTCCGTGAACGAAACGCTGCCGCGGTCCGTGCTCACGCACCTGACCACGCTCGCCGCGACGCTCGCCCTCCTGTTCTTCGCGGGCGAGGTGATCCGGCCGTTCGCGTGGGTGATGACATTCGGCATCTTCACCGGAACGTTCAGTTCGATCTACGTCGCGTCGCCGCTCCTGCTGTACATCGAGCGCAAGTATCCGCGCGACCCGGACGCCAAGGGCGCCCGGGCGTCGAAGCCGGCGGAATCCGCGGCACGCAGCACGCGCCCCGCGGGCGCGGCGCGCTGACCGCACGGGAGCTCACGCTCCCGTGCGGTTCGTAGACTCCCACGTCCACCTCGCGGATCCGGCGTTCGACGCGGACCGCGATGCGGTGATCGCGCGGGCGCGCGAGGCCGGCGCGCTCGCGCTGGTGTGCATCGGCGAGTCCCTGGAACGCGCGGGTACCGCGCGGGCGATCGCCGCGGCGTCGAGCGGGTTCGTGGCGTGGACGGCCGGCATCCACCCCCACGATGCCGCCGGCTTTGACCCCATACGCGACATCCCGGCGCTGTCCGCCCTGCTCGAGGATGGTGCGGTTGCCGTTGGCGAGTGCGGCCTTGACGCGCACTACGACCACTCGCCGCACCACCTGCAGCGGCGGGCGTTCGCCGCCCAGCTCGAACTGGCGGGCCGCTACAAGAGGCCCGTCGTAGTGCACACCCGCGAGGCTGCGGCCGATACCGCCGCGATGGTTCGCGAGGCGGCCAGCGCAGGGGTGGTTGGCGTCCTGCACTGCTTCACCGGGCCACGCGACCTGTGCGCCGCCGCGCTCGAAGCTGGATGGTACATTTCGTTCAGTGGCATCGCGACCTTCAAGAAATGGGAAGGCGACGACCTGGTGCGGATGGTGCCGGACTCGCGCCTGCTCGTCGAGTCGGACGCACCGTACCTGGCGCCCGTCCCGAACAGGAGCAAGCGAAACGAGCCGGGCTGGGTGGCGCACACGGTGGCGCGACTTGCCGCCGTTCGCGGGGTAGACGAGAAGGCTCTCGGTCGAAAGACTGCCGAGAACGCCATCCGGTTGTTTGCACTGCCGACGGTCGCGGACGGCGCGACCTGACACTGACGGGAGACGCTTACATGGCGGTTCAGTACCTGCATACCAAGGACGCCCCCGAAGCCATCGGCCCATACTCACAGGCCACGAGCGCCGGCGGCTTCCTGTTCACTGCTGGCCAGATCGCCCTCGATCCTGCCACGACGCAGGTGGTCGAGGGAGACGTGTCGATCCAGGCGGAAATGGTGATGAAGAATCTGGGCGCCGTCCTCCGGAACGCCGGCTGCGCTTGGAACGACGTCGTGAAGACCACGATCTTTCTCGCCGACATGGCCGACTTCGCGAAGGTCAACGAAGTGTATGCGAGGCACCTTGGCGCGACGAAGCCGGCGCGGTCCACCGTCGCCGTTGCCGGACTGCCGCGCGGCGTGCGCGTGGAGATCGAATGCGTCGCAAAACTCCCGTGACCCGGTGCGTCGGCGGAACGCGGAATCTCGAGCCATGACCGCGCTCGGGAACGACGTCGTCCGCCTTACCGACTGGGCCCGGTGTGCCGGCTGTGCCGCGAAGATGGGGCCCGGCGACCTCAAACGCGCCCTGGCGCCGCTCGCGCGACGCGACGACCCACGACTTCTCGTCGGGCACGAGACATTTGACGACGCCGGAATTTTCCTGCTGACGCCCGAGCTTGCGCTCGTGCAGACGGTCGACTTCTTCGCGCCGATCGTGGACGATCCGTATGAGTTCGGCCGCGTCGCTGCCACCAACGCGCTCTCCGACGTGTTCGCGATGGGTGGCGAGGCGATCACCGCGATGAACATTGTCGGGTTCCCGGTCGGCAGTCTGCCCATTGAGGTTCTCTCTGACGTGTTGCGCGGTGGGCAGGATGCGGTCCACGAGGCCGGCGCGCACGTCGTCGGCGGCCACAGCATCACCGACGAAGAACTCAAGTACGGGCTTTCGGTCACCGGTACGGTGCACCCGGACCGCATCCTGTCGAATGCCAATGCAGAACCTGGAGACGTGCTGGTGCTCACGAAGCCGATCGGCACAGGCATCCTCTCCACGGCGGCCAAGCGCGGCCTCCTCCCCGAAGCGGAGCGGAAGGCGCTCACCGCCTCGATGACCACGCTGAATCTCGCGGCCAGTCGAGCGGCGCTCGTTGCCGGGGCGAGATGCGCGACCGACATCACTGGGTTTGGCCTCCTCGGGCACGCGTCGCACATCGCCAAGGCGAGCGGCGTGACGGTGCGAATCCGGGCGGATGCGGTACCGTTGCTCCCGGGCACGCGCGCGATGCTCGAGCGCGGCGCGCTGACCGGCGGCGCGGCGCGCAATGTGGCGTACCTCGATCCGCTCGTGGAGTGGGGAGCGGCGAGCGACGACATCCGCGCACTGCTCGTGGACCCGCAAACATCGGGCGGCTTGCTCGTGGCGCTCAAGCCGCCGCGCGTGGCCGCGTTCATCGCCGCCGTTCCGGGCACGGTTGTCGTCGGAGACGTGCTGGCCGACGGCGTGCGCCCGGTGGTGCTGCAATAGCCCGCGCCTCGTGTGCCGTGAAGGGAGTGCATGGAGCCTGGTGGTTCCCTCAGTCTTCAAAACTGATGCGACCTGACACTGTCGGGTCGGGTGGGTTCGATTCCCATGCGCTCCCGCCACGAGGGCTTGCGGACGTGGGTGCCGTCACCTTGCGGTCCCTGGCGTTCGTCGTCGTGCTCGGAGCCACCGTGATGGCGCCGCCGACCGCCGTCGCGGCCCAGCAGGCGGCGGCGTCACGGGCCGGAGTGTCCGACACGGCCCGGGTGCCGATCTCGCCGCGCAGGGCGTTCCTGTACTCGCTGGCGTTGCCAGGACTCG
>CAZLAU010000117.1:0-5144 GCA_964557615.1 uncultured Gemmatimonas sp.
TGGTGCGTCAGGGCGAGCGCCACCACCAGGTCGCCGCGGAATCGCTCCGCCGGCTGACGGAATCGAAGCTTGACGATCCCGCCCATGAAGTCGTAGTGCGCAAACGTCAGGCCGGTCGTGCCCTCACTGCGCGCGCGGGCGTAGCCGGCATCAACGGCATTTTCATCAGCGTCGATGCACACGGCCTGCTCGATGCCCTCGACGCCGAGCAGCCGGCGCGTGAACAGTCCCTGATTGCCGCCAATGTCGACTGCCGAGGTGACACCCTTCAGTCCCGACACAATGGCGATGAGCCGCTCATACCGGTCGGCCTTCTCGCCAATCCGTTCGTGGTATTGAGCCCACGTCGTGGACTGACGGTCGGCGCTCAGCGATTCGAGCCGACGAATCACTCGCCCGAGATCAACGCTGGACGGTTTGATCAGTCCGGCGCGAACCAGTCGAAGGAGCATTCGCGCGCGCCACGGCAGCCGCTCCCGAACTTGTGTCGGCTGGCTCGCCAGCACATCCGCCTTGAGCGACCAGTCAACCAAGCGGCTCACCAGTCCGCGGGGCAGCCGCCGGAGCATCGGGTGCTGCGAGAGCCAGAACGTCTCGTGGCTCATCAAGTTGCCGGAGAAGATGCTCAGTTTCCCGACGAACGCGTTGTACCGCCACAGCTCGAGCGGATACCAATAGAACCGGAGGAACTCCTCATATGGCTTCCACCCGGGACTCTCATTGGGCACAATGCTTCCCAGGTCGATGAACCGCGGCGTCACACCGTCGAAGAGCACGTTCAAGCCATGACAGTCGCGCATGTTGTACCCGAACTCCCTGGCGATCTGCGCCGTACGGCACACGACGATGGCGGCATCGCGCAGCATCGTGAACGTCCAGTCCTGCGGGTACGTGACAGGCCAGATGCGCTTGTGCTCGACCATCAGCGGATACCCGTCCATCTGAAAGTCGGATATCCACGTTTCCGGAAAGCACCCTTCAGCGACCATCCGGTCGATGAACCCGGACGTGAACATCGCGCGGACGTGCGCCTCACGCTCGGGGAAAATCGCGCGGAACACACGATTGTCCCAGGTGAACACGCGCCCAGTGTCATCCCGTTGCCGCTGCTGGACGAATGCGGCCTCGGCAGGGTCAATGCGCTGGCTCACGTGCGTACGCTCGCGGACGGGGTTGCGGAGGCCGCACCGCGCGCTTCCACGCCCCATCGCTGCGGAAGCAGGCACAGGGATTGCTGGCGGTCGGGCAACTTGCCGGTACCAAAGAAGTCGTCGGGTTCGATGTCGAGCGGGAATGCGTGCTTGATGTGATCGGCCGTTTCTCCGCCGACAAGCACGGCGATGTTCACGCTGCAGCGTCCCGGCGTGATGTTGACCGGACCGGTCACGCACGTGACCGTCCCCGCAGCAGGCAGCGCGGCCGGTTCCCAGCCCGACGTTCGCGTGTCGAGGAAGAATACCGGCCGGTTGAACTCGTCGTAGATCCCGACCAGGAACGCGGCACCGGCCACCTCGGCACCCGACGCGTACTCGATGCGGATCCTGAGCGGATCGCCGCAGCGCACCGCGGCGCCGTCGGCGCCGCCATCGATCGAGATGGATTTCAGGCGCATCCGTCCGTCACCCTTGCGGTCGCGACGCTCGTCGAGCGGCACGGCGGCGGCGGCCGACATGCTGCGGATGTAATCGGCAACGACGTCGCGCACGTGACCGCTCGACGTGACCCGGCCGCGTTCCAGCATGTGTGCCGTTTCACACAGTGACTGCACCGCAGCCATGTTGTGGCTGACGAACAGGACGGTCCGGCCACCGTGACTGACCTCGCCCATCTTCGCGAGGCACTTCCGCTGGAACGCGAGGTCGCCGACGGCGAGCACTTCGTCCACGACCAGGATTTCGGGCTCCAGGTGAGCCGCCACCGCAAACGCGAGCCGAACGTGCATCCCGCTGCTGTACCGCTTTACGGGCGTGTCGACGAAGCGCTCCACCTCGGCGAAGCTCACGATCTCGTCGAAGCGCCGCCGGATTTCGGAACGCGTCATCCCCAGGATGGCACCGTTGAGGAACACGTTCTCCCTCCCGGTCAGTTCCGGGTGAAAGCCGGTTCCCACTTCGAGCAGACTGGCCACGCGGCCCGTTATCGTCACGCGCCCCGCCGAGGGCTCGGTGATGCGGGACAGCACCTTGAGGAACGTGGACTTGCCTGCCCCGTTCCGGCCGATGATCGCCACCGCTTCGCCGCGGCGCACCTCGAGGTTGACGTCGCGGAGGGCCCAGACCTCCTCGCGGACATCACCAAGCGTGACCGGGCGGCCGGCGACCAGGTCGCGCGTGCGCGTCCAGAGCGATCGCGCCCCCTGTGCGAGAACGTCGCGCAGGGCCACGTACCCCTGCCGCTGGGATTGGTGGCCGATGATGTACCGCTTTCCCAGTCCCTCGGCGCGAACGACGATATCACTCATGCTAAATGATGTCGGCGAAGCTCTTCTCCATCCGCCGAAACCGGCGTACGCCGGTCCACAGAAAGAGCACGATCACGATGCCGCCCGTCGCAAGGCCGGAGACATTCAGGGATGTGCCGTCGCCGAGCACCACCCATCGAAAGCCGTCGATGATTCCGACCATCGGGTTCAAGGCATACAGTGCCTGCCAGCGTTCCGGCACGACGCTGCTGCTGTAGCCGACGGGCGAGACGTACAGGCCGAACTGCACGATGAACGGAATGATGTACCTGAAGTCACGGTACTTGACGTTCAGTGCCGTCATCCAGAGTCCCGGTCCCAAGCTGGCGAGCATCGCCGCCAGCGCCAGCACGGGGAGCAGCAGGAATCGCCAGGACGGTGCGATGCCGAAGTAGGCCATCAGCCCGACCATCAGCAGGACGCTGACGAGAAAATCGGCCACCGCCGCGGCACACGCCGACGTCGGGACGATCATGCGCGGGAAATACACCTTGCTGATCAGGTTGGCATTTCCCACGAGGCTGCCTGAGGCGTCCGTCAATGCCGTGGAGAACAGCATCCACGGCAACGTTCCCGCGAGCACCATGAGCGCGTAGGGCGCCTCGCCTTCGCTCGGAAGCTGGGCAAGCCGACCGAAAATCACGGTCAGAATCGCCATGCTCAACAGGGGGCGCACAACCGCCCACAGCACGCCGATCGCGGTCTGCTTGTACCGAACGGCGATGTCGCGCCACGCCAGCACCGCGAACAACTCGCGAAACCGCCAGAGGTCGGACCAGTAGTGGGCATCCGCCCTCCCCGGCTCAAGGACAAGCACGCGGTCCACGCGGACCGACGAGCCGTCCGCCGGCATCGCACCCGTCAGCGCCATGACCCTACCGCCCCCGCTCGCGAGCGGGCGCGCGGCCCCGCCGTTGATCGGCTTCCCTCTTCAGCTGGTCGATCTCCCGGCGCAGCGCTTCGTACTCCCGCATCTTGCTCGCCAGGAAGTAGCGCGTCAGCTCTGCTTTCGCCGCGATGCCGGACGGCGTGAGCATATAGGCGTATCCCAGCTTGTTGGGACTGTTGCGATAGTTCTCGACCTTCACGAAGCCCTTTGCGATCAAGGCGCGGATGCAGTAGTTGGCCTTGCCCAGGCTGACACCCAGCGACGAGGCGATGGTCCGCTGTGAGACGCGCGGATCATCTGCGATGAGGCGTATGACGTCGAGAACTACCGGCTCGGGCGCGGCCCTGAGCATGCTGGGTTCCTGAGAAGGCGGGGGTGCGTTCAACGCTTGAACATAGACCGCGCAAACACCGCGGTCAAATGGCCACGCGTCGCTTCAGTCCGGCTCGCCGCGCCCTGTCAGCCTCCGAAGCGCACGGCCGACAGGACGTCGCGCCGTCAGCACCGCCGCGCGCGCCAGCGACTGCGGCGACCAGCGGTGCGGAGGCAGGTTGCGGGTGTACACCCGCAACCCGTCGCAGGGAACCGATATCCCGTACACCGCCCCAAGCGCTGTCCACCCGACTTCCCACTCATTGAACCCGAACTCGCGGTAGATGCGACGCTCAACCGACAGCCACGCGGCGAAGTCTGTAGTGCCGATGTCGGTCAGCGCGAACGGACACGACACAATCCAGATCCACCCTCCGGGCGCCGTCAACTGGACGAGCGACTCCGTATAGCGTTCCAAGGCTGCGGTGTCACCGTGGAACCAGAACGGATTCGTCGAACCGCGGCCGAAGAGGCCGTCAAATCGAGCGCTGGTGCTCAGTGCCGGCAGCTCACGCAGATCGTGCGTGAGCACGGCGTGCCCTCGACGCCTTCCGAGTTCGGCGATAGCGCCGTCCACCTCGACCACGGTAGCCCGAGCGCCGCGTGCGCGCACGTACTCGCAGAACTCGTAGTGGCCGGGGCCCAACTCCAGCAAGGACTGCCCGTTGAAGTCGCGCATCCGGAGGAAGTCACGACTGATCGCGTCGATGCCGATCGCCGGGCGCGTGGCGATCCGCAGGCCGGGTTCTCGCGCCGCCTGGACGAGCGCAATCTCTTCCGGGTCGGTAAGCACGATCAGGCGCCGGCCGTCCAGAGCGAGCGCCACCAAGCGGTGCGCGCTACTCCGATTCGCGAAACGTCTGCGCGAACCTCGGATCCATAGTATTGCGGATGAAACAGGAAGTGGGCCCGCATCCGGCCCCGGACCCGTCGCGCGACATCCCGGGGGTCTTCAAGGCCAGCGGACCCTGGTGATTCGACGTGTCCGTCGGACCAGGAGACATCCGTCTCCAAGCCGCGCCCGTTGTAGACCCAGATCAAGTCGGCCAGCGATCCCTCGTGTCGAATATGGTGGTTGTTGACGCCGCCGGGACCGCTGCGCCCCCCGTGAGGGACGAATGACCGAAGGTCGAAATGCTCGCGAAAGAAACGGACGTCCTCGTCAATGATGGCCGTGCCGCCGGCCACGTCATAGTCCGCGAGTTCGGGGCCGTTGAGGTGATAGCCGATCTCGAACCCGTTTCGCTCGAATTCCTTCATCCGCACCAGGTCAAGCTCATACGGCTCTTCGTCGCCAGGCCAGCGGGCGGCCCGGCGACGGAAGAAATAAGCCGCGCTGACGGCGCCGCACGCACGCTCGGCTTCCATCACGGCAAGAGTGTTGGCGGGATTGCGGTCGGCGTCGTGCTGGAGGAATACCGA
>CAZLAU010000117.1:5244-8872 GCA_964557615.1 uncultured Gemmatimonas sp.
GAAATGTAGGAAGGTGCCAGCGCGCGCGACCCGCCGCCGCGATCCCCCAAACGCGGCGGCTCAGCCGGGCCACGTCGCCACTTCTGGCCCGAGTGGCTATAATGAGCGTTGAACGGCCAGCGGGCCATCCGCCCGTGAACACCGTCGCTGCACCCCACCCCCGATCGCCTGTGCGGAATCGCCACTTTTTCCTGCTCGACCTCGCGCTGCTGTCGTTCCTGCCGCCGGCTCTGTTCAGTCTGCGGCTCGAATCCACGCAGTGGCCGGCCGACTATACTCAGGCGCTCCTTGCGTATATGGCTCTGGCCGTGCCGATCCGGATCGGCGTGGCGTATTGGAGCGGCCTGTACAAGTTCCTCTGGCGGTACGCGAGCCTTGTCGAACTCGAGCGCTTGATGTTCGCCGGCGCCGTGGCAGGCGTCCTGACCATTCTGGCCGGCGGTGTGGTGATCGTGGGCTTCGGGTTCGCTCCGACGCGCCTGCCATACAGCTTCTTGCTGAGCGACGCCGTGTACGCGTTCGGGATTCTCGCCGCGCCCCGCGTGGCCGCGCGACTGCTGGCACGCCACGCCGCCGCGCGTTCAGGCGCGGCCAAGCGGGTGATCATCGCCGGGGCGGGCGAAGTCGGCCAGGGAATCCTCCGCGAGATCCGGCGCGGTGCCCTGCATATGGATCCTGTCGGCTTCGTTGATGACGACAAGTACAAGATCGGCCAGATGCTCGGTGGTGTGCCCGTGCTCGGCGATCTCTCGAGCCTTCCCCAGATGCTGACCGTGCACGATGCTGACGAAGTCATCATCGCCATTGCGGGCATCCGCGGTCCCGTCGTGCGAACGATAATGCACTCACTGGCGGGGACTGGCGTCGAAGCGCGAATCGTCCCCGGCGTTGCCGAACTGGTGAGCGGCAAGGTCGCGATCGAGTCGCTCCGCAAAGTCGAGATCCAGGACCTCCTGCGCCGCGATCCGATCGTGACCGACCTCGCGGCGGTCGGAGCGTTCACCACCAACAAGACGGTGCTCGTGACCGGCGCAGGCGGGTCGATCGGGTCGGAGCTCTGCCGACAGATCGCATCGCTTGGTCCGGCCGAGCTGATTGCGCTCGATCACAGCGAGAACCAGGTATTCGAGATTCACGGGGAACTCAGGCAGTCCTTCCCCGGCTTGAGGGTGATTCCCGTGATCGCCGATATCCGCGACGCCGGCCGCCTCCGGAGCATTGTGGCCGGGGCGCGCCCCTTTGCGGTGTTCCACGCGGCCGCTCACAAGCATGTGCCGATGATGGAGGAAAACGTCGTCGAGGCGGTGACGAACAATGTCTTGGGAACGCGCAACGTTCTCGAGGCCGCACTCGATGCCGACGTCGCCCACTTCGTCAACATCTCGACGGACAAGGCGGTCCGGCCGACGTCGGTGATGGGCGCAACGAAGCGAATCGCCGAAATTCTCGTGATGCACGCGGCCACGACGGAACGCCAGAACTACGTGTCGGTCCGGTTCGGCAACGTACTCGGCTCACGTGGTTCAGTGATCCCCACCTTCATGAAGCAGATCGCGGCGCGTGGACCCGTGACGGTGACGCATCCCGAAATGCGCCGGTACTTCATGACGATCCCCGAGGCAGTCCAGTTGGTGCTGCAGGCCGGCGCCCTGGGCGAGGGAGGCGAGCTGTTCGTGCTCGACATGGGCGAGCCCGTGAAGATCGTGGACCTCGCACGCGACCTCATCCGGCTCAGTGGACTCGAGGAGGGCGTCGACGTCGAAATCGAGTTCACCGGTGTCCGCGCCGGCGAAAAGATGTACGAGGAAGTCCTCTTCGGTGGTGAGGATGTACGGACCACACAGCATCCGAAGGTCCTTCGGGCGGCGCATCCGCTCGTTGACCCTGCGGTAGTGGCCCACGTCGCCGGGCTGATCCAGCGCGCTGCAGACCCCGCGACCAACCCGGACGACCTTCGTGAGCAAATTCGAATGATCGTTCCCGAGTATGCGCACGAAGACGCGCGCACGAACCAGCGCCTGCGGCCGAGTCCGGCGCCGAGCGGCGTGACCGCCAAGCGCCTCGAAGTCAGTTAGGGTCTTAGCGCCGCACCGTCGAACCGACTGACGGCCTTCGTGCTACTTGGCGATCGCCGCGTAGGCGATTGCGATCGACGCCAGCGCCGTCGCCGACGACAGGACGCGCTGCCACACCTCGGATGCGGACGTCGAGGAGGCCGGCTTCACCGGCACCGTGATCGTTGACCCGGACTGCACCTCCGGCGACGTGTGCCAGAACAGCGCCACGCGCTGCACCCGCTTGGCGAGGCCGGCCGGATACTGCACGACCGCCTTGCCGAGGTTCGCGTTGTCCGTGGGGCCGCCGGCGAGTTCCACGTAGTCACGGATGGACTTCCCGCGCTCGAACTTGATCAGCGACGGCCGCGCGACCGCTCCGGTCACCAAAACCGTGCCGGGGTCGCGTTCGATATGCAGGTCATCACCAGCAAGAAGCGGCACGTTGTTCGCGGCATCGCCCGCCATCGCGCGCGCAAACTCCACGCTCACGTCCCGCCCCCCGCGCACGAGCCGGAAGCTCCCTGCATACGCCCCCGGCAGCGTGCCGCCGGCGCGGCGCACGAGATCGGCCACACGGTCCACATTCTCGGTGATCGCGTACGATCCCGGATACGTGAACTCGCCGGAGACGGTCACGAACTTCTGCGACCGGAAGCCGGGCGACGACAGCACCTCGATCCGGTCGTCGCGCTCGAGAACGAAATCGCGGAGCGAGCTGTCACGCACGAAGTTCGCCCCGATCGGGAACGAGTACCGGATGCTCGTGGTGTCGCTGTACGATGCGCCAACCTTGCGCCGGAACACCTCGATCTTCTGCGCGTCCTCGCGGAGGCCGCCGGCCCGCTCGATGGCGTCGCGGAGCGACACCCGCTCGGCGAACCCGAACGTGCGCGGCGCGTTCACCGCGCCGGTCACCGAGAACTGCCCACCTGGGTAGGCGACGCGCGAGTCGAGAATCTCGACGGAGTCGAACTCCTCGAGCAGAAACGCGCGCCCATCGGGCCGCGACGCATCCACGTTGTGCAGGATCGAACGGCCGGTGAGCGGCAATTGCCGGATCACCTTGATGCGGTCGGCCATTGCCCACGGCAACAGCCCTTCCGCACGGTCAATCAGCGCGCCGAGCGTCGTCCCGGGGCGCAACTCGAACTCGCCTGGCTGGAACACCTGCCCCGCGATCGTCACCACGTTGCGGCGCACGTCGCCGATCGCAAAGACCGAAACGATGTCGTTGTCGAGCAACTGGACGCGCGCGAGCGAATCCATCCGCCCCTTGATCTCCACGTCCACCTTCACGCGCTCCTTGCCGGGCGCGCGCTGCTCGGGCGGCAGGATGCGGTCAATCTGGACACGCTCGACTGACGCGTTGGCCAGCAGGCCACCGGCGAAGTTCAGCAGGTCGGCGAACCCTTCGGTGCCCTTGAGTTCGAAGATGCGCGGCCGGCGCACCTGCCCGGTCACGGCGACCACCCGCGTGTTGAGTGGCACGAACACCTGATCGCCCTGCTCGAGACGGATGTCGCCCGAGGCGTCGCCGCGCAGCAGGTAGTCGTAGAGGTCGAGCCGCTGGA
>CAZLAU010000118.1:0-3889 GCA_964557615.1 uncultured Gemmatimonas sp.
CCGCGCGCAGGCCCGCGAATCCCCTCGCGCGACGCGCCTGGAGCGCGCACCTTTCGGCGTGCAGGTGAACTCCCACCGCCCGTGAGGATTCCGTGAAGCAACTGATCACGATTGCTGCCGCACTCGTCATGTCGGGTGCGGCCGTCGGCGCCGGTGCACAGGCCGCGCCAGAACCGTTCAAGCTTGGCACCTTCGAGCGCGCCGGACGCCCGTTCGTCGGCGTCGTGCTCCGCGAGACGCACGTGATTGACTTCGCCACCGCACATGCGGCCGTGCGGTCACCCGCGTCCACGCTCGTCGCGCCGGCCGACATGAAGGACCTCATCGCCCGCTACGACGCCGGCGTGCGGGCACGCATCGTCGAGCTCATTCGCGCCGCCGGCGACCCCGCGCGTGCCGGACGGCCGGCCTGGATCCACGACGTCGCCTCACTCCGGATCCTGCCGCCCATCATGTACCCCACTGTGATGCTCAACGTGGCCGTGAACTACGCCGAGCACGACATCGAGATGGCGCGCGGGCGTACGACGGGCGCCAACGCACCGACCGCCGGCCGGGCGCTGCCGAACACGAGCAGTTCACCCGGCATCTGGGAGCGTGCCGCCGACGACTGGCGCTGGAACCCGTACATGTTCATGAAGTCACCCGGTGTGATCGTCGCCAACGGCGAGCCGGTGCGGATTCCGGTCGGGCGCACGCAGATCGAGTGGGAATGCGAACTCGGCGTCGTCATCGGGAAGACGACGCGACGGCCGGGCGTAGCCGGCGCCGCCGATCACATCTTCGGCTACACGCTCGAGAACGACATGTCCGACCGCGGCGGCCGCGGCGACACGCGCAGCGGATCCGACTGGGTGATCGCCAAGAACCACGACACGTTCGCGCCGATGGGACCGTTCATCACGCCGAAGGAGTTCATCGCGGACGTCGGGCGGCTCAAGATGACCTTCGTCCTGAACGGCGAGACGCTGCAGGAAGGCACGACGGCGCAGATGATCCACAACGTGTTCGAGCAGGTCGCCTACGCGAGCAACATCCTCACGCTCCGGCCTGGCGACGTGATCGCGACGGGCACTCCGCCCGGCGTGGGATCGGCGCGCAACCCACCGATCCTCCTCAAGCCGGGGGACCGGATGTCGTGCAGCTACGAAGGAGTGGGCACACTTACGAACCCGGTGGTGGCAACACCCCCGGCGTGAACGCACTCGCGAGGCTGAGGCCCCTTGTGCGGTGGGTTGCCGCGCTCGTGGCGTGTGGAACGCTGGGCGGCAACGCTGTCGCGCAGGACCTAATAGTCAGTGGCGTTGTCGTGCTCCCGGATGGTCGCACTCCAGCTCCGGCAATTCTCATCGAGATCAACACCGCGTCTGGTGCGATCGCAGCGCGTAGCCTGACGGGCGCGGACGGAACGTTTCGTGTGGCCCTTGAGTCCCGCGGGCCCTTCACGGTGAGGGCGCTCCGTGTAGGCTACCGGCCGACCGTGGTTCGATCGGTTTCGGCGTCGCCGGATCCGGACGTCCTGCGCATTGTGCTGGGTCAGGAAACCTTCCGGCTTTCGGCGGCGCGCATCAGCACCGACGATGTGTGCGGCATTGACCGCGAATCCGGAGGGTTGGTCGCCACCGCGTGGGAGGAAGTCCGCAAAGCTCTGGCTTCGTCGGGCGCCGGCGCCGGCGAATCGCTGAGTACGCGCGTGATGAACTGGCGATCGCAACGACGAGCCGACGGAGAAGGCCCGGCTTGGCAGCGATTCGGTGTCGCCACCTTTGACTCGCCTCCACGCAGTGCAGAGCCGGTGGCGGTCACGCTGGCGGTGCCAGCGGCAGCGATGACCGCTCCCGGCGGCGCGGTCGACTACTTCGGCCCTGACGCGGAACAGCTCGTGTCGGAGCGCTTTGCAGCCACTCATTGCTTTCGGCTCGTCGGCTCGACGGCTGCCCACAGCGGCGAACTTGGCGTGGCGGTCCGACCGGCCCAGCCCGGGCGGAGCATCGTCGAGTTCGCAGGGACGTTTTGGATTGACACCGCCACATCAGCGCTCCGGCGTTTCGAGTATCGATTCACCAACGGACCACCCGAGTACGAGATCGCGAGCGCCGGCGGATGGATGGAGTTCGATCGCCTAAGCACCGGCCGATGGCTCGTTCGGCGGTGGGCGTTGCGCGCCCCGGCACCACTGACGCCCGCAGCCGCGGTGGCGAGGTGGGACGTTGCCGGGCGACGCCGTGCAGCCCGGTTAATGGAGGTTACGCGTTCGGGTGGAACGGTCGTGTCCGTGACGCACGCTGGGCGTGAACTGCTGACGCCGGCAACGACCGTGTTCGTCCGGGTACGCTGGCGGGAGCCGCGCGGCGCGTTCGCGGGGGCGACCGTCGAGCTGCCAGACGCCGGCCTCTTCGGCTCTGCCGACGCTTCAGGGGTTGTTGCCTTTCCCGATTTCCCTGTCGGACGTCACATCGCTCTCGCTTCCACCGCCGCCATGCGGGCAATGCTATTGCCGCCGATTCAGGCCACCGTCGCATCGCTTGGAGGACCGGGCGTCGCCGCGACGATCGACCTGCCAACCGACCATGACCTGCTTGTCGACCGCTGCGGCGCGGATGCAGATCGCTTCGGCAAGGCAGCGGTTTATGGACAGCTCACCGGTGCAGATCCGCTGCGGCCTGTCGTTGCGTCGGTGACGGTTTCGTGGCTTGCCGATGCTGACCGCGGCACAGCACGCGCGAATGCATGGGAAGCCGATTCGACTGCGCTTCGCACCAATCCTACCGTGCCACCGAATGGACGCGTGATTACCGTTGACCCACTCGGCCGGTGGTATACGTGTGAGGTACCGCGCGGCGCCTCTCTGCTGGTGGCCGCGCACCACGCTGGATCGCTCGCACCGGAAATCGGCTTTCTGCGCGTGTCAGCGGATGCACGTCTTGGAGAAGTCATCTTGCGCCCGGACAGCCCCCCATGACGGCCGCCACACACACCGACAAACGGAAGCCGGCCGCCTCCGACGGGAGGCGGCCGGCTTCCGTTTTTCCGGCGACTACTTGATGATGACGTAGCGCTCGAGGCGGCCCAGCTCCGCCGGACGCGCGCGCAGGTACTTGCCGATGTCGCGCCGGAACTGGTCCATCGAGGTCCACGGGCGATACTCGGCGAACTCGCGCTTCCACTGCCGAGTGCCGACCCCGATGCTCGCGAACGAGTCCATGATGGCCTCGGTGAACGAGTTGAGCTCGATCGGGATGAACAGGTATTGCTCGAGGCGGGTCGCTTCGGCCGCGCTCGTCGCCTTGCCGACCTCGGCGCCAAACTGCTCGAACGACGCCCACGGCCGGTTGGCCTTCATCGCCGCCAGCTTCTTCGCGTCAACGCCGGGGATCAGCATGAACTCGGCGTCCGTCCCGCGGTTCACGTCCACGTGCACGAACATCTTGCCGTACAGCTCGGTCCGCTGCGCCCTGGAGAGCCCCTTCGAGCCGAGGATGCTGTCGAGCGCGACGGCGCTCAGGATCGGGCGCGCCGCCTTGAGCGCGGCGGCAATGTCCGCGTTCAGGTGCGGCAACGCCGCCACCGTGCTGTCGGCCGCGACATTTGGTTCGACGAGGCCCTGCTGCCGACCGAGCTGCGCGTCCGCGGGCCCGGCGAGCGTGGCGCTTGCAACGGCGGCGAGGGCGCCGCGACGAAGAATCGTGGTCAAGTGCTTCATATACGACCTCTATCTATAAGAGATGGTTCAGGTGGACGTGGATTCCGTGCTCGCCGCGGAGAGCCGCGGGTGCCGAAACGCGAACAGCAGACCGATCAGGGCGAACTGTACCATTGTACCCGGCGCGAGCGTCGGTGTCGAACCCATTACGGCCTCTTTGTACAGTTCGCTGCCGGAAAGCGACGG
>CAZLAU010000118.1:3989-8845 GCA_964557615.1 uncultured Gemmatimonas sp.
AGCAGGTCGACTGTCGGCGCGCGCGAAGTCATGACCTGAAATGTGCGGAGTGGACGCCGGTGAGGGCAGTGGCCTCGGCGCGGCGAAGCGAGACACCTCGCAGTAGTTTCTTGTTCGACCGTTCCCCTGCGAGGATTGTGCAATGATCAACCACTCGATTCGTCGGCGCGCGACAACCGTCGCCGCCCTCGCGCTGGTGCTGTCCGGCGCCGCGGCAACCGCCTTCGCGCAGCCGGCCCGGCCGGCGCTCCGCACGATCGAAGACCGCACCGCCGGCATGCGGAAGCTCGACGGCTTCTTCCCGCTGTACTTCGACGCCGCGGCCGGCCAGCTCTTCATGGAGATCCCGCGCTTCAACACGGAAGTGCTGCACCTGACGGGACTCGCCGCCGGCCTCGGGTCGAACGACATCGGTCTCGACCGCGGCCAGAATCAGGGCTCGCGGATCGTCTTCTTCGAGCGCAACGGGCCGCGCGTGATGATGGTCCAGCCGAACTACCGGTTCCGCTCGTCGAGCACCAACCCGGCCGAGGTGAAGGCGGTTCGCGACGCATTTGCACGGTCGGTGCTGTGGAGCTTCAATGTCGCCGCCGAAAGCGACGGCGGGCGCCGCGTGCTCGTGGACATGACCGAGTTCCTGATCCGTGACGCGACGAACATCGCCCCGCGGCTCACGCCGGGCTCGTATCGCCTCGACAACGGCCGGAGCTCGATCTACATGCCGATGACGATGAACTTCCCGAAGAACACCGAGATGGAGGCGGAGCTCACCTTCATTTCACAGCCCGGCGCCGGTGGCGGCGGGCGTGGCGGGCGCGGCGGTGCGTTCGAGGGCGTCGGCAGCGTGTCGGCGAGCGGCGAAGCCGCCAGCCTCAGGGTGCACCAGTCGTTCGTCGAGCTCCCGGACTCCGACTTCACGCCGCGGATGCACGACCCGCGCTCGGGTTACGGCGCCTTTTCCTACGCGGACTACTCGACGCCGCTTGGCGAGTCCATGACGAAGCGGTTCATTCCGAGGCACCGCCTCAAGAAGCAGAACCCCTCGGCCGCCATGAGCGACCCGGTCAAGCCGATCGTCTACTACCTCGACCCCGGCGTGCCGGAACCCGTGCGTACGGCGCTGCTCGAGGGCGGACGCTGGTGGAACCAGGCGTTCGAGGCGGCCGGATACCGCAACGCCTTCCGCGTCGAAATCCTGCCGGACACCGTGAGCTCCCACGACATCCGGTACAACGTCATCAACTGGGTCCATCGCTCGACGCGCGGCTGGAGCTCGGGCGGCAGCGTGACCGATCCTCGCACCGGCGAGATCCTGAAGGGTGTCGTCACGCTCGGCTCGCTGCGCGTGCGGCAGGACTGGATGATCTTCGAAGGGCTCCTCCAACCTTACGTCAGCGGGGATGAGCGGACTCCCGAGATCGAGCGGTGGTCGCTGCAGCGAATCCGCCAGCTCTCGGCGCACGAGATCGGCCACACGCTCGGACTCGGGCACAACTATTACAACAGCGACGCCGGCCGGATCAGCGTGCTGGACTACCCGCAGCCGCTCGTGACGCTCCGGCCGAACGGCACGATCGACATCTCGCAGGCGTACACGAACGAGATTGGCGAGTGGGACAAGGTCTCGATCGCGTACGGCTACCAGGATTTCCCCGCCGGGACGAACGAGGCACAGGCATTGCGCCAGATCCTCGACCGGGCGTGGGCGCGCGACGTGCGTTACATGTCGAATCAGGACCTCGGCGCCAACCCGCGCGTCGACCAGTGGGTCAACGGCACCGACCAGGCGGCCGAGCTGGCACGACTGATGGAAGTTCGGCGCGCGGCCCTGTCGCGGTTCGGCGAGAACGCCATCAAGCGCAACACACCGCTCGCGCAGATCGAGGAAGTGCTGGTGCCGCTGTACATGCACCACCGCTACGCGCTTGAGTCGTCGGCGAGCGCGCTCGGCGGCATCTATTACACCTACGCCATGCGTGGCGACGGACTCGAGCCCGTGCGCACCGTCCCGGCAACGGAACAGGCGGCGGCTCTTCGTGCGATCACGGCCGCCCTTGCGCCGTCAGCGCTCGTCCTGCCGGAGCCGTTGCTGCGGAAGATCCCGCCGCGACCGCCGGGATACGGCGGCTCCCGTGAACTCTTCCCGCGCTACACCGGTTCGGCGTTTGATGCCGTGACGCCGGCGGTCGTGACCGCCGACCTGATCGTGTCGAGCGTCCTGGAATCGGACCGCGCGGCACGCCTGGTCGAGCAGAAGATGTTCGATGCGTCACAGCCGGGGCTCGACGGCGTGATCGACGCGCTGTTCGCCGCCACCGCTCCGTCGGCATCGCACTCGGGCTACGAAGCCGAAGTGCAACGCGCCACCGAGCGAGTGGTCGTGGAAGGCGTGATGAATCTGGCCGAGAACGCCGCGATGCCGCAGGTGCGGGCGCTTGCCACGCTCTCGCTCGCGCGGCGCGGCGCTGCCTACGGGGCGGCGAGCGCGGCACAGGGAACGGGCGCGCAGGCCGGCGCAGCGCACGCCCTGCTGCTCGCCACCGACATCAAGCGGTTTCTCGAACGACCGGCGGCCCCGGCCGTCCGCATGACGGTGCCAGGCGCACCGCCCGGCGCGCCGATCGGTGATCCGGGGATGGACTGGCTGCGACGCTGGGAGCCACCATGCTCGTGGTGGTACGACTGGCAGTGGTAACACCGTGAAGCACCAAGGCGCCGCGCCCTGTGCGCGGCGCCTTTTTTTTGCCCCGGCGGAACGCGGAACGCGGCGACACACGATCGTCGCGCGCGCCATCACGTTCGACAGCGCGACGGTCCGCACCGCGCGGCCGCCGCTGGTGAACCTCAGGCCCGCCGCAGTTCGGGAAACCGGCGGAACACCAGGGCGGCGGAAACAAACAGCAGGGTGCCCATCCCCGCGACCGTGTACGACACCCCGATCGCACGCGCGAACCAGCCGGCCAGCGCCGAACCCACCGGATGCATGCCGATGTACACCGTGACGTACAGCGCCATCACGCGCGCCCGCATCGCGTCGGGCACGCGCGACTGCATCAGCCCGTTGATCAAGGCGTTGTTGCCCATCATCGCCATGCCGCAGACGACCAGCATTGCGCCCGAGAGCACCGGGATTCGGGACACGCCGAAAACGAGCATGGCCAGCCCCAGTGTCACCGAACTCACGCTGAGCACGACGCCGCGCTTCAGCGTACCGCCCTGCGACGCAATCAACAGGGCCCCGAGCAACGCGCCGAGCCCGAAGGACATCATCAGGGCGCCATAGCCGGCGGCGTCGAGGTTGAGGTGTTCGCGCGCCATCACGGGGAGCATGGTGAGCACCGGAATGCCGAGGAGCGAGAAGAGCGCCACGACACGCATCAGGATCCACATCAGGCGATCGCCGTGGATGTACGCGAACGCCTCCCGGATGCCGTGCATCGTCGAGTGGGCCGACTCGGCGGGCTCGTCCACGCCGGCCGGCAGCCGGATCATCCCGATCGCGATGAGCACCGCGACGTAGCTCAGGGCGTTCAGCCCGAAGCACCACGCGATCCCGAGCTGCGCGATGACAAGCGCCGCGAGGCTCGGCCCGATGATGCGGGCAAGGTTGAACCCGCCGGAGTTGAGCGCGATGGCGTCCTGCAGGTCGTCGCGGTTCACGAGGCGGATGATCAGGGCCTGGCGCGCCGGAATCTCGAACGCCTCGAGCATGCCCGAGGCAAGCACCAGCCCGATCAGCACGCCGATCGTGATGTGCCCGGTCCACGTGAACCACCAGAGTGCGGTCGCCTGAATCACGAAGCAGATCTGTGCGAGTCGCACGAGCCGCAGCTTGCGGTTCCGGTCGGCGACAACGCCGGCCGGCATCGAGAAGAGCAGCATGGGGATCGTACCTGCCGCGCCAACCACGCCGACGACGAACGCGTCGTTCGACAGCTCCAGCGCCAGCCACGCCGTCGCGACCTGCTGCATCCAGGTGCCGATCAGCGACGCCGTCTGCCCAAACCAGAACAGCCGGAAGTTCCTGTGGACCGCGAGTACGCGAAACGGATTGAACGAGCGGGCGGGTGCAGTCACAGGTGTGATGAAGTTAACTGTGGTCGCGTCTCCGCACGGGCCAGCGCCGAGGCGCGTCGTGCCGCGTAGATTGCAGGGACGATGCGCGAGCACACGTACACGCGGTTCAGCCCGGAAGCCGGCGACGCGGTCGACCTCCAGTCGCTGCTCGACAACCTGGCCGACTTCCTGCTCCAGTCCGGCTTTGCGGGCGGACCGCAGTATCACCCGTACTGGGGCGAAACCGGCGACGCCGCCGACAAGTCGCTCGATGCGTTGCGTCAGGCCATCCTCGACGCCCTCATCAAGAGCGGCCAGTTCACGCCCGAGATGCTGGAGGCGCTGCGCGGAGACGGCGACGAGATCTCGGAACAGAAGCTGTCCGAGCTGCTCGACTCAATCGTCCAGCGCCTGATCGCCGAGGGATTCCTGAAGCTCGACGCGCCGCCCGAGATGCCGGCTGGGCACCAGGCCGTGACGGGTCCCGGCGGGCTCGCGCAAGCCGCCGCGCGCGACGTCCAGTTTTCCCTCACCGACCGGGGCATCGACTTTCTTGGCTACAAGGCGCTCCGCGGGATCCTCGGCGCGATCGGCAAGTCCAGTTTCGGATCGCACGACACCCCGCACCTGGCCACGGGAGTCGAGTCAGACGCGTGGAGCCGGCCGTACGAGTTCGGCGACGTACTCAACCTCGACGTCAACGAAACGCTCCGCAATGCGATGCTTCGCACCGGTTCGCTCGACATCCCCATCGACCTCGACTACGGCGACCTGATGGTCCGCCAGTCGGAGTACCGGTC
>CAZLAU010000119.1:0-6285 GCA_964557615.1 uncultured Gemmatimonas sp.
GTGTAGAACGTCTCGCCGAGACGCACCATGGCCTTGTCGTCGAGCTTCGCGTCGGTGTGGCGTGCGAGGATCTCCTGGGCCTTGGGGCCCTGCAGCGCGAGCAGCGCCACGTCGTCGCTGATGTCATCGAGCTTCGCGTCGAACCGCCCGATCTCCTTCGAGATGTGCGCGAAGTCCTTGTCCTTGTTCGACGCGTTCACGACCATCATCACGTGGTCCGCGGCCCGGTACACGAGGCAATCGTCCTCGAACGTGCCACGCTCGTTGAGGATGCCGGAGTAGTGCACCTGGCCGACGCCGAGTGCGGCCACGTTGTTCGTCGTCACGGCGTTGACGAACTCCACGGCTTGCGGTCCGCTGACGATGAACTCGCCCATATGACTGACGTCGAACAGGCCGCACGCCTTGCGAACCGCATTGTGCTCGGCGGTGATGCCGGTCGGGTACTGGACGGGCATCTCGAACCCGGCAAAGGGCACGATCTTTCCGCCGAGCCCGACGTGGACGTCATACAGGGGAGTGCGCTTCAGCTCAGTCATTGCACCAGCGGGTTGTATTGTTTGGCGGCTGCCGAACTCGGATTGGTCTGACCCCAAGCCGAAAAGCGAGAAACGGCGGCCTGATGCCAATATGCCGAAGTGGCAGATTCCTACGCCACCCGATGATCTCGCCTCGGGCGCGCTCGTGGAAAACGGCGAAGCGGGACGGCATATTCGGTGTCCCGCAGTTTCCGCACGGCACATCTCAGGAACGTCATGGCGATCGGCAACTTCCACATCGGCATCATGGGCAACCTCTTCTCGGGGAAGACGACGCTCATGGATGCCCTCTGCGCCGAGCCGTATCGCTCCGAGATGCAGAAGCTGCTCGACGGCGCCGAGATGTACTCGTTCACCGAGCGCGTCGAGAAGGATTCGCTGACGGACCGGTGCCTCAGGCTGTTCTACGAGGACCGGGTGGCGAACATCTTCGCGACGGAAGTGGCGTTCCTGCACATGCGGGTGCTGCAGCAGCGTGAGATCCGGCACCTGATGACGCGCAACGGCCGGACGCCGGTGATCGTGCTGGAGGACCGGCCGTTCCTCGACGGGCCGGAGGTGTTCGTGCGTCGGATGATCGACGCCGACGAGATGCCGGCCGCGCACGCGGAGCTGTACTACACGCTGTTCTACCAGACGCTGCACCACGAACGGATTCGCCTCCCCGACCTCACGGTGTACCTGCGCACCGAGCCCGGGATGCTGGAGAAGCGGCGCAAGGCGCGGGCCAAGTCGGGCGACGCCTACGCGAAAACGATTTCGCTCGACTACCTGAGGCAGATCCACGAGCGGTACGAAACGCTCACCGTGTCGTGGCGCGAGACACTCCGGAAGTACCAGGAGCTGACGATCGTTCCGCCCGACTCCGACATCCTGATCCTGCCGGCGGAAATCGACATGTACGACCATCCGGACTACGTGCACGTCGCGGCGGGCACGATCCGCGAACGCGTGCGGCGGATGATTGCCGCGCGCAAGCTCGGGAACGGGAACGGCCGGTGACGCCGGCGCCCGGCGACTTCCTTGCGGTCCGGGAAGATCCCTCGATCAAGCGGCACGAGATCGCGAGCCGGCTCACGAACGTCGAGCGGCGGCTCCTCACCTACCTCTCGAAGCACCAGACGCTGATCGCGTGCTGCGGGAACATCGGCGCGGGCAAGAGCTCGCTCGTGAAGCTCCTCGCCTACAGCACCGGGATGAACGCGCTGTTCGAGCTTCCGGACGAGGGGTTCGAGGACCACATCGCGAACAACCCCTCGCTCTTTCCGCTGCTGGCCACGGCCAAGCACTCGGCCAAGCGGACGCTGGGGCGCTACTACGGTGCGATCAACGACTTCATCGCCGTGCAGGCCAAGTCGAAGCCCGGCACCGCCGCCTGGACGGCGGCGAAGCGGAACCTCGAACACGCGGCGCTCGACATCCAGCACGCGTATCTCGACCTCCGGAAGATGCAGCTGCAAGCGGCGCCGCATCTCCAGGCCTCCACGTGCATCGACGGCTCACCGCTCGCCGATCGCTACGCGTTTTGCGAAGTGCTGCACCGCGACATGGACGTGCCGTACCTGACGGCGGATGCGCTGGAGACCATCGACCGCCGCCTCGAGGACGAATTCCGCGCGCTGGCGCGCCCGGGCCTGGTGATCCTGGTGAAGAGCCCGGTCGAGACGCTGCTGTCCAACATCCGCGACCGGCAGCGCGACGAGGAGAAGGCGGGGAGCGACGAGATTCCCGAGGGGCTGGTGCGGCTCGTGCGCGCGCTCAACGGCCGGTACGACGAGTTCGTCGGGAACCTGCGGTCCACGGGGTGGTATCGTGGCCCGGTACTCGAGATCGACGTGTCCGAGATCGATTTCGTGTCGAACGTGCGGCACCTGATCGCCGTGTACGAGGGGATCGAGGCGCTGCTGGTGCCGAAGGAGTTCCGGGCGTAGGTCCGGCGCGGCGGCGCCGGGCGGGTCAGGGTCGGCGGGGTTCCACCGGCGCGAGCCTGGCGAGCTTCTGGCGCGCGGCCGCGACCTGCGGCTGGAGTTCCGGATCGGCGTCTTTCCAGAGTTCAACGAACTTCCGGTAGTGCTCGGCAGCCTTCGCAGCGTCGCCCTTCGCTTCGTACAACTCGCCGAGCCGCTTGTGCGTGGGCGCGAGCCAGCCCGCATCGGTGCCGATGGGACGCTCAGGTCCGTTCGCGTATCGGGCGGAGATCGCGATCGCCGAATCGGCGTTGCCGGCGAGGTCGTACGCACGCGCGATCAACGGGAGCACACACACGGTGCACGGGCCGCGGTCGGCCGCGCGATACTCGACGACGGCATCGTTGTAGCGCTCCTCCGCTATCGCGATCTCGCCGAGGAGTCCGTGCGTGTTCGCGGCACGCACCTCGGGCGACTGGGCCGCATCCGCACCTGACGCCTCGGCCGCCTGCATCATCGCCTTGGCAAGATCGGGGCGCCCGGCGCGCGCGTAAAGCGCCGCGAGTCGTGTGTACGGCCGCTGCACCGCAGGAATCTTCTCCAGCGGGTGATCGGCGAGCGCCTTCTGGATTCCTCGAAGCGCCTTGGCCTTGTCGTCACGGAACCAGAGGTCGAAGTCGGCGCCGTCCAGCGCCTGATTGAGCCGTGCCTGCGGATTCCCCGCTGCTGCGTTGAGCTCCCGTGCGTCGGCGCGAAGCCGCAGCGACTGGGCGACCTGTCCGCGGACCTGTGCAAGATTGGCCATCGAGTTTGCATACCCTGTCTGGATGGTTGCGTCGTTCGGCCGCGCCCTGCGGAGGCTGTCGGATATGGCGACGTACCGGTCGTAGTCGGCCATATGGTACGCCAGCGTCTGGCGCGCGGTTGCCCCCTGAGGGGCCCTCGGCAGGTGTTCGCTCATCACCCTGAGCACGGAGTCTGCCTCGGCGAATCGCCCCTGACGGAACAGTATTCCAGTAAGGCCCTGGTACGGCGGGGTTATCGTGGCGTCCACTGCAATCGTGCGCCGGTACAGTTGTTCGGCCCTCGCCGCGTTGCGCTGCCCGACGTAGAGCAGCGCGAGATTGTTCAGCCCGGGCAGATCGGTCGAATCGAGTTCGATCAGTGATTCGTATGCGGCGATGGCCTTCGCGAAGTCGGGCGTGGGGCCCGCGTTCCAGTAGTACGCGATGGTGTTGTAGCGTTCCGTTTCGCTCAATCGGTCGCGCAGGTCGTAGGCGCGCTGCAGGAGTTTGTTGACCCGCGGCTGGTCGAGGTTGCGGTTGCGGAGCATCACGGCAAGCCGCCGGTACGCCATCGCGAAATTGGTGTCGATCGAGATCGCCTCCTCGAGGAGCTGCTGCCCCTTCGCGAAGTCGCCCTCCTCCTCAACCGCGGCGATGCTCGCGGAATACTTCTGGAGCGCGGCCAGCGACGGCGTGGAGACCTTGTCGAGCGACCGCGTGTTCTGCACGCGACGCAGCGATTCGCCCACCTTCGAGCGAAGCGACTTCGAGAGGCGGCTGATCGCGGGGATGATCCCACCTGCGTCCGACGCCGTCTCGCGGAATGCGGCGAGCTGATCGCCCGTCTGCGCCGAGACGAGGCGCACGGACAGGACGTACCCACCGCCGATCGCGACGATCTCGCCATCAATCACGGCCTTGATTCCCTCGCGCGTCGCGATCTCGCGTGCCACCGCGTAGTCGAGCCGCGTCGCGGCCGGCCGCTGCATCCGCGTCAGGACCGCGCGAACCGCAAGATTCGGCATCACCGTGAGGCTGGTGGACTGGCCGATGTCGGTGCGGAACGCCTCCGTCACAGTCGGGCCAAGCGTCGTGTCGCTCGCCGGCCCCTTGAATTCGGCGAGGATCACGCGCTCCTGCCTGCCGAACTGGCCCGACCCGATGAGCGACCCGAACGGGCCGATGCCGAACGCGCGCATCACCATGAACGAGGCGATCATCGCGATGAACACGCCCATCGCGTACATCCCGCCCCGCGCCGTCCGGTACCAGCTCACGTGTGGCGCGGCCTTCAGCGCCATCGTGGCGATCGTGCCGTGCGCGGCCGTGCTCGGACTTCCGCCGGGTGTGTAGGTGGGCGTCGAAGCCAGTGCGCGGCGCGTGACACGCTGGACGTAGCCCGTCCAGAGGATCACCGGGAGGCCGAGCGCCATCACGATCAGCGAACCGGGGAACACCCAGTCGGGCAAGCCGATGCCCACGATCGCGGCCTTCGCCACCACGGCGACCACGACGAACGCTCCCGCGTAGATGGCCAGCGCCTTGCGGAACATCCCGGCGCCGCCAAGCAGGATCGGCGGCATGGCAGCCATCCCACCCGCGCTCGTGGTCTCGAGCGCGCGGATCAGCTCGCCGGCGTCCTGCGGCCGGTCGCTCGGTTCCTTGGCGAGGCACCGCATCACCAACTGCGCGAGTGATTCCGGGATGTCGGGCCTCAGGTCGGTGACGGGCTTCGGCGTTTCACTCAGGTGGGCGGCGAGCATCCGCTGCGGCGACCGGCCGGCGAACACGACCTGCCCCGTGAGCAGCTCGTACGCCATCGCGCCGAGGGAGTAGATGTCGGCGCGATGGTCGATGTCTCCTTCACCCGCGGCCTGCTCGGGAGCCATGTACGCCGGGGTGCCGATGGACGTGCCGATTTGCGTCAGTGTCGCCGCGGCGCCGGAGCCGGTGCGTGCGGCGCTGATTGCCTTGGCGATCCCGAAGTCGGTCACCACCGCCGTGCCTTCGGAGAGGAGCACGTTGTCGGGCTTGATGTCCCGGTGCACGACACCGCTGCGGTGTGCATACGCGAGCGCCTTGGACACGTCGCGCAGCACGTTCACCACGTCCGGGATGTTGAGGGGGCCGCGGCCGAGCCGTGCGCGCAACGACTCGCCGGCGACGAACGGCATCGTATAGTACGGCAACCCTTCGGTGTCGCCTGCCGTGAGCACCGGGACGATGTTCGCCTGCTGGAGCGCGGCTGCGGTCTGAATCTCACGCTCGAAACGATCGATGCTCAGCCCCTGCGCCAGTTCGGGCGAAAGCACCTTGATCGCGACTTTCCGCTTGAGCCGCGTTTCCTCAGCCTCAAAAACGCGGCTCATGCCGCCACCGCCGAGTTCGCGTTCGAGGTGGTACGCGTCGCCGAGGGTTTTCTGCAGTTGTGCCCGCAGGTCAGCGCTCAACGGTGGGCCTCGCGGTGGGGATGCGAAAGAACCCCGAAAAGCTACGGACAGGCCATCGATGCTGCTAGGCGCGTCATCGCGGTGCACGCGCGCCGTCGCGCGGCGCCCAATCCGCGATGGAAAACCGCCATATTCCATCCGTGCACACCCTCCGCGTCGTTCTCGCGCTCGGCCCGCTGGCCGTGTCGTTCCTGCGCGACCACCGCCGCTGGATCTGGTGGGGCACGGGCATCACGCGCAGCGCGGAGTTCCACCACGAGCGCGCCGAGCGCCTGCAGCGCACGATCGTCGGACTCGGCCCCAGTTTCGTCAAGATCGCGCAGCTCTTTGCGACGCGCGCGGACCTGATTCCCGAGCCGTACCTCGGCGCGCTCGCCGCGCTGGTGGACCAGGTGCCCGCGCTTCCCTTCCCCGTGATCGAGCGCGTGGTGCGAGAAGCGTACGGGCGCGATGTGGACGACCTGTTCGACGCATTCGAGCGTGAGCCGGTGGCCGCGGCGTCGCTCGCCCAGGTGCACCGCGCGAAACTCTCCGGCGAGACGGTGGCGGTGAAGATCCTCCGCCCCGGCGTCGAGGCGCGCATCGCCGCCGACATCGTGGCCGC
>CAZLAU010000119.1:6385-8601 GCA_964557615.1 uncultured Gemmatimonas sp.
GGCACCCGCATGGATCGGCTCGACTCGGTGCAGATCGACGTCAAGCGCGTGGTCCAGACGCTCGTCGAGCTGTACGTGCAGATGGAACTCATTGACGGGCTCTTCCACGCCGACCCGCACCCGGGCAACGTGCTGCTCGCGCCCGACGGCCGGATCGTGCTCGTGGACTTCGGCGCCGTCGTGCGGGTGCCGCTCGCGATGCGGCGCGCCCTCGTGCACACGTCCATCGCCGCGATCCGGCGTGATGCCGACGCGGTCACCGAGGGGTTCATCGCGCTGGGCCTCGCGCCCGCCGACGTGGACCGCGCCCAGATCCGGTGGATCGCCGAGCTGCTGATCGTGAACGCGTACTCACGCACCACGACGAAGGAGCGGATCGACACGCTGCTGGCCGACCGCGTGATGAAGACGATCTTCAACTCGCCCATCACGCTGACGCAGGAGGCGGTGTACTTCGCGCGCGCGGCGGCGCTGATCGAAGGCATCGGCACGCGCTACGACCCGTATTTCCAGATCGTGCCGGTGGCGAGTCCGGTCGTGCTCCGCATGCGCACGAAGATCCTTCGCTCGCTGGGCGAGTCGGTGAACCCGAATGTCGAGGAAATCGCGACGGTGGCCGGCTACGCGCTCGGGCGGGCCGCCCGCTGGGTCACGGACTGGGTGTCGAGCGCGAAGGAGCGCGTCACGCGCGAAGGCGCCAAGTCGGTCGCAACGGTCGTGCTGGCGCTGACGCTCGGTGCCTGCGCCGCGCCGGGGCCGCGCGTGATCGGCGTGCTCCCCGCCCCGGTTCGCGCCGGCCTCACCACCACGGACGCCGCGTGCGACAGCGCGTGCCTGCCCGTGGCGATGCGCCCGGAGATCGCGCAGGCCATCGAGGAGCGCATCGCGGCGCTCAAGGCGGTGGGCGGCGCGTGCCGGGCGTACGGTGACGTGCTCGAACGGTCGTACACCGGCGGCCTGATCCTGCTGCGGCCGTATATGTGGCGCGTCGGCGGCACGCTCGCGGCGGGTTCGGCCAGGGCCACCGGCGAGCTGGCGACGGCGCTGGAGATCGATTCGCTCAACATCGGCCGGCGCACGCTCGACGACGTGGTGCGCAGCATCGAGCACGAGGCCGCGCACGTGGCACTCGAGATTCCTTCCCGGGACACGGACGCCGAGCGAACGGTGGACGACCGCGTGCTCGCGTGCCGCCAGGGACGCGCTGACTGACGCGCCGCGCCACGCTATGTTCCCGTCACCCTTCCACCGCCTGCGACTCCCATGACCAACCGATCCCGCGCACTGTTTGCCGCCTTCGTCATTGCCACGCCGGCCGCTGCCCAGTCGCCGGCCGCGCCGATGGTGGTGCCACCGGTGGATGAACAGCTCGCCGCCGCCGTGCTCCCGCTGCCGGCCGAGATGCGCGCCGGCGCGACGATCCTGGGCTTCAAGACCGCCGGAAAGCTCGAGACACTGCGCCCGGGCACGAACGGGATGATCTGCCTCGCACTCTATCCGTCCCGCCCGGACTTCCACGTGGCCTGCTACCACAAGGGGCTCGAGGATTTCATGGCCCGCGGTCGGCAGTTGCGCGACCAGGGCGTGACGGGGAGCCGCGTTGATTCGGTGCGCTACAAGGAGATCGCGGACGGCAAGCTCAAGATGCCGACGGCGGGTGCGCTCTACTCGATCACGGGAAAGAAGGAGGCGTGGAACGCCGCGACGCGCACCGCGACAGGAGCCAACCTGCTGGCCGTGGTGTATGTGCCCTTCGCGACCGCCGAGAGCACCGGGCTTTCGACCGTTCCGTCATCGAAGCCGGGAACGCCGTGGCTGATGTTCCCGGGCACGCCCAAGGCGCACATCATGCTGTCGGGGTCGATGTAGCGGTTCCTCAGGCGGCGCGGCGCGGGGGCGCCGGCCGCCGGTGCGTCACGGCGTCCAGCCGTAGTGATCGCGAAGGTACGTGGCGAGAGACGCGGCGAGCGCACCGGCAAAACGCCCGCGATTGGCCGCCGTATCGCGCACCCCTTCGAAGTTGCATTCGACCTGCACGGCGTCCGTCGCGCCGCCATTCACGGATCCGTGACGGCTCGTGTTGTAGCCGCCGTCGAAATACGCCTGGCCCGCGAGCGGCGCGGGATCGCTCGGCGACGGCACGCTCGCATAGCCGGCGGCGACCAGCCGCGCCCCCAGGCTCGTCTGTCCCCTGAGCAGCGCGGCGGGGCTGAGTG
>CAZLAU010000120.1:0-8504 GCA_964557615.1 uncultured Gemmatimonas sp.
TAGAGCACAACCTTGCCAAGGTTGGGGTCGCGGGTTCGAGTCCCGTTTCCCGCTTTGCAGCCGCGGATTTCGCGGATTACGGCCGGAACGCGCGGACGCTCCTCGACCTCCGCGATGTCCGGCCGTTTGCCACGCAGCTGTGGTGCCCGCCGGGGTGGCGAAACTGGTTAGACGCGAGGGACTTAAAATCCCTCGGCCGAAAGGCCATCTGGGTTCGACTCCCAGCCCCGGCATGCCCTTTACACCGATGCAATGACCGACGTTCTCGCACTCGCCGCCGAGTTGGTTGCCATTCCCTCCGTCACGCGGGACGAAGGGCGCGTCGTCGAATTCGTTGCGCGCTGGCTCGTGGCGCGCGGCTGGAACGTCACCGTGCAGGAAGTCACGCCGGGCCGCGGCAACGTGTGGGCGTCGCGCAAGGGCGGGGGTGTCACGCTCAGCACGCACCTCGACACGGTGCCGCCGTTCGTCCCGGTGCGAACCGAGGGTGATCGGCTCTACGGACGCGGTGCGTGTGACGCAAAGGGCATCGCCGCCGCGATGATGACGGCAGCCGAACGGCTGGTCGCATCCGGGGAGGAACGCGTGGACCTCTTGTTCGTCGTCGGCGAGGAACGCGGATCGGACGGCGCGCGGATGGCGAACCAGCTCCCGGCGACCAGCCGCTTCCTCATCAATGGCGAGCCGACCGAGAGCGTGCTCGCGACCGGTACGAAGGGGGCCCTCCGCGTGCTGCTCCGCACGCGCGGGCGGGAAGCCCATTCGGCATATGCCGAACTCGGCGAGTCGGCGATCGTGCCGATGCTGAAGCTCCTCCTCGACGTCGGGCGCCTGGAGCTGCCGACCGATCCGGTACTCGGCGCGTCAACGGTGAACATCGGAACCATCAAGGGCGGCAGCGAGGCCAATATCGTGCCCGGCGAGTGCGTCGCCGAACTGATGGTGCGGGTCGTCGGCGACCCGGAGCCGCTCAAGGCATCCATTGAGCGCTGGGTGTCGGGGCGCGCCGAGATCTCCTATCCGTCGTACACGCCCGCGCAGCGGCTCACGACGGTCGACGGGATTGCGTCACGGCCATTCGCCTACACGACCGACGCGCCGCTGCTCACGAACTGGGGCGAGGCGTTGCTCTTTGGTCCCGGCTCCATCACCGTCGCCCATACGCCGGATGAATTCATCGACGTCACGGAGCTCCGGGCGTCCGTTGACACCTACGAGCGGCTCGTGCGAACGCTCCTTGCGCGCTGAGTGACGATTCCCGTGAGTGACGCGAGAATCCCTGTCGCCATCCTCGGCGCGACGGGCGCGGTTGGGCAGACGTTCATTCGGTGCCTGGCCGACCACCCGTGGTTCCGCGTTGCCGAGGTCGGGGCGAGCGAGCGGTCGGCGGGCAAGCGGTACGCCGACGCCGCGCGCTGGATCGAAGGCGACCTCCCCGGGGACATCGCCCGTCTGATCGTGCAGGCGTGCGACCCTGGCACCATCCGCTCGCCCGTGATCTTCTGCGGTCTCGATGCGGCGGCCGCGGCCGAGACCGAGCCCGCATTCGCGCGCGCCGGCCGCTTCGTGTTCAGCAACGCCAAGACGTTCCGAATGGATTCCGACGTGCCGCTGATGATCCCCGAGATCAACGCCGCGCACCTCGGACTCATCGAGCGGCAGCGGAAAGACCGTGCCTGGCCCGGCGCGATCCTCACCAACGCCAATTGCTCGAGCACCACGGCGGCGGTCGCGATGGCGCCGCTCCACGAGCGGTTCGGAATCCGCCAGGCGTTCGCGTTCACGTTGCAGGCCGTTTCCGGCGCCGGGTATCCCGGCGTCCCGTCGCTCGACATTCTTGGCAACATCGTGCCGTACATCGGCGAGGAAGAGCCGAAGATCGAGCGGGAAATCCAGAAGATGCTCGGCCGGTACGACGGCGGGACTGTCGTCCCGGCGCCGTTCGTCGTGAGCGCGCACGCCAATCGCGTTCCCGTCGAGAACGGACACACCGTGTGCCTGTCGTTGGGGTTCGAGGATCCACCGACTCCCGACCAGGCCATTGCCGCCCTGCGCGAGTGGCGCGGCGACCCGTCCGTCCGCGGCCTCCCGTTCGCTCCCGATCCGCCGATCCGTTATCGCGACGAACCCGACCGGCCGCAGCCCCGACGCGACGCAATGGAAGGGCGTGGGATGACGACCGTCGTCGGACGCGTTCGGACCGACAACATCCTCGACCTGCGCCTCGTCGCGATGTCGCATAACACCATCCGTGGTGCGGCCGGCGGGTCGATCCTCAATGCGGAGTTGCTCGTGTCCAACGGCACGATCCCGGGTCGCCCCAGGTGATCGTCGCCAAGTTCGGGGGAACGAGCGTCGGTGACGCCACGGCCATTCGCCGCACGGCCGCGATCATTCGCGACCGGCTGCCCCGCGGCCCCGTGGTCGTCGTGTCGGCGCTCGCGGGCACGACAAACACGCTGCTCGCCGCGGCGGAGGCGGCCGCCGGCGGTAACCTCGTGGCGGCGATCTTCGCCGTGCAGCAGCTGCGTGAGCGACATCTCGCCGCCGTGCGCGACCTCATCGGCGCTGGCGCCGAGGCCGACGACCTCGAGGCGACCGAATCGGCGCTCCTCGACGAGCTGGCCCACCTGGTCGAGGCACTGTCCGTGCTCGGCCATATGACGCCTCGCTCGCTCGACGCCATCGCGTCGCTCGGGGAACAGCTGTCGGCGCCGATGGTCGCCGCGGCGTTCCGCAAGGAAGGGATCAACGCCGTGCTGGTCGACGCGCGCAAGGTACTGGTGACCGACGACCAGTTCGGGCGCGCCCTGCCACTGCCGGAACGGATCGAGGCCGCGGCGCGCGAGCACATCCTGCCGATCGTGCGCGATGGGGGCGTGCCCGTCCTGGGCGGCTTCATCGGTGCCACTGTCGATGGCGTCACGACGACGATCGGCCGCGGTGGTTCGGACTACAGCGCGTCGCTGTTTGGCGCCGCACTCGAAGTCGACGCGATCGAGATCTGGACCGACGTCGATGGCATGCTGACCGCCGATCCAAGAGTCGTGCGTGGCGCCAGGCTCATCGAGCACATCCGGTTCGATGAGGCTGCCGAGCTGGCGAGCTTCGGGGCCAAGGTGCTCCATCCCAACACCATTGCCCCGGCCGTGCGCCGAGGCATCCCCGTGTTCGTCTTCAATTCGATGAAGCCGACGGGCGCCGGCACGCGAATCACGGCCGACGCTCCGCGACTGGCCGTGCGCGCCATTGCCGGCAAGGGCAACACGGTAATCGTGAAGGTGCGGTCGCCGCGGATGCTCGGAACTCCCGGGGCGCTGCAGCAGATCTTCGAGGTGTTCGCCCGGCACAAGACTTCCGTGGATGTCGTCACCACGTCCGAAGTGTCGGTCTCCCTCACCGTCGACGACGACCAGTATCTGGAATCCGTCGTGGCGGAGTTGCGGCTGTTCGGCGACGTCGGCATCGAGCGCGATCGCGGAATCATCGCGGTCGTCGGGTCCGGGCTTGCCGAACACCCCACGGCGATGGCCAAGGCGATTGCGGCGATGGGGGACGTGCGCCTCCACATGCTGTCGCTCGACTCCACCGGCATCAACCTCACGATGGTGCTCGACGCCGACGAGGTCACCCCGGCCATGCAGAGGCTGCACGACGTCTTTTTCGGGGCGGCGGCGTGAGCGCCGTGCGGCTGGCGGTTGTCGGCGACGGCAAGATGGGCCGCGCGCTGCGCGACCTCGCGCCGCAGTCGGGGTTCGACGTTGTCGCCTTCCTCGGTGCCGCTGACGTGGGGGCGATCGGGCCGACGGCAACACAGCTGGCCGAAGCCCAGGTGGCCATCGAGTTTTCCGTGCCCGGCGCCGCAGCCGCAAACGTCCTGGCCTGCGCACGCGCGGGGGTGCCGGTGGTGTGCGGTACGACGGGCTGGGATGCCGCGTACGCCGCCACGGCCGACGCCGTGGCGACGGCCGGTGGCGCGCTGCTCTGGTCGCCGAACTTTTCCGTCGGCGTGCACCTTTTCGCGCGTATCGTGGAACGCGCAGCGGCCGAGCTCGGCGCCGTGCCCGGCCTGTTCGATGCCCACCTCGTCGAGACGCACCACGCCGCCAAGCAGGACGCCCCGTCCGGCACGGCACGGCTCCTCGAAGAGCGCGCACGCGCCACGCTGGGCCGGTCCGTGCCCATCACGAGTGTGCGCACCGGACACGTGCCCGGTACGCACGAAATGGTCTTCGACGGCGCATTCGAGCACATCACGCTGACGCACGTCGCGCGGGACCGGCGGGTGTTTGCGACCGGCGCGCTGGCCGCGGCGCGATGGATCGTGGGACGGCGCGGCATCTTCACGATGGACGACATGTTGGGAGGCAGGCGATGACGACAGCGGCGCTCATCACGGGATGCCACACGGCGCTGGTGACGCCTTTCGCGCCGGACGGCACGTTCGACGAGTCGGCGTATCGGGCGCTGATCGACTGGCAGATCGCCGAAGGGGTGAGCGGGCTCGTGCCGGTCGGCTCGACCGGCGAGGCCGCGACGCTCTCGCCCGACGAGCGAATCCGCGTCGTTCAGGTGTGCGTGGAGCAGGCGGCGGGGCGGGTACCGGTCATCGCCGGCGCCGGCGGCAACGACACCTCACTCGCCATTGCGACGTCGAAGGCGATGGCTTCGGCCGGCGCAACGCACCTCCTGCACGTCTCGCCGGCGTACAGCAAGCCACCGCAACGCGGCATCATCGCCCACTTCCGCGCCATCGCGGACGCATCGCCTCGGCCCATCATGCTGTACAACGTGCCCGGCCGGACGGCGAGCAACATGAAGGCGGAGACGACGCTGGCCCTCGCCGAGCATCCGAATATCGTGGCCGTGAAGGAAGCGTCAGGCGACCTGGCCCAGATGTCGGAAATCATTCGCCATCGACCGGCGCATTTCTCGGTCGTCTCGGGCGACGACGGGCTGACCCTCGCGCTGATCGCAGCCGGCGGGCAGGGAATCGTTTCCGTCGTGTCGAACGCCGTGCCGAAGCCGATGGCGGAGCTGTGTGCGGCGGCGCTCGCGGGCGACTTCGCCCGGGCGCGCGACCTGCACCTTCGTCTCACGCCGATCTTCGCAACGGCGTTCGTCGAGTCCAATCCGCTCCCCATCAAGGCCGCGCTGGCAATGATGGGCCGGATCCGGAACGCGTTGCGGCTGCCGCTCGTACCGATGGACACGGCGCACGACGCGGTGCTGCGTGAGGCGCTCAAGGCCGCCGGAGCGCTGCAATCGTGACCGCAGCACACGAACAACTCCGCGCCCGGATCGGTGAGCTCGCGGCGATGCCCGCGGGTTCGCCTGCGCCCGGCGACGCGATCCGTGTCGTCGAAAATCTCCTGGACCTGCTCGAGTCCGGCGCGGTCCGCGCTGCGGAGCGTGCCGGAGGTACCTGGCGCGCGGTGCCGTGGGTGAAGCAGGGCATCCTGCTCGCGTTTCGCTTCGGTTCCGTGGCGGACCTTTCCGGCGGGTCGGGCGTCTTCTCGTTCGTGGACAAGGCGACCGTGCCACCGCGGCGGTTCGGGGTGGCCGACGGCGTGCGCATTGTCCCCGGGGGCTCGACGATCCGGCGTGGGGCGTTCGTCGCATCGAGCGTGGTGTGCATGCCTCCGATGTTCGTGAACGTGGGCGCGTGGATCGGGGCGGGCACGATGGTGGACTCGCACGCCCTGGTAGGGTCGTGCGCCCAGGTCGGCGAGCGCGTGCACCTCAGCGCGGCCGCGCAGATCGGAGGCGTGCTCGAGCCCGTTGGCGCGAGTCCCGTCGTGATCGAGGACGACGTGGTCGTCGGGGGCAACTGCGGCGTGTACGAGGGCACGGTGGTGCGCGAGCGCGCCGTGCTGGGCGCGGGAGTCATCCTCACCCGCGGAACGCCGGTGTACGACCTCGTCCGCGAGACCGTGTACCGGGCCACGGCCGACGCGCCGTTGGAGATTCCGGCCGGCGCCGTCGTCGTGCCAGGCGCGCGCGCCGTGCGAACGCCGTGGAAGCCGGACCTGGGCATCTCGCTCCAGACGCCGGTCATCGTCAAGTATCGTGACGACCGGACCGACCTCGCGACCGCGCTCGAGTCGTGGCTGCGGTAACGATGCGCGTTCGCGGCGAACTGCAGGTGCCGGGGGACAAGAGCATCTCGCACCGCGCCCTGATTCTGGCCGCCCTCTCGCGCGGCCCGTCGACCATTCGCGGCATCCTCCGCTCGGCCGACGTCCAGAGCACGGCGAGCGTCCTCCGACGGCTGGGTGTCGAGATCCCCGGCCTCGGCGCCGCGGACGTGGTGGTGGACGGCGGCGGGGTCCAGAGCCTGCGCGCTCCATCAGGTGAACTCGACGCCGGCAACAGTGGAACGACGACGCGGCTGATGGCTGGTGTGCTCGCCGCCCGCCCGTTCACGTCACGCATTGTGGGCGATGCGAGCCTCAGTCGCCGGCCGATGGGGCGGATCGCGAAACCGCTGGGGCAGATGGGCGCGACGTTCGCGTTCGACGGTACGGACGGCCTGCCGATGACGATCACCGGAGGCCCGCTCCGCGGGATCACCTGGTTCAGCGAAACCGCGAGTGCACAGGTGAAAAGCGCCATCCTGCTGGCCGGCTTCGCGGCGGGCGTTCCCGTCGAAGTCCACGAACCGGTGGCCACCCGCGACCATACCGAGCGGATGCTGCGCGCGCGCGGCGTCGACGTCCGGTCGGAGGGGGGCGTCGCGACTCTCCTGCCCGGTGCGGAGCTGGCCCCCGCCGACGTGGACGTTCCCGGGGATCCGTCGTCCGCCGCGTTCCTCGCAGCGCTGGCGGCGTTGTCCGCGGGCGGCGACCTCGTGCTGACCAACGTGTGTGCCAACCCGGGGCGCGTGGGCGCGTTTCGGGTGCTCGAACGGATCGGAGCGCGCATCGCGTGGGAAGATGTCGCCGACTCCGGTGGCGAGCCGTCGGCGACGCTCGTCGTGTCGCCGCGGGCGCTGCGTGGCACCATCATCGACGCCTCGGAGGTGCCGTCGCTCATTGACGAACTGCCGATGCTCGCGTGCGTCGCCGCACGCGCCGAAGGCGAGACCAGGGTGACCGGCGCCGCCGAGCTTCGCGTCAAGGAGAGCGACCGCATTGCCCTGGTCGTGCGCAACCTGCGTGCTGTCGGCGCTCTTGCCGAAGAACTGCCGGACGGCTTTGTCGTGCAGGGCAGTGATGCACGTCTGGCGGGTCGCGTCGAGACCGGCGGCGATCATCGGATCGCCATGGCGTTCGCGGTGCTCGGCGCGGCGTGCGGCGGCTCGATCGAGATCGATGATCCGGAGTGCGTCTCCGTGTCCTATCCGACGTTCTGGTCGGACCTCGGGCGCGCCGTTGCCTGAACCGGGCTTCGTGATCGCGATCGACGGACCGGCCGCCGCCGGCAAGTCGAGCACGGCCCGCGCGGTCGCGGCCGAGCTGGGCATGCGCCGTGCCGACTCTGGCGCGCTGTACCGGGCGGCGACGGCGGCGCGGCTGCGCGCAGGCGACGACCCGGCGACGTGGACCGAACAGTCGGTGCTCGACGCGGCAGCGTCCGTGTCCCTTCACCCGGTCGCCGCCGCGTTTGAGCCGCGAATTGCGGGGGACGCCGCCGACGCGGAGTTGCGCGGCCCTGCGGTCACGGCCGCCGTGAGCATCGTGGCGCGCATGCCGCTGGTGCGGGAGTGGGTGAACGGGATGATTCGTGCCTGCGCGCAGGAAGGCGCAATCGTCGTGGATGGCCGCGACATGGGAACGGCCGTGTTCCCGAATGCCGCGCTCAAGGTCTGGTTGGTCGCGGACACCGGCGTCCGGGCCCATCGGCGGAGCATGGAAATGCTCGGTCGGACGCCATCGGCCGACGAAATCGCGCGCGAGGCGAATGCCCTGACGACGCGCGATGCGCAGGATGCCGTCCAGACGCGGCCGGCCACGGACGCCGTTCACATCGACACCACGCAGCTGACCCAGTCGGAACAGGTCGCGCGCATCGTGGACCTGGCGCGCGCCCGCCTCAAGCGCGCCTAGCGCGGCCTCCGGCGGGGGTCGCCCGGCGCCGTGCGGCGCGCAACGGGCGTGTGCGCGTCAGTTGACCCAAGTCACGGAGTGGCCCATATTTACAGGCTCCGGAAAATTTCCGGAACTCTGGCAACCCTACGCCTCGCCGCGACGAGCCGAACCCTTCGCGAACCCATCCTGTGACCACTGAAACGCCCGTCGCGCCAGCCGATTCGGCCGCCGACGCCCCGTCCGCGCTGACCGCACGCGAAAAGCGCGACATGCAGAAGGCGCAACTGCGCCCCCTCGCCAATCGCCGTCCGGAGCTCTACGAGGAAGACGAGTACTCGTCGTCCGACTACGAAGCGATGATGGACATGTACAACGGCACGCTGGCCGCGATCGAGGAAGGCGAGATCGTGAAGGCCACCGTGCTGGAGATGCGCGACAACCTCGTCGTCCTCGACATCGGGTTCAAGTCGGAAG
>CAZLAU010000121.1:0-160 GCA_964557615.1 uncultured Gemmatimonas sp.
ATCTCGTCACTCGGAACGACCTACCGTTCGACGACCGGCGTGACGGTCACCCTCGGCACGGTCACGAGCTCGGGTTGGGCGGCCACGGCCACGCACACGGCCTCGACCAAGACCTGCACGATCTCGGTTGGCGGTACGAGCACCACGGAAGGCGCGCCGG
>CAZLAU010000121.1:170-8470 GCA_964557615.1 uncultured Gemmatimonas sp.
GTCAGACCTGAAGAACCTCGCGTCGTCGATGGAGGCCTACTTCACCGACAACAACAGCGCGTATGCGACCTCGATCTCGTCACTCGGAACGACCTACCGTTCGACGACCGGAGTGACGGTGACGCTGGGCGGCGTGTCGAACACCGGCTGGTCGGCCACGGCCACGCACGCGGCCTCGGCCAAGACGTGCACGATCTCGGTCGGCGGCACGAGCACCACGGAAGGCACCCCAGTCTGCAACTGATCGGCCCCGAAGCGTGAAGCGCCCCGCCGGCTGACCGGCGGGGCGCTTCAGTTTGGGCGGCTCCAGCGGCGTGACCAAGCGTCGCCGCGCCCGGGATCAGGGCACGATGCTCTGGAGCGTGGTGTCGATCGGGCGGAGCCCGCGGGCCCTGAGCAGCGCGTTCAGGGCCGCAAGATCCCGTTGAATCAGCTGGTCGAGTGATGCCCGTGTTGCCCGCGCCGAGCGTTCGAGCAGCGCGCTCACTTCCCGCTGCGGCGCGTTTGGCGGAGCGTCGGCACTTGCTGCAATGTTGCCGGCCACGTAGCCAAGCTGGCCCGCAATCCGCACGGGCCATCGAACACCGTCTTGCCCTTGCCCGGTCATCCGCAGGTCGATGAGTTCCTGCTCGAGCTCGGTGAATTTCCGGCCAACGGAATCCACGGCGGGCCTGAGGTCGGCATTGGCACCGCCCGTTGCCAGCGTCGCCGTGAGCTGCTGGATCTGCAGCCGCACCGCCTCCATCGAATTCACCATGTCTCCGGTCGCGACCACCTGCGCCTGAATGGCGAGCTGGGCATCAACCGACGCCCGGATGTCGGCATCGGTGGCCGGCACGTTGGGGTCCTTGCGAACCTCGAGCGGCTGCTGGTAGCTCTGACCATCCACCGTGAGGCGAACGATGTACCGGCCCGGGGGCATCAGCACCGACATCGCGCCGAAGCCGGGCGCCGATCGAGTGCCATCCGGGTCCATCGTGAACTCGTCGTTGAAGAGCGGCTTGGTGCGAAGGCGCGGAGGCGTGGTCGGCTGGTTGCGGAGGTCCCAGTGCACCCGGTTGATCCCGACCGTGCGCGTGCCCGCAAACGTCCGCACCGTACGCCCGCCGGCGTCCACGATCGTGACTTCGGGAGCCCGCTGTGGCGCTGACTTGAGCCAGTAGTTGATCGACGCACCGTACTGCGGATTCTCGCCATCCGACTGGTCGTCCTGCATCGTCACGTTGCCGAGCACCGACTGGAACCGGTACGCCGCCCTCGGCGGGAACAGCGTGACGGGGGCGGCAGCCACCTCGGGTGTCAGCTTCTGCAATGGCGACAGGTCGTCGAGGATCCAGAACCCGCGGCCGTATGTGCCCACCACCAGGTCGTTGAAGTGCTCCTGGATGACCATCCCGTACACCGGCGCCGCCGGCATGTTGAGGTTGAGCGGTGCCCAGCTGTCGCCGTCGTCGTACGAGACGTAGAGCGCATTCTCCGTGCCGAGGTAGAGCATCCCGCGCCGGACCGGATCCTCACGGATGATCTTGGCGTACCCCATCGGCACCTTCGGGAGTCCGTTCACGATCAGCTTCCACGTGCGGCCGAAGTCGTGCGTTCGATAGACCCACGGATCGCGGTTGTTTTCGTTGTGCGCGTCGTTGATGATGTACGCGGTTCCGGCGGCAAAGCGGCCGGGCTCGACGTGCCGAACGGAGCCCCACATCGGCATTCCGGGCACGTTCGCGGTGACGTTGGTCCACGTGCGACCCGCATCTCGCGTGACCTGCACGAGTCCGTCGTTCGAACCGGTCCAGATCACCCCCTTCTGCACGCGCGACTCGGCAAGCGCGTGAAGCGCGCCCGAATACTCCACGCCGATGTTGTCCGGCGTCAGCCAGCCCGACGGCTGCTGGCGGCTCTTGTCGTTCCGCGTGAGGTCGGGGCTGATTTCGCGCCAGCTCCGGCCGCCGTCGTTCGACATGTGGACGTGCTGGCTCCCCGTGTAGATCGTGTTGTGGTCGTGCGGCGAGATCTCGAACGGCGCATCCCAGATGAACCGGTACTTGAGATCGGCGGCCGCCCAGCCGCCCGTGGATTGTGGCCACACTTCCACGTTGGCGCCGGTGCGCGTGCGCAGGTCGAATCGCACGACGATGCCGCCACGGTTGCCTGAGCCGGAGGCCGTGGACCAGACCAGGTTCGTGTCCACCGGGTCGGGCGTTGCAAAACCGCTCTCACCACCCTGGATCCCGTGCCACATGCTGCGTGGAATGCGCCCGCCGGTCCTGCTGTTGCTCGGGCCGCGGTACGACGGGCCATCCTGGCGGTTGCCCAGCACCCAGTACGGGACCCGCGTGTCGGCGGTGACGTGGTACATCTGCGCGATCGGAAGCTGCACGCGCAGCCAGTCGCGACCCCGCGTCGTCGAAATCGACACGCCCTGGTCGTGCCCTGAGATCATCCGGTTCGCGTTGGTCGGGTCAATCCACATGTCGTGGTGATCCCCTCCCGGGGCAGAAAGCGGCGGAGCCTGCGGCGCGCCACGGCCGCCACCGGCGCCTCTCCCACCGCCCGCCCGACCGCCACCGCCTCCGCCACCGCCGCGCCCGCCCGTCACCACCGTGACACCGCCGTCGAGCGTCCGATGGAACGAGGCGCAATTGAAGTACGCCTCATCGGGATTGTCGGTGGACGCCGTGACCCGCGTGTAGAATGCCTGACGGCAGGCGAGATCGCGGTTGTAGCTCACGACCTTCCACGTCGACCCGCCATCGTCCGAACGCCAAAGCTCACCGTTATCGGTGGGCACGCCGGGGGCCGGCGGCACGCCGTCGCCCGTTTCAATCAGGGCGTAGATGCGATTCGGGTTGGAATGCGATATGGACAGCCCGATCTTCCCGACTTCGTGGACCGGAAGCCCGTTGCCGCGCAATCGGGTCCACGTCGTGCCACCGTCCGTCGACGCAAAGATGCCGCTGCCGGGGCCGCCCGACTTCCGGTTGCCCGTGCTCAGGGTCAGCTCCCACATCCCGGCAAACAGCTTGTTCGGATTCTGCGGATCCATGGCGACGTCGATCGCGCCGGTATTCTCGTTCACGAACAGCACGCGGTTCCAGGTGCGCCCGCCGTCCGTCGTGCGGTAGAGCCCGCGCTCCTGCTGCGGTCCGTAGCTGTGCCCCTGCACCGCCGCAAACACGATGTCGGGATTGGTCGGGTGAATCACGATGCGGCCGATCCGCCCAGACTCCGGCAATCCCATCTTCGCCCACGTACGACCGGCGTCAGTGGACTTGTAGATCCCGTCGCCGATCGAGATGTGGCTCCGGATCCAGGTCTCACCAGTCCCGGCCCACACGATGCTGGCGTTGCTCCGCGCCACGGCGAGCGCGCTGACCGAGTGGACCGCCTGGTCATCGAACAACGGATCCCAATGCACGCCGCCATCCGTCGTCTTCCAGAGCCCGCCGGACGCGGCTCCGGCATAGTACGTGTTCGGGTCTCCGGGGACGCCGACGACCGCGGCGACACGATTCCCGACTGGTCCGATATGGCGCCAGCGCAGCTGCGACGCGACGGCTGGTGTGTACGCGCCGGACTGCCCGGCGGCGTCAGGCGCCGCCGCGACGAAGGTCAGGGCAAGCGCGCCGAGCAACGGAATCACCCGCGCGAACCGCGCGCGAGCCAGGCTGGGAATGCGGAACATCTCGGACTCCGGCGAGTGGGGTTGGACGACGAACCGGTGTTTTTCTACGGGGCTACGGCACGATGCGCTGCCTGGGCTCGAGCTTCGCCGCCCAGAGTCCGGAGTTGAAGTCGGTCCAGATCACCTTTCCCTTCCAAGGCATCGCGTTCATCACGAACGGCGCGTTCGCCGTGTACCCATCGGGATCGTACGGCTTGAACACCGCGATCTCACGGTTCTGGTCGTAGATGTTGCCGAGGAGTTCGCCCGACACATCCACGATGCGAACACCGCCGTCGTAGTACGCCTGGTACAGGATGTCGTTCTCGACGATGATGTCGTGTGACCCGTAGTCCTCGATGTGGTACCGCCCAACGGGAATCGGCTTCATCGGGTCGGTGAAGTCGATGATGTGCGTGTACCCGCCCGACGACTGGGCAATGCCACCCTTCGGCGGCTTGCCGTCGGGTCCCGACAGCGAGTACTGCGTGCCTTCCCACACGCGTCCCTGCCGGCTCATCTCCTCGTCGCCGATGAACAGGTACACCTTCCCCGTGGATTTCTGGTAGTACGGGAAGATCTCATGACCCGAGTTCACCTTGTACACGCTGATCAGCTTCGGCTTCTCGATCGTGCCGCCGTACTTCCCGTTGCCGACGTCAACCGCGACGGTTCCGGCGCCGCCCTGCGCCGAGTACGCAATGCCGTCGTGGACCCAGAGGTCGTGGATCCGCGCATTCGGATGCCGATACTCGCTGACGTACTTCGGATTGTAGATGTCCCGCACGTCGATGATGACGTACTTCGACCCGCCCGAGATCGCGAACAGGTAGTCGTTGGTCGCGAAGGCGTTGTGCACGCCACCGGTCAGCTCCTGGTCGAATGTCGACGCGATCTTCGGATGCGCCGGTGTCGCGAGATCGAGGATGACCACGCCGTTCACCCGGTTCGACGCGCCCTCGCGGGTCAGCACGCCATAGCGGCCGTCCGGCGAGACCGTCACGTCATTGATCGTGCGCGCGTCGATCTTCACGGAGTCCGTCTTCACGATGTTGTTCATGTCCGTGATGTCGAACACGATCGCGTAGCCATCGCCGCCCCACGTGCCGACGAGCACATAGTCGCGGCCGTCCTTGCCCGTCCACGGCCAGAGATCCGACGTGTGCGTCGTGTTGATCGTACCGCGGCTGGTGACGCTGATCCGTTGCCGCACGTCGCGCGGCACGACCTGGATCGTCTTCTGCGCGCTCGCCCCGCCGGCCGTGGCGAGCAGCGTGTACCGGCCGGGATAGTTGCCCGCGAACCGGCCGAACTGCGCAATGCCGGCGCCGCCCGGAAGTCCGTTCGGCGCGATCGAATCGTCAGGCGTGTACGTGTAGGTCCAGGTCACGGGCGCATCAGTGACCGTGCTGCCGTCAGCGCGCCTGGCGTTGGCCGTGAGATGGATCACGTCGCCCGTGCGGATCTCGTCTTCCTTCAGCGTGATTTCGAGACGTGCCACCGGATTGGCCGCGACCGTGAAGGTCCGCGTCGCGCGCACGCCGTCGACTTCCGCCGAGATCGTGGCGGCACCCGGGCGCAACCCGCTGACGTTGCCGAACCGGTCCACGGTCGCCACGGCCGTGTTTGACGATCGCCACGTGGCGCTCACGCCGCCGCGCTCGCTCGAGTCCGCGTGCCACCCGCGCAGCCGGTTGGCCAGCGTGGTGTTGGCATACAGGCGGCCCTCCGCCGGCACGATTTCCAGCCGCGCCAGCGCGGGCCAGTTGGCCCGCACCGGAATGCGGACGCTCACCGGCTGGCCGTTCGCTCCCGGCGCTGTCGCCGTGATCTCGAACGTCCCAGCCGCGCGTGCGGTGATGGAGTTGTCGGACACCGTGATGTTGCGGCCACCGCCCTGGATGCGCGGGGCGAAGTTGGGAATCACGTTCCCCGCTGCATCGTATCCCGTGATCTTGAGCGGCGTGGCAACGCCGGTCTGCACGGTGATGGACGCCGGCTCCGCGACGATGCGCGCGACTGCCGGAGGGTTGGCACCGGCCTGCGCGCCGACCGCCGCCGCCGTCACTGCCGCCGCAACGCCGGCCACCGCCAGCCGCGTGACGAACTGCATTCCGCGTGCTACAATCATCGGGAGTACTCCAATCCGTAGGGGTGGATGAATCACTCGACGATGGCTCGCAGACAGCCACATCGCAAGGCGCACGTGCCCCGTGCCGGCGCGCGTCACTCGCCGCTCACAACCGTGTGGCCGCTGGCCGCGCTGATGGCGGCCGCGGCTGTTGCCGCCGTGCCGGGCCCGTCGGCCGCCCAGAGCGGCCCGATCCAGCCCCCGAGCGCCAACTATTGGGTGTATGTCGGTGCCGAATCCGCCGACAAGATGCATCGCCTCCGGTTTGGCCCGGCCGGATTCGTGGTCGAGCGCACGTGGCAGATCGGCGAGCTGGCGGCCGAGATGGAAGGCCCGCACGGCGTGCAGATCTCCGCCGATGGCCGTCACCTGTTCGTGACCACCGGCCACGGATTCCCCGACGGCAAGCTCTGGATGTTCCAGCTCGGCCCCGACACGCTCGTGGCGCCGGGCCTGCTGCTCGGCAACTTCCCGGCCACGCTCGACGTCACTCCCGACGGACGATACGCCCTGAACTCGAACTTCAACCTGCACGGCGACATGGTGCCGTCGTCCATCTCGATGGTGTACACGCCGTCGATGACGGAGGTGGCCCGGATCGTGACCTGCACCATGCCGCACGGCAGCCGGATCACCGCCGACGGGGCCTTTCATTACTCGGGCTGCATGATGGACGACCAGCTCGTCGAGATCGACATCGCAAGGAAGGCCGTGTCGCGTCGGTTTTCCGTTGCGAAGGGCAAGGAAGGCCCGCTGCCGATTGACGGGCCGCCCGAGGCGATGCTCCGCATGTGGATCGAGGGGGCCAAGCGCGTGTCGAACGGTGAAACGTCGGATCCCGCACAGGTCGGGTACGACGCGATGGGCATGAAGCATGCGATGACGCCGCAAACCTGCTCGCCGACCTGGGCGCACCCGTCGCCGGACGGGCGCTTCGTATACGTCGCGTGCAACAAGAGCGATGAGATCGTCGAGGTGGACCGTGCCTCGTGGACGCTGACGCGCAAGATCAAGACGGGCCGAGGACCGTACAACCTCGCATTCACACCTGACGGGAAGCTCTTGCTGGCGACGCTCAAGCCGGCCGCGTCGCTCGAAGTGTACGACCTCGCCACGGGACGCATCCTCGCGACGCTCCGGAACTCCACCACCCTCGCCAACGGGGTCGTCGTGTCACCCGACTCGCGCTACGCGTTCGTGACGAGCGAGGGAGTGGGCTCCGCCCCAGGAAAGGTCGACGTTTACGACCTCCAGTCGCTCGCCAAGGTCGGCACCGTTGACGTCGGCCAGCAGGCGGGCGGCATCGCGTTCTGGAAGATGGAAGGAGCCAAGTGAAACTCCGGGTACTGGTGTTGACCACGGTCTTCGTCGGCGCGCCGGCCGCGGTGGCTGCCCAGGCGGCTGGTCAAGCCGCAGCTCCGGGCGGCGCCGGCGCAAAGCCCGTGGTGTACTCGACCCCGAGCGGCATTACGCTCCGCCTCATCTTCGGGGACAGCGGCATAGGCCCCGAGGTCTCGATGGGAGAACTCACCTTCCCGCCGAACCTCGATAGCGGCGATCACGCGCACGGGTCCACGGAGGTGCTCTACGTGCTGTCCGGGGAGCTCGAGCACACGGTGGACGGCGTGACGACGGTACTCAAGCCGGGCATGGCCGGGTTCGTGCGGCCGCCAGGGAGAATCCGGCACAAGACGGGTGCGGCAGGCGCAAAGGTCCTCGTCGTGTGGACACCAGGCGATGAGGCGGCGCGCATCACGGCAAGGTGGCGGCGCGAGCCCTGACCCCTGGGCAGTACGGGAGGAGATAGAGAACGCCCCGCCGGTGCACGCACCGGCGGGGCGTTCGGTCGTTGCGATTCAGGGGCCAGTGCGTTCGGTGCCCGCACCGGCAACCGCTCAATCGTCGGCGTCGGCCGCAACCTTCACGGACTTCGGCCGTCCCGGGCGAGAGAACTGATGGCGGGGTTCCGGCGGCAGCGCACGAATGCGCAGCAGGTTCTCGTAATACGCCGTGATCCGCGACTTGACCGACGACTGCGTGTCGCCCTCGACGGCCTCGAAAATCGCGTAGCGTTGCGCATCACGCGACACGGCGAACCACCACCACATCCCCGCGGGAGGCGCAGTGCGCTTCTCGACGGTGCAGGTGTAGGTACGATCGCCGTGCTGGAACGTGAATCCCTGGATCATCAGCTCATCTCTCCCTGAAAACGGTTGCTACTTGCCCATCTTGACGACGTTCTCGGCGGCCGGGCCCTTCTGGCCCTGCACCACGTCGAACTCAACCTTCTCGCCTTCGGCAAGGGACTTGAATCCCGAGCCCTGGATGGCCGAGTGGTGCACGAAGCAGTCCTTGGTGCCGTCTTCCGGAGTGATGAAACCAAAACCCTTCGCATCGTTGAACCACTTGACCGTTCCTGTCGTACGCATTGTCGAACTCCTCATGATGTGTAGTCCTCGGAGTCCGGTCATGCCGTACGTCCGCTGACGCCTGATCAACAAAAAA
>CAZLAU010000122.1:0-280 GCA_964557615.1 uncultured Gemmatimonas sp.
CGTGGCGGTCCGCCATCGCGTCCATCGCGTTCAAGAGGAGGGCCATGAACACCTGCACCAGCTGCTCGCCGCTGGCCTTCGGGACGCGCGGAAGGTCGGGTGCGAGTTCCCGCGGCACGTTGAGCTTCTTGAACCTCACGTGGTGCTTGAGCAGGAGGAGCGTGCGATCCACCGCTTCGTTCAGGTCCACCCGCTCGCGCAGCGGCCGCTTCGGCCGGCTGAAATCGAGGAGACCGTCCACGATCTGCTTGCAGCGCGAGACCTCGTTGTCAATGATGTG
>CAZLAU010000122.1:290-8383 GCA_964557615.1 uncultured Gemmatimonas sp.
CACCACCGCGCCGGCCTTGACCGCGTCATCCACCTTGAACTCCAGGCTCTCGGCGATTGCCGCAATCGTCGCCAGCGGATTGTTGATTTCGTGCATGACGCCTGCAGCCAGCTGGCCGATGGCGGCGAGCTTTTCCGCGTGGGCGAACCGCGTCTGCGCTTCCTTCCAGTCGGTCACGTCCTCACCGATGGTGATGACGTGGGTGACGCCGGAGTCGCCGAGGCGCATCGGGATCTTCGAGATGCGATAGGTGCGGAGCTCGCCGGTGGCGAGCGACTCCATCTGGTATTCCTGGATGCGGCCGGTGGTGAACACGTCGTCGAATTCGCGCCGCAGCATCTCGGCCGGCTGGCGATGCAGGATTTCGAAGATGGTGCGACCGAGGGCTTCCTCGCGCGACACGCCCTGCATGCCGGTCTCACGTTTGCGATTCCACGCCTGAATCCGGAACTCGCGGTCAATCACGTACAGGCCGACCGGCAGCGAGTCGATGATCTTGTCGGTGAACCGCCGCTCGCGGTCGATTTCCGCGGTGCGGACCTCGACCTCGACTTCAAGGCGCCGGCTCTTTTCGGCGTGGGCGAGTTCCGGCGTGAGCAGGTTGGCGACGGCCGTGACGAGCAGTCGCTCTTCGGCCACCAGCGGCCGCGTGATGCGCACGACGAGCGCGCCGTTCCGGCGGTCGCCCGCGGCCACCGGCGCTCCGGCGACCGTGTCACCTTCCCAACGGCCGTCGGCGATCATTGCGCGCACCTCGGGCTCGCCGATCACCGCGGCCCCGGAGCCCCACGCCCGCACCATTCCGTTCGCCGACGCCAGCCAGATCGCGGCCTCGTCTGCGCCGATGGCGGCGCGGAGCGCGTCGAGCGTGGACACGAGGCCGGCCTCGAGCGACGCGCTCTCAGCGAGCACGGCGATGATGCCGTTCAACGCCTCGAGCACGCGAGTCGGAGCGGGCGTGACGCCACTCGCGGAGGGGTGCGTGCCGGTGGTCATGCGTCAGGAAAGCGGCGTCAGGGTGTCGCGCGCCGTTGTGGCGCTCAAGCTACGGATCGCGAAAGGGCCGTACAAGGGATACGTGCGTGCCCTGTGCGGCTAGCGCTCCTCGGGGATGGCGGGCTCCGCGCCGTCGACGGCTTCGAGGGGCGGCGCCGCGCTCCACCGGCGCACCATCACCCACACGAACCCGAGCCCGCCAACCAGCAACATCGCGGGAAGGACGTACACCAGCAGATTGAACCCACGAGGCTGCGGCGCGAGCAGTATCCACTCGCCGTACTTGGAAATGAAGTACGCACGCACTTCGCGTTCCGTGCGCCCCGCCGCGAGCTGGTCCCGTACCAGGCTGCGCATCTGCTGCGCGAGCTCCGACGGTGAGTCCTGAATGGACAGTCCCTGGCACACGACGCACCGGAGCTGCGAGGCCAACGCCGACGTGCGCGCCTCGAGCACCGAGTCCGCCGGCGACAGCGTGCCGCCTGGCCGCTGCTGGACCGCGACGGGGGCGCCGGCAGCGGCGTCTTTGGCCGCCTCGGCCGGCGCCTGCGCGGCCAGCGCCGCGGCAACGATGAGCGCGAGCGCCGTCATTCAGGAGCGGGCGCCACGGGCGCCGACACCGGCTGTGCGAGCAGCGAGTCGATCTTCTGGACGAGTTGCGCTGCCGTCACCGGCCCGGTGTGCTTGTACGCCACGCGGCCTCCGCCGTCGATCACGAACGTCTCCGGCACCCCGTAGAGGCCGAAGTCGATCGCCGTCCGCGCGCCGGGGTCGAGGACCGACGGATAGTCCTGACCGCCCTGCCCCGCGATCCAGTCGAGGCCGGCGGCCGCAACGTCATTGTACAGCACGCCCACGAACTGGACCGGGCGACCGGCGTACCGGCGTGCGGCGAATGACAGCTCGGAGTGCTCATCGCGACACGCGAGGCACCACGACGCCCAGAAGTTGAGCACGACGACCTGTCCCCGCATCCGACTGAGTGCGAGTGTATCGCCCACCGGACGCGCGAGGTCGCCCTCGCCCGGGGCGAACACGCTGAGGGCGAAATCGGGCGCCTGACGCCCCGGCAACGGCGAAACGATCTCGTTCGGATTTCGCGTGAGGCCCCACGCCAGCAGGCCGATGACCGGCGTCGCGCCAAATACGGCAATCGTTGCCCTGCGCCAGTTCATGCCGCCCTCCGCCCCGGCAGTCCGGAGATCAAGGCACCGAGACAGATGACCCCACCACCGAACCAGATCCACGGAACCAGCGGCTCATTGATGATCTTGACCGTGGCCGACGATCCGTCCTGGCGGAACGACATCAGGTTCATGTAGGTGTCGCCGAACGGCGTGCTGCGCACGTCCGGCGTCGGAATGGGCTGCTCGGACATCGGATAGATGTTCATGCGCGGGCTGAGCACCGCGTACGCGGTGCCGTCCGGGGTGATCAGCTCCATCGTGGCGCCGATGACGGCCCGCTGCGGTTCCTCGCGGCCCCACACCTCGGTGAGCCGCGCGGTCACCTTGCCGAGCGTCATCGTTTCGCCGGGCTTGAGCGTCGCCTCGCGCTCCGTACGGAACGTCGAACTGGCCGCAACGCCCAGCGCGACCACGATGATGCCGAGGTGCGCCACGTACCCGCCGTACCGCCGCCGGTTGGCGCCGATGAGACGGGCGAGCGCGGTGGCGATACCCTCACCGTGGGCCGAACGGCGCGCCCGCACGCCGACGACGTACTCGCCCACGTTGAGCGCACCGGCGAAACCGGCGAACGCGAACGCGAGCACACCGTACACGTTCCGCGCGCCCATCAGCAGGGCGATGCCTGCCAGGACGAGCCCGGCGACGATCCCCGGCACCATCTTGCGCTTGAGGTCGTCCACGGATCCACGCTTCCACGGCAACGCCGGGCCGACGCCCATCAGGAACAGCAAGGCGACGATGACCGGCAGCGTCATTCGGTTGAAGAAGGGCTCACCCACGCTGACCTTCACGCCGCGGGCCGCTTCGGCGACGAGCGGAAAGAGGGTGCCGATCAGCACCGTGAACATGAACACGGTGAGCAGCAGGTTGTTGAGCAGGAACACCGACTCGCGGGCCACCGGTGCGTCGAACCGGCCCTCGGTCTTCAGCTGGTCCGAGTTGCCGGCCACGAGCACGGCGGACGCGACGAGCACAATGGCGATGAACGCGAGGAAGTAGTAGCCGATGGTGCCCTGCGTAAAGGCGTGGACCGAGGAGATGATGCCACTGCGCGTGAGAAACGTGCCCAGGATCGTCAGCACGAACGTCCCGACCACGAGGTTGACGTTCCACAGCTTGAGCATGTTCCGGCGCTCCTGCACCATCACCGAGTGCAGAAACGCGGTCGCCGTGAGCCACGGGATGAAGGACGCGTTCTCGACCGGGTCCCACGCCCAATAGCCGCCCCATCCGAGCACCTCATACGACCACCACATGCCGGCGATGATCGCGGCGGTGAGGAATCCCCACGAAAGCAGGGTCCATCGACGCGTGAGGCGGATCCAGTCATCGCTCGCCGATTCTCCCGACAGCAGCGCGCCGACGGCAAACGCAAACGGCACGGTCATGCCGACGTAGCCGAGGTAGAGCAGCGGCGGATGCACCGCCATCAGGATGTGGTTCTGCAGCAACGGATTCGGCCCCGGCCCGTCGGCGGGAACGGGGTTCACGAGTTCGAACGGATTGGCCGGGCCGACCAGCAGGATGTGGAAAAAGAGGGCGACCAGGAGCAGTGTCGAGGACGCGTACGGAATCAGGTTGCCGGGGCGGTTGCGGTTGATGTACACGACGAGCGCGCTGTACAGCGCGAGCACCCACGCCCAGAACAGGATCGATCCCTCGAGGGCGCCCCAGAGGGAGATGACCGTGTAGAACATCGGCGTGGCGCGACTCCCGACCTGCGCGACGTACGACACGGAGAAGTCGTGTGTCGCGAGCGCCCACATCATGGCGACAGTTGCAATCGTGACCAGCGCGAAGTTGGCGTACACGGCAGCCTGCGCAAACGGCAGCCATCGTCGCTTGCCGCGCGCCAGCGCGATCGGCGCGACCACGCCGCCGACCACGCACATCACCAGCGCAAACCAGAGCGCATCAACGGCGAGGATTCGGGTCACGCCCCCGGTCCTTTCATGAGGGACTTGTACATCTCCTTCGGTTCTTCACCCGGCTTGGGCGCGCGGTACTCGTTCGAGTGCTTGATGATGAGCAGTGAACTGTGGAAGGTGCTGTCGGCGCCGAGCCGGCCTTCGACCACCACGCCCTGACCTTCGCGGAACATCTGCGGCGGCACGCCCGTGGACTTCACGTGGATGAACTTGCCGGTGGTGTCGGTGACGTCGAACCGGAGGTTGCTGCTCGATTCGTCCCACTGGACCGACCCCGGCTTCACCTGCCCGCCCAGGCGGACCGGACGGTCGATGCCTTCCGTGCCCTTGGCCAGGAGCTCGTGGGGCTCGAGGAAGTACACGACGTTGCTGTCGAGGCCGCCCCAGATGAGCCAACCGAACACGAGCGCGAGGGCGCCGACGGCCGCAATGAACCCGCGTTTCGGGAGCTTTCGCATTGGTCCGTTCACGCGGCACCTCCGGCGCGCCCGGCCTGTGCGCGCGCGTGCGCGAGCGCCGCGCGCGATTTCGCGAGCAGCGACCGCAAGCGCAGCACGTAGGCCACGAGGACGATCCACATGACGGCATATGCGCCGGTCACGTAGTACACATTGTCAGCCACGGGAGTACCCTCCGAGGGCGGCGGCCTGCGATTCCTGCTCGGCCACGCGCTCCGTAAGCGCCGCCTCATACCGGCGGCGAATGAAGAATATGATGATGAACAGGATGGCGAAGGCGTTGAGGCGCAGGCTCAGCGTGTAGCTGGGGTCGAGCGTTTCCGGCGACGACTGCACCTGGTGCAACGTCCGCCACCAGCGCACCGACATGTACACGATCGGGTAGTTGATGGCGCCGAACAGGCCGGCGGCCGCACTCCACTGCGCCCGGCGCTCGGGTTCGTCCACGAACGCGCGCAGGGCGAGGTAGCCCGCGAAGATCAGGAACATGATGAGCGTGGACGTGACCCGCGCGTCCCAGGCCCACCACACGCCCCAGGTCGGCCTCCCCCAGATCATCCCGAGCACCAGGGTAAGGCCGTTGAGCACGGTGCCGACTTCGGCGGCCGCGGCGGCCTTGAGGTCGTCGCGCGGATCACGCTTCCACAGGTAGCGGATGCTGTAGATCGCGACGAGCAGATAGCAGATGCCCATGTTCCACGCCGCCGGGACGTGGATGTAAAGGATCTTCTGCAGGTCGCCCATGTCGCGGTCTGGTGGAGAAATCGCGATCGAGATTGCCTGGGCGGCAATCAGGAAGGCAAAAGCCAGCCAGCCAAAGAGGACCCATCGGCCGGGTTTGGGTTCCTGCAGGGTGAGTGAGCCGGTGTCGGCAGTCATGGTGGCGGTTCCGGTCAGGCCTCGATGACGTGGTCGAAGGCGAGAAAGGTCAGGATCAGGAAGATCAGGTCGTACGCGACCAGGAGACTCGTCCAGGCGCCGGCGTCGTTCATCAAGTCGCCGGCGAGCAGGGCCTTCGTGGCCTGCATCGCCGCAAGCAGCACCGGGACGAGCATGGGAAACAGCAGGAGCGGGAGCAGCACTTCACGGGCGCGACTGCGGCTGGCCATGGCCGCATAGAACGTGCCCAGCGTGACGAGCCCAACGGCGCCAAGGAGTACGACCGCCAGCAGCATCGGCCAGGTGGACGGGATCGTCACGTGAAACAGCACGAGGCTGGTGGAGATCACGATCACCAGCAGCAACAGCACGAACACGAAGTTCGCCAACAGCTTGCCGGCGAAGATCGCCTTGCGGCCGCCCGGATACATCAGGAGCGGCTCGAGTGCACCGCCGTCGAGCTCGATCTGGTAGGAGCGGTTGAACGCCAGCACTCCGGCAAACAACGCGGCGAGCCAGAGCGCGCCGGGCGCGGCCACGCGCACCGCCTCGGCGTCGGGGCCGAGCGCGAATCCGAACAGCGCCAGAATGGTCACGGCAAGCGCCGCGACGGAGTTGAACCCCGCCTTTGACCGCCGCTCGGCGGTGAGGTCCTTCCAAGCCACCGCCCGCGCGCGGGTCCACTCGTGGCGAAGCGCCATCAGCGGGATCCCGCCGCGCCGGCCAGCGCAGCGTCGGCCCCGGAGTACGACTCCGCCGGCGGCTCCGAGCCTGCCGCCGCGACGCGACCGCCGTCCAGCGCGAACCAGGAGCCGACGACCGGTACGGCCGAGGCAACGTCGTGCACCACCACGAGCGCTGCTCCGCCGCGTGCCACCGTATCGCGAATCGTTTCATTCACGAGTGCGATGCCGGCCACGTCGAAGTTGTTGTAGGGCTCGTCGAGGAGGAGGAGGCGTGGCGACTGCACGAGCAGCCGCGCGAGCGAGAGTCTCCGCATCATCCCGCTCGAGAAACCACGAACCCGTTCGTCTGCCACGTGCGCGAGGCTCACGCGCTCGAGCATCCCGTCCGCCTCGCGAGCATCCCGGCCGAGCATGCGCGCGGCAAACCGCAGGTTCTCGCGGGCCGTGAGATCCTCGTACACGCCCGGCACCGGTGCGAAGAACCCAACGGATGCGCGCACCGCGTCGGCGTCGCGCACCACGTCGGCGCCGAAGACGCTGGCCGATCCCGCCGTCGGCCGGAGCAACGTGCAGAGCACACGAAGGAGAGTGCTCTTGCCGGAGCCGTTGGCGCCGACGAGCCCAGCCACCTCACCTGCACGAATGGACAGCGATGCGCCGCGAAGCACCCAGCGCGCACCAAAGCGCCGGGCGACCGCCTGCGCATCAACGGCGAGTTCGATGGACAAGGAATGCACGGCGGAATGACGTGGAGCGGACCGGGATCGAACCGGCGACCCCCTGGTTGCAAACCAGGTGCTCTCCCAGCTGAGCTACCGCCCCGTAGGTTGTTGCAATATATCGCGTTGGCGCTGGCGTCACCGGTACCCCGATTGCTGGTTCCGTAGCCCCGGGCGGAGCTCCGAATTACACATTCAGTATGATCTCCGACACGCCGAACGCTGTCAGCGCAACCCTTACGCTCCCTTGTCAGTTCTGCGGAGCGTGGAACCGGGTGCAGACCGCCCGAGTCACGGACCGGCCCAAGTGTGGCGAGTGCGGAAAGCCGATGCTGCTGGACCGCCCCTTCGCGCTCACGGACGCGACGTTCGCGCGGGTGATTGAGGAGGCCGGAATACCCGTGGTGGTCGATTTTCACGCCGACTGGTGCGGCCCGTGCAAGATGATGGCTCCGGAGTTCGACGCGTTCGCCTCGAAGTTCGCGGGGCGGGTGTTCGCGGCCAAGCTCGATACGGACCGCAACCAGGAGACGGCCCAGCGGTTCAACGTGCGCGGAATCCCGACGATGATCCGGTTCGAAGGTGGCGCCAAGACGGCCGAGCAGTCCGGTGCCGTGCGCCTCCCCGACATCGAGCGCTTCGCCGGCGTATAGCGCGCAGGCTCGGCGGCCATCAACAAACAGGGGGCGGACCGCAGTCCGCCCCCTGTCGCATTCCGGAGCGCCGTGGCTCGCCTATTCGTGCGCGGGCAACGGCTCCATCGTCTTCGGATCGACCGGAACCTGCACCTCATCGCGGAACTCCGACGTCAGCAGGAAGACGCGGAACTTCGGGAACGCGTCCATGAAGGACGCGTACGAGAAGCCCCAGACGCCGACAAACCCGAGCGACACCAGCACCTCCCAGACGCCGAACGGCACGTTGGAGACGGCACCGTACGACGCCGGGTACACCTCGATGTACCGCTGGATCCAGATGCCGAGCGCGCTGCACGCGGCGAAGAACAACATCACCGGCGAGTACGTCTTGGCCTTCACCGACAGCAGGCCGAAGAACGGCAGGACGAACGCAAGCACGACGATCGCCACCGTCCAGTTCGTCCAGCCATTGGTGAGCCGCTGCGTGAAGTAGTGCGTTTCCTCGGGGACGTTACCGTACCAGATCACCAGGAACTGGGCAAACGTGATGTAGCCCCAGAAGGCGGTGAAGCCGAAGCAGAGCTTGCCGACGTCGTGGT
>CAZLAU010000123.1:0-1677 GCA_964557615.1 uncultured Gemmatimonas sp.
GCCGGCGCGCCGGCCGTGCCCATCAACTTCGTCCGGCGCGCCATGCTTACGCAGCTGCAGAACGACGGGCAGGGTGTCGAGATTCGTATCCGCCACGAGGTCTTCGACTCGCCGTCGGTCAACATCATCGGCGTGGTGCGCGGCACCGACCCGAAGCTGCGCGACGAATACGTGGTGTTCAGCTCGCATCAGGACCACGACGGCGTGCGATACAACGTGGACGGCGACTCGATCTGGAACGGCGCCGACGACAACGCGAGCACCAGCGTGGCCCTCCTCGCCATCGCGCGCGCCTGGGTGAAGCAACCGTCGAAACGCTCCGCCCTGTTCATCTTCCACGGCTCGGAGGAACGGGGGCTCCTCGGCTCCCTCTGGCACGTCGCGCACCCGGTCGTGCCGCTCACGCAGATGGCCGCGGTGCTCAATGGCGACATGATCGGCCGCAACCACCCCGACACCGCCTCGATCCTCGGCGTGCAGCCACCGCACCGGAACTCGACGGCGCTGGTGAACTACGCGCTCGAGGCCAACACACGCACCGGCAAGTTCGTCCTCGACTCGATCTGGGATCGCCCGACGCACAACGAGGGGTGGTACTTTCGTTCCGACCACCTCCCATACGCCCGTGCAAATGTGCCCGCCCTGATGTACTCGACCAACCTCCACGACGACTACCACACGCCGCGCGACAACCCCGACCGCATCGACATGCCCAAGCTCACCCGGATGACGCAGTGGATGTACCTGACCGGGTGGATCGTGGGGAATGTGCCGGTGAAGCCGGGAATTGATTCCGGCTTCCGACTCGAGCGCTGACATGCCTTCGCACCTCGCCGACCCCGACAACAACCCGTCGTTCACCCGAGGGCTCTTCCTCGGCGAGCTGAACGACGAGCTGCTCCTTCCCTTCCCCGCCCCGGACGCCGAGTCGCGCGAAAGCCTGGCGGCGATCCTCGACTCGTTCCGGGCCTTCGCGCGTGAGAAGATCGACACGGCGAAACAGGATCACGACGGCAAGTTCCCGGACGACGTGCGCGCCGGGATGGCCGAACTCGGCCTGATGGGGCTCAACATCCCCGAGGCGTACGGCGGGTTCGGCGCCAACGCGATCGTCACGAACCGGGTGTTCGGTGAGATCGGCGCCACCGACGCGGCCCTTGCCGTGTACTTCGGCGCCCACCAGTCGATCGGGTGCAAGGGCATCACGTTGTTCGGCACCGAGGACCAGAAGCAGCGTTGGCTCACCAAGTGCGCCACGGGTGAGCGCGTGGCCGCCTTCTGCCTGACCGAAGGGGGCTCGGGGTCGGACGCCCAGGCGATGCGCACCAGCGCCGTGCCGAGCGCCGACGGTTCGCACTACGTGCTCAACGGCCAGAAGATCTGGATTTCCAATGCCGGCTACGCGGGCGTCTTCACGGTCTTTGCGAAGGTGCCGGTTACGATCGACGGAAAGGCAAAGGAGCGTGTCACGGCCTTCATCGTGGACGCCCACGCCCCGGGTGTTTCGCTCGGAAAGATCGAAGCCAAGATGGGCATCAAGGCCAGCGACACGCGGTCCGTCTCGTTCGACAATGTGAAGGTGCCCGCCGCCGACCGGCTCGGCGAGGTTGGCCAGGGGTTCAAGATCGCGCTGGAGGTGCTGAACTCAGGCCGGCTCGGCCTCGCCGCGGCGTCCAC
>CAZLAU010000123.1:1777-8377 GCA_964557615.1 uncultured Gemmatimonas sp.
TACTCGAAGGAGTTCCCGTACGAACAGGCCGTGCGCGACAGCCGCATCAACCTCATCTTCGAAGGGACGAACGAGATCCAGCGGGCGCTCATCGCGCTGTCGGGACTGCAGCAACCGGGTGAGGAGCTCAAGGCGATCGGCGCGGCGTTCCGCAATCCGCTCGATTCGATCGGCGCGATCGGAAGCTTCCTCAAGAATCGCGTCCGCAAGCAGCTCACCAAGCCGGACTTCGAGCACGTCCATCCCGCGCTGGCGAGCGAAGCCGCGATGGTGGCCGAGAACGTGCACGACCTCGCGCTGGCGGTCGAGCGGTCCCTGTTCCGCCACGGCAAGGAGATCATCGAGCGGCAGTTCGATCAGGAGCGGATGGCGAACGCGGCGATTGACATCTTCGTGTCGTGCGCGACGCTGGTGCGCGCGTCCTGGGCGATCGAGCGTGCGGGAGGCGTCGAACAGGCGAAGGCCGACCTCGATCACGCCAAGCTGTTCGTGCCGGCCGCTGCACGGCGCGCGCGACGGGCCGTGCGGGCCATGGATCGCAATCAGGACGCGCGACTCAAGGCCATCGCGGAGCGCGCGCTGGACACCGGCGTGCTCACAGTGCCCGTCCCCACCGACGGGTAGTCGCCGCTAGGCGTCGGGCCGGATCTTCCGGTACGCCGCCATCGCGTTCTTCAGGCCCAGCAGCGCCGATGCCTCGAGTTCGTACTCGAGGGCGAGCTCGCCGAGCTTCTCCGAGGAGTGCTTGTTGAGCTTGGCCGAGGCGGCGTCGCACTCGGCGTGGCGCCGACCATAGTCGCGGGCCGCGTGCCACATCGTGTTCGCTGCGTGCCAGAACGCATCACCGTGCGCGCCCTTGCCGCCCGACGCCGACATCTCGTACAGCTCGGCGCGGGCCTTCAGGTGCCGGTGCGCCAGCTCGCGCAGCTCGGTCGCTTCCTGCATCTCGCTGTGGTGCGCGCCACGTTCATTGAGCTTGGCCACGCGCTCGTGCTGCCGGGCGGCCTCGCCGGCCGCGCGGCACAGGGCGTCGGCCGCCGCTTCCAGGGGAACTGGGAAGCCAGCGCTGTCTCGTGCGGATGGGGACTTTGCCGGTGTCATTGCGCACCCGGTTGGGGAGCCGAAGAATTGCCCCGTCGCGCGGCCGCGACAAGCCCGGCCGTCACCGGATCTGGCCGATCCGGAAATGCAGGGGCCACCGTACCGGCCGCCGCACGCTGTCGGCGCCCCACGCCCGGACCACCGCCGCCTCGAAGTCGAGCACCGGCTCCTCGCCGCGCACGGCGATGCACCGGGCCACGCCGGACCAGGTGCGGATATACGCGAGGTACCGTCGCACGTTCCACTCCTCGATGATGTGCATCGGCGGCGCCGGCATCTCGTCGATCGGAAGCGCGATCTCCTCGTAGCCGTTGTCCACGTGGCGCCGCTCGGCCGGCCAGTGCGGGCCGAGGGTGATGGAATAGAAGTGATCGAAGATCGCATCGATCGTCGGCGTGACCCGGCAGTTCGAGTAGCACCACGCCGCCAGCACGCCACCCGGCGCGAGCACGCGCCGTGCCTCACGAAGAAAGGCATCGAGCTCGAGCCAGTGCAGGGCCTGCGCCACGGTCACCAGGTTGACGCTGTGATCGGGAAGGCGCGTATCGTATCGCGTGATTTCATAGCGCACCCGTGGGTGCGGCGTGGCTTGTGCCAGCATTTCGGGACTCGGATCCGTCGCGAGCACGGACAAGAACCGTTCGGCCAGGCCGACGGCGGCCTGCCCGTTGCCGGTGGCGCAGTCCCACGCCGACCGCGTGGATCCCGCCGTCATGGCGAGGAAGTGAAACAGTGCGCGCGGGTAGCTCGGCCGCCCGTCCACATAGTCAGCCGCCTTCGCGCCGAAATGGTCGTTGAACGCGACGATCGGGCGGTCCGGCGTCTTCACGGCGTCGGTGCGTCCTCGGCGACGAACGCCAGCCAATCGCCGCGCGGGCTCAGCGCCATTCGCGAAATGCCGCGAACGCCCCAGCGCGCGAGGTCCGCCACCTGGTCCCACTTGCCGTCCACCCACTGGTAGATGCTCGATCCGGCACCTGCGATGAGCGCACCTGCGGGCGTCCACGCGTGGTAGTCCGCTCCCGGTGGAGGCCGCATCAGCCGGCGCACCGCATTCGTGCGCACGTCAAGCTCGGCGATCCACTGCCCGCTGTCGGGCACGAGCTGCACGAACGTGACCGCGTCGCGGCCCGGCACCTTCACCAGCGCACGTCCAATGTTCCGCGCGACCACGGCGCCGGTTCCCGTCCGCACGTCCGCCAGCTGCAACGTTGCCGGCGACCCGAGCACGAACAGCACGAGCCGATTGTCGCCTGCCCACGCGTGGTAGCCCACCGGCTTGATCTGCTCCAGCACCAGCGACGGAGCGCCGCTGCCGGACAGCGGGAACCTCCAGAGGCGCTGCGTGGAATCCGCCTCGACGCGGATCACGGAGAACGAGCTGCCGTCCGGTGTCACGGTGGGCGAGTACTCGCTCTCCGCCGTGCGCGTCACACGCTGCGGCGCTCCCTCGGGGAGGTCGAATCGCCACACGTCGGCCTGGCGGTCGTCGCCGATCGCCGTGTAGAGCACCGACCGGCCGTCGGCGGTGAACGACGGCTGGTTGTCGTAGCCCGCACGCACGGTTGCGTTGCGTGGCTCGCCGATGCGAATCGTGTTTCCCATCTGGTTCATCGGGACCACCCACACATCGGTGGACGCCTGCGCTCGGGCCGGCGCCGCCCAGCTCACGACGAGCGCGGCGAACGCCGCGCCCACACGGGCAGCCCTCGGTCGGCCGATCGCTCCGGCATTCCGTCCTGCGATCATCGAGACCTCCCTTCGAGTGGAGCGCGCTGCCCTGCGGTCCGTCAGCGCGCGGCGTGCACGGTGCCGCGGCATTCACCGAACCCGATGCGTACTGCGCCGTCGCGCTCGCACCAGCCTCGCATGATGACCTCGTCCCCGTCCTGAAGAAATGTGCGCGTTTCACCTCCGGGGAGCATCACCGGATCGGCGCCGCGGCGCGTGATTTCGAGGAGGCACGCGCGCGACGCGTCATCGGGCCCCGAGATCGTCCCGGTGCCGAGCACGTCGCCGGGCCGGAGGTTGCATCCGTTGCTCGTGTGATGCGTGATCAGCTGCGCCGGCGTCCAGTACAGCGAGCGCGCGTCCGACACGGACAGGCGGTGCGGCGGCAGGCCCGCATCGCGCATCCGCGCCGTCGAGAGGGACGCCTCGATGGAAATCGCAAAGCCGCCGCGCGCGCGGTCGTTGGGGTCGTCGAGGTAGCCGAGCGGATGGGGATCGCTTTCGGCGCGCACGAACGCCGGCACGCGAAACGGCTCGAGCGCATCGGTGGTGACGACCCAGGGCGACACGGTCGTGAGGAAGTTCTTCGACAGGAACGGCCCCAGCGGCTGGTACTCCCAACTCTGGATGTCGCGCGCCGACCAGTCATTGAGCAGCCCGACCCCGAACAGGTGATCCTCCGCGCGGGCAATCGCCACGGGATCTCCGACGGCGTTTCCGCCGCACACCCAGAGGCCGAGTTCGACTTCGTAGTCGAGGCCGGCTGACGGCCCCACGACCGGCGGCCCGTCGTTTCCCTTCCGGGTCTGCCCGGACGGCCGTCGCACGGGGGTGCCGCTCGCCACGATGGACGACGCACGACCGTGATACCCGATCGGCACCCATTTGTAGTTCGGCAGGAGCGGGTTGTCCGGCCGGAACAGCGCACCGACGCGGGTCGCGTGGTGCACCGATGCATAGAAGTCGGTGTAGTCACCGACTTCCGCCGGCACGAGCAGCGACACGCGGTCCAGCGGCACGATCACGCGGTCGCGCAGCCGTCGGGTCGCGTCCGCACGTTCGCCGCCGCTGCGCAGCATCGCGCTGGCGACGGCGCGCACGTCGCGCGCGTCGCCGCGGCCGAGAGCCATGAGGGCATTGAGCGACCATCCCTGCAACGCGTCCCGCACGGCCGGGTTCAGCGAATCGAAGCATCCCGCGCGGGCCGCCTCGAGGCAGTCGAGGAGCCGGTCGCCGATGGCGATGCCGACGCGCGGCCGCTCCTCGAATTCGTGACGGAAGGTGCCGAGCGGCAGGTTCTGCACGGGAAAGTCGCACGACGGATCGTTGGCGGCGTCGATCCACGATCGGAGCGACGGGTCGTGGGTGTCGTCGATGCGCGAACGTTCGATCACAGCAGCCCCTGTGCACTGAGTTCCTGCACTGGCTCCTCGAATGAGCACGATCCAAATGATGCCATCGTGTGCGTCCGTGCGGCAGCGACCAGTTCCACCGGCACGGCGCGTCCCGACGGGAGCAGCCAGCCGCGGTCGGACGCCTCGAATGCCGGCGGTCCGGCGGGCTCGAGCGTGCCGGCGATCTCAGCGGCGTCGGCGCCGGCCGTCGCCGCCACACTTGCCAGCAGCACGTTCGCGAACCCGAACATCGTACCGCGCGCGCTTCCGGCGTCGTACGTGAGTGCGTACTCGCCGCGCCACGCGTGGTGCAGGCCGGCGGTGGCCTTGAACGGCACGCGCGCCGCCCGGCAGGCCTCAATGAACCGCGCCACCTGCGCGGACGACGGGAATGCCTTCGCCTCGACCCCACCGGTGCGGATCTTGGCCCGCAACCCGTGACGCGCAAGCTCCGCGATCACGGGCGCCGGATCGTCGGCCCAGTCCACTTCCGCGAATACGGCATACGATGTCGCGAGTGGCGCGAGCGCGCCGACCTCCGCCGCGCGCACAGGCGGCACTTCCACCGTGTCGATGCGCAGCCGCGAGGCGTATCGTGCATTGAACGCCGCGAGCGCCGCCGCGTCCGTTGCGCGGGCGATGACGCTGAGCGGCCACGCGCCGTCGGGGGCCGGGTGCAGCGCGGCGAAGGCTTCCGCCAGCTCCTCGAGGCGCGCCACGCCGAGCACGAACCGGCCGAGCATCCACGCGTGCGGGCCCGCGCGGTAGGCCGAGTAGTTGCGCACGGCGTCGGGCATCGGCAGCGCGGCCGGAGGAAAGAGCCCCGCGTAGTCGATCGCGCCGGCCATCAGGGCGCGCACCGCCGCGGGAGCGGTCACGCGGACTCGCCCTCGGTCACGCGCCACGTCATGCCCCATCGGGCGGTGGCTCCGGGCTCGATCCAGCGCGCCGTGTCCCACGCCCCGAGGGCGTCGGTGAGCGACTCTGGTGCGCCGAGGCACGGGCCGACGGTCACGGTCGAGTAGGTACGCGGCTTGCGCCACCGCATCAGCGGTCGCTTTCGCTCTGTCGGCGCAAGGACGCCGCGATTGATCCAGATGCCGGCGTGCGACAGTTCGCGGCCGTGCACGCGCAGTTCCAGCCGCTTGGCGCCGTGCGCCACCGCGATCGTCGTCTCGGACCGCGGCAGTTCGACGAACATCGTGCAGGCGAACTGCTTGCCGAGCGCCGCCGGGCGCGACACGTCCACGAGATGGCCGCCGGCGCGCACCCGTGGCCAGGCGTGCAGCGTGTCCCCGCCGGCGAGCTCGACGCCATCGGCCATCCAGACGCGAGTCTTCGCGCCCGCGGGCAGGATGATCCGCGTCTGGTCCGTGAGTGGAAACACGGGATGCGCCGCCCACAGGAACGGCATCCGTTGCGTGCCGATGTTGCGGGCCGCGTAGGTGAACTCGACCGTCCCGTCCGCGCGCATCGTGATCCGGCGCGTGAACGCGAACGTCAGCGGTGTGGTCGTCCAGCTGCAGCTTGCCGAGTTGCCGTCCTCACCGGTGTCGATCGCCGTTTCGCACTGCTGCTGCCAGAGCGCTCCGCGTTCCGCGATCTTCGCACCCGCCGCGCCCTCCACCCAGGTCGGCAGCCGGCACGGGGCAATCGTCGGGAAGCACTCGTCGAACCCGCCGGAGCCCACCGCCTCGCCGAGCGACGCGTCCTCGTGGGCCACGCTGAATGCGGCGTCCGGGTTGTGCCACAGCCACTGCCGACCGCCCAGCAGCACGTCGCGCACGCGGCCGCCGAGGCCCGGCAGGATCGTGATCGCCGCACCGGCGGACGACAGGGTGGCAAACGCGGGATCGGTCGGGGTCGACTCGCGGGCGGTCGGGCCGGAAGCGATCACGCGTGCCGGTCAGCCGATCGTGGCGGGATCGACGCCGCGCGTCAGGAAGATGCGCGCCACGGCGTCACCGATCTTGTTGTTCGGTGTGCTGGCACCGGCCGTGAGCCCGACGCGAAGCGCGCCGGCGGCCGGCAGCCACGACGGTGCCTCCACTTCATCGTGCGCACCGACCGGGAGGTGACGGATCGTTCCGGTTGCCGGATCGATGCACGTCGCATCGGCGATGTGGTACGTCACCACCTTCTCGGCGCAGATCGCGGCGAGCGACATCGTGTTGCTCGAGTTGTAGCCGCCGATCACGAGCATCACGTCGAGCGGTTCCTCGAGCAGCGCGTTCACGGCGTCCTGCCGGTCCTGCGTGGCGCTGCAAATGGTGTCGAAGGTGCGGAAGTGCTCGTCGCGGTGCGCAGCGCCGAACCGCCGCTCCATCGCCAGCCCCACCTCCGCGCCGATGGCCAGGGATTCGCGCGCGAGCAT
>CAZLAU010000124.1:0-3988 GCA_964557615.1 uncultured Gemmatimonas sp.
TCAAAATTAAATGAAAGATGTACCGATAGTCGGACAACAAATCCGACCTGGAGAGTTCAAAGAGATCATCATCAACATTGCCCGCCTCCCCTCCCGGACACAGATAGACACGCCTATCTATGTATTTCGGGGATTAGAAGAAGGGCCGGTGTTGGCATTTACAGCCGGCATAGTGTCGTCCCGAGCGGGACGGACCCCGCGCACGCGCTGACGGGCACGACGACGGTGGCGGCGGTGGCGGGCGTGGCAACGTTCCCGGGGCTCAAGCAGACGACCGCGGGCGCGTGGACCCTGACGGCGACGGCGACGGGCCTGACGAGCGTGACGGGCCCGGCGTTCACGATCACGCCGGGCGTGGCGAGTGCGCTGACACTGGTGAGCGGCGGCGCGCAGAGCGCGGCCGGCGCCGCGGCGCTCACGCAGCCGGTGGTGGTGAAGGTGGCCGACGCATTCGGCAACGGCGTGGGCGGGGTGACGGTGAACTTCGCGCCGGCGGCCGGGAGCGGCAGCGTCTCGCCGACGACCGCGGTGACGCAGGCGGGCACGGGCATCGCACAGACCACGTGGACCCTGGGTGGCGTCGCCGGCGCGATGACGCTGAATGTGAGCGGTACGGGCCTTACGCCCAACCCGCTCGCCGTCACCGCGACGGCGACCGGGACCGCCGGTCCGTTGCCGGCGTCACAACTGGCGTTCACGGTCCAGCCGAGCAACGCCGTGGCTGGCGTGGGCATCGCGCCGGCGATCGTGGTGACGGCGAAGGACGCGACGAACGCGACCGCGACTGCGTTCACCGGCAACGTCACGCTCTCGATCGCGGCCAATCCCGGCGGTGGCACGCTGTCGGGTACCACAACGGTCGGCGCCGTCGCCGGCGTGGCCACGTTCTCCGGGCTGTCGATCAACAAGGCGGGCGCGGGGTATACGCTATCCGCGACGAGCGCGGGACTTACCGCCGCAACGAGCGCCACGTTCAGCATCGCGCCGGCGGCGGCAACTGCGATCGCGGCGGACAGCGGCGGCGCGCAGACTGGGGCGGTAAACACGGCATTGCCCCAGAAGCTCGTGGTGAAGGTGACGGACGCGTTCGGGAACGCCGTTTCCGGCGCTCCGGTGGTGTGGGCCGTGACGGCAGGTGGCGGGGCGCTGTCGGGCACGACGACGGCCACGGACGCCAACGGGCGCGCGCGGGCGACGCTCACGCTTGGCGCCACGACTGGCGCCAATACGGTGACCGCCACGAGCGGCGCGCTCGCGGGATCGCCGGTGACCTTCACGGCCACGGCCACACCGGTGACGACCGTGTGGAATCTCGTGAACGACTATTCGTACACGAGCCCGACATTCAACAACTGGACGCTGGGCTTCCGCGATGGAGCCGGGGTCTTCACCCCTACCGCTGCTGGCGACAGCACCCTCGTCAGCGGGCTGTTTGGCTGGAACGCGAGCGCCGCGATCTTCAAGAATCGCACCGCTGGGACCGTCAGCGCGCTTACGGCGCAATGGGCACCGAACGAGGTTTCGTTCCACCCGGGACCCAACGGCAACGACGGCGCGGCGATCCGGTGGACGTCGCCGATCACGGGAACGGTCATCGTCACCGCGACGTTCACCGGGATCTCCACGCAAGCCGGCCAGGGCACGACGGCGAAGCTCCACGCGCTCCGTAACGGGGTCGCAGTGTGGGATGACAAGCTGTCCGGGTCGGTGGTCCTGCCGGTTGGTTCGGCCGCCACAAGGGTGTTCAGCGGGGTCACCAGCGTCGCACCGGGCGATTTCATCGACTTCTGGTCGGACCACGACGGTCAGTACTTCGCGGACCAGATCGGCGTGACCATCACGATCACGGGCACGGCGGCCTCGGCCGGCAGCGCCACGCAACTCGTGTTCCAGCAGCAACCGTCGACGGCCACGGCAGGCGTGGCGATCGCACCGTCTATGCAGGTGAAGGCGGTGGACGGGTTCGGCAATCTTGTCACGGGCTTCACGGGCAGCGTGACGCTCGCGCTGGGGGCCAACCCAGGCAGCACGACGCTTGGCGGGACGACGACCGTCGCGGCCGTCGGCGGCGTTGCCACGTTCGCGGGTGTTTCGATTCCGGTCACGGGCAACGGCTACTCGATCGTCGCAACGAGCGGCAGCCTGGCGGCGGCGACGTCGAACACGTTCAACGTCACGCCGGCGGCCGTGAGCAAGCTGGTCGTAACCGCGGGGCCGGCAGCGGCAGCCAACATCGTGGCGGGCGCCGCGATCTCGCCGACGATCACCGTGCAGGCACGCGACGCGCTGAACAACCTCGATGTCGGGTACACCGGCGCGATCACGCTTGGCTTTGCCGTGAACGCCGGTGCGGACACTGGGGTGGCGGGTACGCGCACGGTCAACGCCGTGGGCGGCATTGCGACGTTCCCGACGGTGAACGTCCGCAAGGTCGCCAACGGATACCGGCTTCGCGCGACCGCGGGCGGGCTTTCCGCCGATTCGACGGAACTGTTCAACATCGTTGCCGCAGCGGCCTCAGCGATCGTGGCCGACAGCGGCAACTCGCCGCCGCAGTCAGCCGGCGTGACCCAGACACTTGGCACGGCGTTCGTCGCGCGCGTGACCGATGCGTTCGGCAATCCGATTGGCGGGCACGCCGTGGCCTGGGCGGTGACGGGTGGTGGCGGCTCGCTCGGCGGTAGCACGACATCCACGGACGCCGCCGGTCGCGTGCGCTCCACGCTGACGCTCGGACCAGGCGCTGGCGCCAACACGGTGACGGCGACCGCGTCGGGAGTCGGCACGCCCGCGACGTTCACGGCGAACGCGGTGATCGTGGTGGCCAACAAGGTGTGGAATGGATCCATCAGCACGGACTGGAACGTCGCGGGCAATTGGACGCCGTCCGGCGTGCCGGTTGCGACCGATTCGGTGCAGATCGTCACCGGCGGGAACCAGCCGGTGCTCACCGGAAACGTTTCGATCGCGCGCTTCACGATGCAATCCGGCTCGACGCTCAACTTGAGCAACTTCGACCTGACGGCGAGCGGCAATGTGGACGTTCCGGTCTCGGGACTGAGCGCCGGAATCGGAAAGATCGAGATGACCGGCACCAATGCGACCGTAGTCGGTGTGTTCCCTGCCCTCGAGGTGTCCGGCGGACTGACGACGGCGGCAGGCAGCGTGACGGTGACCGGCGACCTGCAGGTTTCGGGCGGACGGTATGACGTCGGGACTGGCACGACGACCGTGAACACGTTCGCGACGAGCGGGACGGGCGGACTCCGGATGCTCAGCCCGTCGGCTCAGATGATCGTGACCACGACGGCGACGTGGGGCGTGTCCGGCATTTGGGGCGACAGCCTGCTGACGACCGGGACACTCCGCGTTCGCGGAGCCTGGAACGTGGCGTGCAGCGGATCTGGTGTTTTCAATGCCAGCGGCACCCACACGGTGGTGTTCGACGGCACGGCGGCGCAGACCGTGAACGGTGGTTGCGGCGGCGGCATGGGCGCGAACGCGGAGCACTTCCGAAACGTGACGATCGCCAACACGACGGCGGCGGTGACATTCAACGGCACGTATTTCGCGACGGGCGCTGTCGCTGTGAACAGCGGAGCCGCCGCGAGTGGCAGCGGTACTTGGCATATCGCGGCGGGCAACCTGAGCAACAGCGGCACCTACTCGGTGACGAACACCACGTTTGAAGGGAGCGGCTCAACCACGGCGCTGCCCACCTTCACGATTCCCAACCTGGTGCTGGACGGCAGCCACACGTTCACGGTGCCGGCTTCGGGCTTCGCGGTCTCGGGTACGTTGACGCTCCAGAACAGCACCAACCTCAGCGTGGGCGCAAACGCGACGACGGTCGGCACGCTGCTCATGAACTCCGGCGCGCGGCTCCTCATGCAGAACGCCGCGGGCCAGCTCACGGTCAGCGGAGCGATCAACTGGAACACGACCGGTGGCTGGGACGAGACGCAGCTCACGGCCGGGACGCTGCGCG
>CAZLAU010000124.1:4088-8301 GCA_964557615.1 uncultured Gemmatimonas sp.
CGCCAGCGGATTCGCCGTGACGGGCACGCTGACGCTCCAGAACAGCACCAACCTCGACGTCGGCGCGAACGCAGCGACGGTGAACGCGCTGAACATCAACTCCGGCTCGCGGCTGCTGATGCAGAACGCCGCGGGCCAGCTCACGGTCAGCGGCACGATCGCGTGGAACACGACCGGTGGCTGGGACGAGACGCAGCTCACGGCCGGGACGCTGCGCGTCCGCGGCAACTGGAACATGTCGTGCAGCGGATCCGGCGCCTTCAACATGGGCGGCACGCACCTGGTGGTCTTCGACGGCACCGCCGCGCAGACCATCAACAGCGGCTGCGCGGGCGGGACGTCGAGCGGCCAGGAACACTACCGGAACCTCACGGTCGCCAACACGAGCGCCGCGGTGACGTTCAACGGCGGCTACTTCGCCACGGGCACCGTGACGGTGAACGCCGGCGCGACGGCGAGCGGCGGGGGCACGTGGACCGTTGCCGCCGGCAGCCTGGTGAACAACGGTACCTACTCCGTTACCAACACGACCTTCTCCGGCACGGCCTCGACGACGGCGCTGCCCACGTTCACGATCCCGAACCTCGTCCTGGACGGCAGCCACACCTTCACGCTGCCCGCCAGCGGATTCGCCGTGACGGGCACGCTGACGCTCCAGAACAGCACCAACCTCAGCGTGGGCGCAAACGCGACCACGGTCAACGCGCTGAACATCAACTCCGGCTCGCGACTGCTGATGCAGAACGCCGCAGGCCAGCTCACGGTCAGCGGCACGATCGCGTGGAACACAGCCGGTGGCTGGGACGAGACACAGCTCACAGCGGGCACACTGCGCGTCCGCGGCAACTGGAACATGAGCTGCAGCGGTTCGGGAGTGTTCAATTCGGGGGGCACGCACACGGTGATCTTCGACGGCACCGCCGCGCAGACCGTCAACAGCGGCTGCGCGGGCGGGACGTCGAGCGGCCAGGAGCACTTCCACAACCTGACCATCGCCAACACCGCAGCGACCGTCACGATTGGCTCGACGACGTTTGTGAAGGGGCTGTACTCGCACAACACCGGTGTCACCGTTTCGGGCGGCACCCTGAACCTGGCCGGAACTCATGCCTTTGCCGCCGGTGTGTCGACCGGGACGACCGCCTTCGTGTTCAACGTCGCGTCGGGAACGCTCCAGCTACCGTCGGTGACCCTGAGTCAGATGACGCTGGACGGCGCCGCCCGGTTCGTCGCCCCCGGTGCCGGCCTCAGTGTGACCAATGCGCTGACCGCGCAGAACAGCGCCGTGTTCGACGCCGACACGGCGGTCTCCACGGTTGGCAGCCTTACCTTTAACACCGGATCGCGGCTGCGAATGAAGGATTCGCGCGCCACCCTGACGGTCAACGGGGCGGCGAACTTCAACGCCACCGGCGTGCCGTACCGCGACTCGAGCGTCACCGCCGGCACCCTGCGCATCTCGGGGACATTCAATGGCGGCTGCGGCGCCGACGTGTTCAACGCCGCGGGATCACACATCCTCGAGGCCTTCGGATCCAGCGCCCAGTCGCTCAACCCCTGTGCGACCAAGGGCGTCGACTCGACCGAGTTCCATCTCAGCGAACTGCGTGTCAACAAGTCGGCCGGCACGCTCAGTCTCGGCGCTGTCGACGTCCTGGGCAAGCTGCGCCTCATGTCCGGCACGCTGTCGTCGGCGACGGCCACGGCGTGGGATTCGCTCGTGGTCACGGGCGGCACGCTCACCGGCGGCGGCATCACCTTCCGCCGGACCGGTCAGCCAATTCCGCCCAACACGCTCGGTACGGTCACCCTCAAGGCCGACGCATGGATCGGGGGCGGAGTCAGCTCCGGCACGATCGTGGCCGACTCGGGCCAGCTCGACGTCACCGGAAACGCGACGATCAACGGCAACATCAGCACCACGCGGATCGGAACGGTGCGAATGCTGACGGCCGCGACGCTCACCGTGACCGGCACCGCGAACTTCGCCGGCGCGTCGATGAGCGGGCTGCTCAAGGCGGGCCGGCTCGAGGTGGGCAGTCACTTCACGCAGGGATCGTCGTCGTCCACGTCGTTCACCGCGGATTCGGCGCACGTGACGGTGTTCAACGGAACGGCGTTCCAGAACATCAGCATGGCAAATCCGTCGGAATCGCTCGCGAAGTTCGCGACGCTTGAGGTCAGCAACACCAGCACTGGTGGCGTGACCTTCGTGACGAACGCGACCGTGATCGGCAACCTGATCGTGCCCGGTACCGCGAACGATTCCGTGCGCTTTGGCCAGACCGGTTCCTCTACCCTGACGGTGGGCGGCGTCAACGTGTCGAACACGGGGAACACCCGTGCGCGCTTCAAGGGACTGCGCCTGGTGATCAAGAACTTCGGGCTGGGGTCGATCGCCCAGTTCGACGGCGCCGTCTTCGAGACTTTCAACAGCGCGCACAACCAGCTCACGTTCGAGTACGCGAACGCCGCCAACCACACCTTCAACAACCTGACCTTCCGTGACTCGCCGCCGGCGACGGGGTTCTACGTGGTGATGAACGCGCTCTCGACCACCCTGAACCTCATGGGCACTTCGCCGACGCTGGCCTCGAACGGTGGCCGCACGTCGGTGACCGCGGGCACGCTCAACTGGACACCCTGAGCAAAGGGCCCGCCGACGGCGGGCGTGCCACCGGAGTTGTGACGTGGGTCTTGGAAGGCCGGCGCTGGCGCCGCGAGCTTCCCTCGCCGTGCGCCCCGCCACCGTCTTCACCTCCTGCCTGGCCTTGGCCGTCGCTGTCGCCCGCGGCGCCGGCACCAAGGTCACCCCGCCCGACGCGTCGGGCCTCGGCACGCTCCCTTCGTCGCTCCAGGGCTGCGGCGCGGCGAGCGCGCTGTACACTGCCCTGCCCGTCGCCGCGACAGACATCCTGGGCTGGGTGCCACTTGGCGCGCAGAACCGACGGCGCACACCTTCCCATCGATCATCAGTTCATCTACGTGAAGTCCCTCGGTCAGGCGGGCGGCGCGCAGCCGGTGGCACTCCACGCGCCGGGGAACGCCACCGTCGTGGGCGCCCGGCGCACGGTCTACAACGGCGTCGAAGCGTCAGCCGACTACTCGATCATGTTCTCTCCCTGCCTGGAGGTCTGGGTCGAGTTCGGTCACGTGCGCTCGATCGTTCCGGCGCTGCTCACGAAGCTCCCGCCGTTCGACCAGGGGTGTAACACCTACTCGCCCGCGCCCGGGGCACTCGTGTCGGCATGCTGGACCGCGGCCGCCGACGTGAAGGTCAGCGCTGGCGAAACAATCGGCACCACGGTCGGGCTGGACCTCACGATGTTCGACGCACGCGTGCCGGCCATCCAGTACGCCAACAACGCGCGGTGGGGCGGGATCACCACGGGCTTCGACCACTTTCACGTCGTGCCCTTCAGCGACTATTCGCCGAGCCGCTGCGCTCCACGGTCCAGGGGCGCCTCGGATCGTTCGACGGAACGCGCGGGCGCACCATCCCACCGCTTGGCGGCACGATCGCATCAGACATCGCGGGAACCGCGCAGGGCACCTGGTTCTTCGGGAACGAGCCGACGTATCCGGAGTCGCCGCATCTCGCGATCAACCCGGCCAACGTGGACCCGACGCTCGTCAATCTCGATGGGCACGTCGGGCGGCCCGCTGACGCCGGGGCTGCGGCGGATGGTTCCGTCGTCGGGCGGGCCATTCAACCTGCATCCGGCCCAGATCACGCCAGGCACGGCGGTGCATGGCTGGGATCTGTCGTATCAGTACGATCAGGGAAGCCCGGGCATCGCGCTCCTCCAGCCGGTGCATGCCACGACGCTGAGGATCGAAGGAAGGCTGGGGGTCGCGACCAGCTGTGCGACGACGGTGCAACCGTTCGCGCTTACTGACCTATCGGCGCTAACGCCGCCGCACGGCGCCTGACGACCGCATCCCGGCATCACCCCCGGACCCCGCTCGCCGGGCGCCCCGCGCGACCACGGGCGGGGAACTCGCGGCGCCCGCCGCGGGTTCGTTCCGCGTGCGAATCCTCACCCTTGCGCTCGCGGCGGCAACGACCGCCTCCTGCAACTGGATTTCGCTCGGCGTCAACGCGCTGAGGTATGAGACGCTTGCCGCCGGCGATGCCGGGAACCTCGTCGTACACGGCCCCGTGGCGTTCGTCGCACTCGGCGACAGCGGGCTCGCCGTCGTCTCAGCGCTG
>CAZLAU010000125.1:0-6515 GCA_964557615.1 uncultured Gemmatimonas sp.
ACAAGGCGGCGTTCTACAAGGCCGAGGGCGTGGCCGCGGTGCTCCAGAGCGAGAGCGGGTGGCTCGGTGCGGTGCGGGGATTTTCGCGGCCGGACTCCAAGATCGACCTGTGGTCGCGCGCGGGGAATCTCGCGTCGCCGCCGATGATCGCGATCACGCCGGAGCACTACAACAGGATGTATCGCATCCTGCAGCGTGGCATTCCGGTCAAGGTGGACGTCGAGGTCCGCAACCGGATCGGTGACACGGTCGTGAAGGCGGCCAACCTCGTCGGCGAGATTGCCGGCAGCGACCTGCGCGACGAAGTGGTGATGCTTGGCGCACATTTCGACACCTGGCACGCCAGCCCGAACGCGAGTGACAACACGTCCGGCGTGGCCGTGATGATGGAGGCGATGCGCATCCTCAAGGCGGTGGGGGCGAAGCCGCGTCGCACGATCCGGCTTGCGCTCTGGAGCGGGGAGGAGCAGGGGCTGTATGGCTCGCGGGCGTACGTGCGAGAACACTTCGGCGACCCGCGCAATCCAGCCGTTGGCGTGAAGCCGGCGTACGAGAAGTTCTCCGCCTACTTCAACCAGGACTACGGTTCCGGCCAGTATCGCGGGATCTACCTGCAGGGCAACGAGCACGCCCGCGAGATGCTTACGGCCTGGATGGCGCCGTTTCGCGATCTCGGGATGACGGTGGTGTCGAACCAGAGCGTCGGCAGCACCGACCACATTCCCTTCGACGATGCCGGACTGCCCGGGTTCCAGTTCCTGCAGGATCGCACGCCGGGGCAAGGTGGACACAGCAACCTGGACTTCTACGACACCATCCAGCCGCAGGATCTGATGAAGAACGCGACGATCGTCGCGTCGTACGTGTACCACGCGGCCATGGCCGACACGCGGGTGCCTCGAAAGACTCTCCGATAGCGCTCCGCAAAGGCGGGCCGCGCGACGGTGCTGCCGACAGGCACACCGGCCGCCGGGTTATCCGGGCACAACCGATTGCGGGTGGTCTGCGTTAATTCAGCAGGGTATCTCCGCTCAACCAACACGGCACCAATGCAATCAATGCGCGCATTCATCGTGGTCGCCGGCCTGATGGCCGCCGCGACCCCTGCCTTTGCCAAGCACAACCTGATCCCGGCGTTCGCGCGCAAGTACAGCGTGAGCTGTTCACTGTGTCACGCACCGGTGCCACGCCTCACTGCCGTCGGCGAGGCGTTTGCCGGGAACGGCTTCGAGTTCGCCGTTGGCGAGGAGCCTCGTGACACGGTCGCCACCGGGGACGCGCTGCTCAGGCTCCAGCGGACCCTTCCGCTCGCCGTGCGGTTCGACGCCTACGCGTCGCTGCTCTCGAACAAGTCGTCGGCGCAGGCGTCGAACGACCTGCAGACGCCGTGGGTCGTCAAGCTGCTGTCGGGCGGCCAGGTCGCGGACAAGGTGAGCTACTACACCTACTTTCTGCTCACGGAACGCGGCGAGGTGGCCGGGCTCGAGGATGCCTATGTCCAGTTCACCGACATCGGGAGTTCGGGCGTCAGCCTGATCGTGGGACAGTTCCAGGTGTCCGATCCGTTGTTCAAGCGTGAACTTCGCCTGTCCTACGACGACTACCAGCCGTACCGCGTGCGCGTGGGCCAGGCGGTGGCCGACCTCACGTACGACCGCGGGCTGATGGCGCTCTACTCGCCGTGGGAAGGCGGTGACCTCACGCTCTCGGTGGTCGGCGGCCGGGGTCTCAATCACGGCAACGAGCAGCGCCAGTACGACGCCGACAGCGACAAGAACTTCGGCATTCGGTATTCGCAGGATGTCGGCCCGCTGCGGCTTGGCGTCTACGGGTATGCCGGCAATGAAAGGCAGAATGCGCGCACCAACGGCATCAGCATCTGGGGACCCGACGCAACGATCGCGTTCGGTGACAAGGCGGAACTGAACGTGCAGTACCTGAACCGCAAGGATGACGATCCGTTCTACGGCACGTGCAGCGCGAGCACCCCGTGTCCCGGCGGACGGACGTCGGCGTTCGGCACGACGGTGAAGTCGGGATTCGCCGAAGCGATCATCTCTCCGCAGGGTCCAACCGGCCGCTGGTTCCTCACGGGGCTGTACAACTGGGTCGAGGCCGATGGGCCGTTCGTGTCACTCCGGCTCGGCGAGCAGGCCAGCGCGCCCGGATACCTCACGAAGCACTCGACCGTGAGCGCAGGCGTGCACTACCTCCACCGCCGCAACGTGCGGTTCCTCGGCGAGGGAATGTGGGACACGCAGCGGGAGCAGTTCCGCTTCATCACCGGGTTCGTGGCGGCGTTCTGATGCGCGCCGAGAGAACGACCCGTTCCGGAACGGCGGCGATGCCGGGAGGCGCGGGCCGCGCGGTGCGTGTGCTCGCGGCACTCGCGGGCGTCGCCGTGATCACCGGCGCTGCGGGGGCGGCGGTCGTCGCGACGACGGGAGGACCCCAGGGCACCGCGCCGCCTGAGGTGACGCCCGAACGCATTGCCCGTGGCGACAGCATTTTCCGCGGCAAGGCCGGCGGCGGCACGTGCTTCACCTGCCACCAGCCGAATGCGAAGGGCATTCCCGGCCTCGCGCCCGACCTGACCGACGACAAGTGGATCCACGGCGACGGGAGCTACGCCTTCATCGTGCAGACGGTCACGAAAGGCGTGCCGAAGCCGAAGCAAGCGATGGCGCCGATGCTCCCGCGCGGGGGCACGAGCCTGAGCGAGGAACAGATTCGGGCTGTCGCGGCCTACGTGTATTCGCTCAGGTCCGTCAAGAAATAGCCGGGGGCCGGTTCACGTAGTTCCGCAGGTGCACATCGATGCCGCAGATGTGCCCCGACAGCCACGCATTCGCGGTTTCCACCAGGTCGGTTGCGTCCGGGTGCCGATACCCGTGCGTGGTGAACCGCTCGCGGAACCCCTTGAGCACCTCGACGAACCGCGAGTGCGATTGGGCGTTCTTGGTCGCCACGGGACATTCGTGCTCGAGCATGCACCGCTCCTCGAAGCCGAAATGGGTGCGGCAGTAGAGGTCGAGCGCATCGAGCAGGCCGCCGTAGACCTTGGCGCCATAGCCTTCGTGCAGGGCGAGCTGGAAGTCGTGCACCATCGCAAACAGCATCTTGTGTTGCTCGTCGATCTTGGGGATTCCCGTCGCGAAGTCGTCGCGCCACTGCATCTACTTCCCCCGGTGCCCGGACTTCGCGGACGTGGCCTGCGGCTTGACCCGCGGCGCCGGAGCAACGCCCTTGACCGGGGCAATGGCCGCCGGGGTGCCGGGTTTCTGCTTTTGCGGCTTCCGGCTCGAGAAGTCCGGGATGACGTTTCGGAATTTCTTGGACATCGATCCTCCAGGTTGACACGGCCTGCCATTGGATGCTGCCCTCGGGTCGCGGATCACGCAAGCGCCTGCAGGGGAATCGGGCCGTTAACTTGCGCGCCATGACCGACGCAACAGAGTTCACCGATCGCGTGCGTGCCGCCGCCGACCTGCTGGAGTCGCTGGCCGGGGACCGGGCACGCCTGCTCGAGGCCCCGAAGGACCTTCGCAACCGCTTGCTCCGCGCCGCCGGTGAGGTATCGCGCCCGGACGCCGTGCGACGACGGCAGCTCGTGAAGGAGGCCAAGCGACACAAGAAGGCGGCGCGGCGCGAGGTGATCCGCGAGGCCGAGGTGCTGCTCAACACCAGCGGCATCCGCGAACTCCGGCGCCAGACCGTGTTCACGACGCCGAACTACTTCCTGCCGGCGAGCGACCGGCAGGAAACGATCGACGATCCCGACTTCCGCGAGGCGATCGAGCCACAGCACTGTTACGTGTGCAAGCGCGAGTACGACAAGCTCCACCACTTCTACGACCAGCTGTGCCCCAAGTGCGCGGCGTTCAACTACGCCAAGCGCACCGAGCTGGCCGACCTCAACGGCCGCGTGGCATTGCTGACGGGCGGCCGCGTGAAGATCGGTTATCAGGCGGGCATCAAGCTGCTCCGCGCGGGCGCGCACCTGATCGTCACCACGCGATTTCCGCGCGACTCGGCGGCGCGCTACGCCGCCGAACCCGACTTCGCCGCGTGGGGCCACCGGCTCGAGATCTTCGGGCTCGACCTGCGCCACACGCCGAGCGTGGAGGCGTTCTGTCACCAGCTGAACGAGACGCACAACCGGCTCGACTTCATCGTCAACAATGCCTGCCAGACGGTGCGGCGGCCGCCGGAGTTCTACCGGCACATGATGGAGCGCGAGTCGGCGTCGTTCGGCGCCATGCCCGACCACGTGCGCAAGCTGCTCGGCGCGTACGAAGGCGTACGCGCGTACAACATGCTGCCCGACAGCACGCCGACGGCCCCCGGCGCCGCGGGCGCGCTCGCGGCGCGCCAGCTCGCCGACGTCGCGGGGCTCACCCACGCGGCCCAGCTGTCGCAGGTGGCGCTGCTGCCGGACGAAGCGTCGCCGCAGGCGCACCTCTTTCCGCAGGGCAAGCTCGACCAGGACCTGCAGCAGGTGGACCTCAGGGACCGCAACTCCTGGCGCATGCTGATGGCCGAGGTGCCGTCCGTCGAGCTGCTCGAGGTGCACCTCGTGAACGCCGTCGCGCCGTTCCTGCTGAACGCGCGGCTCAAGCCGCTGATGCTCCGCACCGACAACCGCGACAAGCACATCGTGAACGTGTCGGCCGTCGAGGGGCAGTTCTATCGCCGCTTCAAGACGACGCGCCATCCGCACACCAACATGGCCAAGGCGGCGCTCAACATGATGACGCGCACCGCCGCGGCCGACTACTTCACCGACGGCATCCACATGAATGCGGTGGACACGGGCTGGGTGACGGACGAGGATCCGGTCGAGATTGCGGCGCGGAAGGTGAAGGACCACCGGTTCCATCCGCCGCTCGACATCGTGGACGGGGCGGCGCGCATCGTGGACCCGATCATCGACGGGATCAACACGGGCCGGCACATCTGGGGCAAGTTCCTGAAGGACTACGCGCCGACCGACTGGTAGCGAGTGCTACCACTCCAGGATGAAGATCGGCGCCGCAGCCGCAATCCACGCGGCGATCTGGATGGCCAGAACCAGGAGGCCGCGGCGCGGTGACTCCGATACCCAGCGGGCCGCGAAGTAGATGATGACCGGGATCTGGCCGGCCATCAGCAGCTGCCAGAGGCGCGCCGCGGCGCCCTCATCCGGCTGGCGCGCGGTACCGTGCACGGCAAGGTGGACAACGATCGTCGCCATTGCGACGAGAGACATCAGGAGCGGGATGAACCCGCTCGGGTGCCGGAGCGCAGACAGCTGCGGCGCGTCGCTCAAGAAGTCACCATCGCGGTGAGCCGGTGCCCCACGGCCACCGCGAGCAATCCCAGCACGACCTGCCCGGCCACATTCACCGCAGCGCCCAGCCACGCGTGCTCGCGTCCGAGGAACCACGTCTCGTAGGCGAACGCGGAGAAGGTGGTGTAGCCGCCGAGCAATCCCGTGATGAGAAAGAGCCGCGTGGCCGGCGCGAATGCGCCGGTGCGTTCGCCGAGCGCCGAGAGCACACCGATCGCGAGGCAGCCCGTGACGTTCACCACCATCGTGGCGTACGGGAAGCGCGGCGCACCGCCGGCGTGCAGCACGAGCCCGCCGAGGTAATACCGGGCCACCGACCCGACGAAACCGCCGGTGCCAACGAGCAGCAGGTTGGTCACGAAACGAACCTCAGGCGGTGTGCGAAGGAGCCATCCATCGAACGATACCTTCGCCCTGCGGCTGCAGCCAACCGGGCGCGTGACCAGCCGCGGCGGTGCGCACCTCGAACTCTTCGGCGTACACACCCGGCACCCCGCCTGCCGCCGCCGCGTTGACCTCGAGGATTCGGTCGTCGAGGCCGCTCCCGCGCGTGCGCAGGTTCCGGCGGTGCTGTGACTCGTGGTGGCGCAGCAGCTCGCGCTTCCAGGTCGCCTCGCGCTCGTCGAACAGCACGTGGAGGTTAGCGCGCATCGCGATCGTCTTCGGGTCGCGGTTGAGCACGAGGGCCGCATTGGCGTCGATCCGCGCGGTGCAGCGGCTTGCCATCGCGAACGTGCGCTGGTGCGCGAGGTTCGGGTCGTTGAAGTGCGGCAAGAAGACCAGCTCTGGGCGAATCCGCTGCAGGTGGACGTCGAGCCGGGCTTCGTTCGCGGGACTGTCGGCGAGGTGCCCGGAGTCATCGTCGGCGAGCCGCAGGAACTGCACGCGTTCCGGCGCAAGCCCGAAGAACGCACAGCTTCGCCGCTGCTCCGATTCGCGCAGCGCGGCCTTTGCCGCGCGGTCGAGTCCCGGGAAATCGGCGTCGTCCACGCCCGACGCCCCCGAGGTCATCACGAGCAGGTCGATGGTGGCGCCGTGGCCACGGAGCCGCCGCAACGTGATCGCCACCACGTCGAAGTCGTCCGGGTGCGGCGCGACGACGGCCACGCGCCGGCGTCCAGCCAGCAGGGACTCAGCGGTCGGGGCAGGAGGGGTGGTCGTCATCGCGCTGCCTGATGCTGCTGCG
>CAZLAU010000125.1:6615-8107 GCA_964557615.1 uncultured Gemmatimonas sp.
ACAGCCGCGCAAGCGCGGCGACCAGTCGAAGCTCACACGTCTCGAACTCGATGAGGGCGGCGCGTCCATCTCGACGGCGCTCGACGCCGTGCGGTTGCTCCGGCACCGGTGGCTCAATCCGTCACCGGGCCGCGTCGTGTCGTCCAACATGCTGGGCAGCGGCGGCGGTTCGCAGGCCGTGATCGTGTACGTGGACGACGTGCGGCAGCCGGACGTCGAGTCGCTGCGCCGGGTGAAGGGCGCGGACATCGTCGAGATGCGGTATCTGGACCAGAACCGCGCGGTTCAGATGCGCGGGCCGGGGCACGAAGCCGGCGTGATCGAGGTGATCACGGTCAACAAGCGGAAATAGCGCGACCCCTGCCAAGCGCAGCAAAAGCGGCCACCCGGATTCCGGGTGGCCGCTTCGCTTGCTGCACGCGCGACGGCTGAGCCGGCGGTGACTATTTCACGTCGGCGAGCTTCTTGATGGCGTCGGCCATCATCTTCACACGCGCCGAGTCGGCCGCGCCCTTCACATCCTTGTCCACCAGCTTGGCGAGGTCCTTCAGCGCCTTCGCGCGCGCCGAGCCGCTCATCTTCTCGGCGGCGTCGAGGGCACTCGCGATGGCGGAGGTACGTTCCGCGGCGAGGCCGTTCCAGCGCACGAGCTGGTCGAGGTACGAACGCACGACGGGGAACGCCGCCGGCCACTCGAGCTTCGGCTGGCTCTGCGGATTGTACTCCGTCATCCGCACCAGCTTGGCGGCTTCCAGCTCATTCGCCGAGAGCTGGTCGCTGGGCTGCAGTTCGAGGATGTCGAATCCGCGGTCGAGTTCGGACGAGTAGATCATTCCGTTCCAGTAGTACGCGCCCCACGAGCCGCCCGGGGTGCCGCGTCCCCGTCCGCCGCCGCGTCCGCCGGCTGCCGGCGAGACCGGGATGTCCGCGCCCGGCGGCGCGTCGATCGGGCCGCGGTCGAAGAACGCCAGCTCGGTCGGCTTGTCCGCGTTGGTGAAGTCCATCACGCTCACGCCGCCCTGGTACCAGCCTTGCACCATGATGTCGCGGCCCGGCACGGGAATCAGGCCGCCGTTGTGGGACACGCAGTTCTCCTCCGCTGTCTGCGCGGTCGGAATCTTGAAGTATGCGTGCTGCTTGAACTTCCGCTTCGAGTCCACGGAGAGGATCGTGTTGCCGCCCATTTCCATCATGCTCGACTTCTGGCACATCGGTGACGTGCCGCCGCCCCACTCGTCCGTGAACACCACCTTCTTGCCGTCGTTGCTGAAGACGGCCGTGTGCCACAGCGAGAAGTTCGTGTCCGCCTTGGCGTCGAGCCGGACCGGCTTTTCCGGATTGCTGATGTCCACGAGCAGGCCGTAGCTGCCGCAGGCGCCCGCAAGGAGCTTCATCGCCGGGTACGCCGTGACGTCGTGGCAGTTGCGCGGCCCGGTCGGCATCGGCGGCGGCGCCGCCGAGTCGGCGGCAGCGCCGCCGCGACCACCCCGGC
>CAZLAU010000126.1:0-8032 GCA_964557615.1 uncultured Gemmatimonas sp.
CAGCGGCCGCGCGCGCCGCCGAGCGTGGCGCGGGGTCGAGCCCCGTGAAGATGCGGGCGCCGGTGACGACTTCGGCCTTCTCCGGGTTCTTGAGCGACACCTTGATCACGTCGAGCCGGAAGAGCGAGTTCGTTTCATCGGCGGGGTCATTGCCCGCCTTGCATCCGGGGACTTCCGTTTCCGGGCGCGCGCCGCCGCTCCCTGAGACGTAGATGTAGAGAATGTCCTTGTCCTTGGCGTGCGGCACCAGCGTATGCGTGTGCGAGCCCTTGCAGGTCTGCACGTTCTTCACGAGCCGCGGCTTTGTCGGATCCGACACGTCGAAGATGCGCACGCCGGCCATGTGGTCCTTCGGGTCCGTCACGCCACCCTTGCCGCAGTCGTTCCGGTTGGCGCCGCCTTCGGCCGAGAGGAAGAGCAGGTTGCCGTAGATGGAAGGGTCACCCTGCGAGGTGATGCACGAGACGACCGACGCGACCACCGGCTTGGCCGGGTTCGTCACGTTCCAGATCGTGAATCCGGCGAAGTTGCCCTGGAAGACGTAGTCCTTGGCGAAGGCCAGGTCGGAGTTCACGAAGGTCAGGCCGCGCGACGAATCGAACTCCGCCGGCTTCTGCGTGAAGGAGACGAGTCGCATGTTCTTCGACGCCGTCGCGCCGTCGAGCCGGCCGGCCCGGAGCCCGTCGCGCGGATCTCCACCGGGTGGGTACGTCTGTGCAGCGAGCAGCGACGGAACGACGACGGCCGCCGCGAGAATGGCGAACAGCCTGCGGGTGGTGCGCATCAGCGAAGGCTCCGGTGTTGGGTGTCTGGCGGTCTATTTCTTCGGGGGCAACTGCGCGAGCATCTGCCGCATCACGCCGATCTCGGCCGTCTGCACGCTGACGACGTCGTTCGCGAACACGGATACGTCCACTTCCTGGCCGCCGCGAGGCGAGGCAAACAGGTCCTTCACCATCGCCAGCGCGCCCTCGTGGTGCTGGATCATCAGGTCGAGGAACGCGCGGTCGAACTCGACGCCGCGCGACGTTTCGAGCGTCTTGAGCTGCTCGGCGGTGAGCATCCCCGGCATCGTCATCGTGCGCCACGAGGACGTGTCCGGCGCGACCTGGTCGTGGCGGTGCAGCCACCACCGCATCTGCGTGATCTCGGCGATCTGTGACTGGTCCACCTTGTTGGCGAATCGGAGCACGCGCGGGTTCGCCCCCCGCTCGGCGGCCAGCTTCGACATGTAGATCGCCTGCGCGTGGTGGGCGATCATGCCCTGCATGAACTCGACGTCGGCGACCGTGTAGGAAGCGCCCGGTGGCACGGTGATGTGGCCGGCGTGCTGCATTCCGGCCATGCCCTGCGCGCGGGCGGCGGTGGCGCCGGCAACAAGGACGGCGGCGAGTGACATCGCGGTAGTGATGCGACGGATGATCGTGGTAGTCACGCGTTCGTGCTCGATGGCGGAAGGTTGATGAACAGCGGAGCCGTCGGGTACGCTATCGCCGGCCCGGGCGGCGCACCAGCAGCGGGTCCCTGACTGCAAGTCAATACGCGGTGGATGATTGGCCCGTTGCCTTCAGCGGGTCGCGCGGCCGACGGCCAGGTACTGCCGAACGAATCCGATCGCGAGCCCCGCTTCGACGACGACGGCGCCCCACATCCCCGGCCCCGCCGTGCCGCCCAACACGCCCACGAGGCTGACGATCGTCATCGCTGCCGTCACGACGGCGCCGCCGGCGAGAATCGGCCCTGCCGCCGGAGTCCGCTCGATGCCACGGCTCATCCACATCAGCACGGAATAGCCGGAAAACATCGCGCCGTAGCGCTGCCCCATATAGGACGCGAGGGGATCTCCCTGGACGTTCCAAACGGCGAACATCGCGTCCGGCGCGAACACCCAGCCGACGCCGAGCAGCAGGGTCAGCACCGCTGTGACCGTGAACAAGGTTTTCACGCACCACCTCCGGAGTCTGGGAAAGGCCGGTTTCGCGAAACGCAGGGATGTATGATGGCTGCCGGGCACCAGTCGCGCGCGGGCATTACGGTGCAATCCGGCAGTCTGCCCAGTCCAGCGCCATGTGGATCAGCAGGCCAAGGCCGACGAGGTGGAGCGCGTTCAGCGCCTTCCGGGCGCGTACCGCCGACTTCCAGCGGCCGGGGACAAGCGGCGTCGCGGCGAGCGCCGTGTACAGGGCGATCGCGAGCGGCGTGTGAAACGGATGGAAGCCAATCGAGCATCGTGCCGGGTCGTAGATGGGCGTGGCGATCAGGTGGTCGGCGTCGACGAGCATCGTCGCGACCATTACGGCGAAAGCAAATCGCCATTGGCGGCGGTGGAACACGAATGCGGCTGCTGCGGGGACCGCAAGGTGGAGGGCGATGTGCAACACCGCACCGGCAGGGGGAATCACGGTGCCTACAGGACGACGAGTCCGCGGAACCCCCGCGCGGCGTAGTACGACTCGGCGCCGTTGTGATACACGAAGACCTTGCCGAACCGGCGGTCACAGAAGAGCGCGCCGCCCAGCGATCGAACGTCGGGCGGCGTGAGCACCCAGCTCGACGTCTTGAGGTCGAACTCGCCCAGCGCCTGAAGCGCGCGATACTGTGCCTCGGTGAGCAGTTCGACGCCGAGTGATCCCGCCATTTCAAGCGCACTGCCGCCAGGCTTGTTCGCCTTGCGCGCGTCGAGCGCGGCGCGGTCGTAGCACAGGCTGCGCCGGCCGGCCGGGCTTTCCGGCGAGCAGTCGCAAAACGTGACCTCTCCAGTCTTCTGGTTGTGGGCAATCACGTCGGGTTCGCCGCCGGTCCGTTCCATCGCGTCGAGCGTCTCCAGGGCGTGAGGTCTTGCATCCAGGCGAGCAAGCACCGCGGTCCAGCCGACGCCCTTGTGCCTGAGGGGGTTCGCCTCGAACCGGTCGTGGAGCGTTTTGAGGATGGCGGACTTGTCTGCCGTCTTCATCGGCGGCGCGGCCCCGGGCCGGCGGTCATCGCGAGTCCTCGACGCGATCACGCTCGGGAAGCGCGTCGCGGAACCGGTCGGACGACTTCCATTCCGGGACGGGGGGCGTGTACTCCGCCCGCGGTGCGAACTTCGAGAATTCCACCATCTGCATCGTCGGAATGTACCGTGGGCGGTTGGGAAAGATCCGGTGTGCCGTAACACGGACGATGAACACGGCGCCGGGAAATTCAGCGAGCAGCGGGTCGTCCGCCCGGACTTCGGCGACGCCGTTGACGCGAATGCGCGACGGGCGCTCGAAGTTCACGAACAGGAGTCCGACGTGCGGGTTGACCATCACATTCCCCCACGTGCGGTACATGCCGTTTCCGTCGTAGTCCGGAATGGCCAGCGTGTGATCGTCGAGCACGCGCACGAACCCCGGCAACCCGCCCTTGAACGAGCAGTCGGGGCGGCCGTCGGCGTCGGCCGTGGCGATGAAGAACATCGGGCAGCGCTGGATGAACGACCGGTCGTCGTCCGTGAACGCCGTGTGGACGGTGACCTGCTCCAGGCGGTCGGCGATCGGACGCGTTTCGCGCGCGTCCTGCAGGCGCCGCATGCCATCGTGGTACATCGGGTCGTCGGCCATTGGGCACGGTCCGCGGTGGCGCGCGGGGAATCCCCGTGCGGCCCGGCGACGGCGGGCGCGATAAGAATGCGACGTTCAGGTGCCGGCGGCCACTCCTGCGCGCGCGCCGCCGGCGCCCCGACCGGCGCTCAGTGGCGGACGATCACAACGGCCAGTCGCGAAGAATGCGCTCGGTTTCCTCGGAGTGACCACTCTCGTCGCGCACCATGTCCTCGAGCTGGACGGCGAGTCCCTTGTCGCCGTACTGCTCCGCTTCGCGTGCCCGCTGTGTGTAGTCCTTCGTGGCCTGCCGCTCGGCGGCGAGCACGGCCTCGAGCATCTCGCGGTTGGTGCGCGCGGCGGGGACGGAGCGTGGCACGGTCGTGGGTTCGCCGCCGAGCGCGGCGATCTTGTTGGCCAGGAACTGTGCGTGGAGCTGTTCGTCCGCGACTTCGCCGAGGAAGAACTGCGCCAGCTGCGGCCGGTACGGCCCCGTCGTCTTGGCTGCGTAGGTCAGGTATTGGATGATCGCGCCCAGCTCACCGGCAAGATCCTCGTTCAGGTGCTGAATGAGCGTCTGCTTGTCCATGCGTGACTCCCGATGTGGCGCGGCAATTGCCGCGCCAGGTGGACTCCCGTTGTCGGAACGCGGAAGTGCGGCGTCAGGCCGCGGGGCGTGTGATGCCGCGCAGCGTCTTCAGCACCCGCTGCATTCTCGCGCTGGCGTCGTCGGCGACTTGCTTCACCTCGGGCGCCAGCGCGCCCGGCGCCGATGCCAGCATGGCCTGCGGATCAGTAAGCCGGACCACGGACGCCGAAGCGTCCGATGCCTCGACGGTCACGTTGCAGGGCAGGAGCAAGCCGATGGCCGGATCTGCCGTTACCGCCGCGAACGCGAGCGGGGGATTGCAGGCTCCGAGGATCGCGTAGGGCCGGAACTCGCGCCCGAGTTTCTCCTTGAACGTCGCCTGAAGATCGATTTCGGTGAGAATGCCGAACCCTTCGGCCTTGAGCGCGTCGCGGGCCGCGGTCTTTGCGGCGTCGAAACCGAGGGGAAGCTCGACCTCATATCCAAGCGCATTCGGCATGATTCCTCCTGTAGTCGAACGGGCTGATCTCCCGGCGGCAGCGCCAGCACAGGGTCAGCGAGCGGCGCGCTTGCACCGTTGTCGTGTATGCTCGAATTGTCGGCAATCTGGCCCGGCGATGTGGTCAGGGATTCGATGACACCGTGTCCGATGGCGGGAGGAGCGTCGTCGCGGCGCGCTACGACGCCAGCGCCTTGCCGAGCGCGATGAACGTGCTCCAGCTGCGAGTCGTCACCGGTCCGCCGGCGAGCTGGTCGAGCTCGCCGAGGTGGCGGATGACCTTCATCTCGCGACGGTGAACGCCGACGAGAAACCGTCCCCGGTGCGCGAGCACCTTCACCATCCAGCGTCCTCGCGCGGGAATACGGGCCGGAGCGGCGTGGGCATGCCGTGGCCGGTGTGCCAGGACGCTCACGAATCGCACCGTGCGCGGATCCGCCGATCTGCGGGGGAAATGGTTTTCGGCGAGCAGATGAAGAACCTCGCGCCCCTGGCAGATCGTGATGCCGGCCGCAAAGGGCAGGTGGCGGGCAAACTCGCGGCGCAAGCGTGCGAATGCGACCCGACGCTGGATGACAAATGTGCCCGCCGTCCCGATGCTGGCGGCGCCGAGCCGCTCGAGTTGACGGGCGAGCTGGGTCGGCCGGAACGTGCGGTGCCCGCCGACGTTGACCCCTCTCAGGAAGACGACGAGTGGCACGGGCGTACGACGGTCAGTCGCGCGGGAAGTGCGGTGAAGCGCCGCGGCCGGTGCACGTCCTTCCGCGGCCACCTCGCGGAAGCGTGGTGATGCTTCGCCGGATGATTCCGCGGACGGCACAGGTCATTTCGTCAAAACTTCCAGCTGTATCCCACCCGGATCGCCTGAGTCTCCAGGTAGTCCGTGCTGACCATCGAGAAGTCCGTGCCGCGAATCGTCCGCCGCGCCTGCATCGTGTTCAGCAGGTCTGTCGCGTTCACGACGATGTCGCCCCTGCCGCGATTCACGCTTTTCTTCGCTCCGGCGTCGAGCCCGAAGCGACTGCCGGAACGGCCCTGCGGCAGGAGGTCCGGAGCGAGGTACACGCTCGTGACCTGCACCTGCCACGCGCGCGGGAGGCTCATCGTGGCGTCGAGCTTCACGTTGCCCGACGTCAGCTGCTGACGATCTGCGGAATACGGCACCGGAACGGGATACTGGTTGACGACGGAGAACGCGTCGACCGTCTTGCGGTAGGCGCTGGCGTTGGCCGTCACCCACAGGTTGGTCGAGACCGACTGCTGCACCACGACCTCCGAGCCCGTGCTCCTGCTCTGGCCGCCGTTCTGGAACACGTTGTAGAGCAGCGTGCTGCCCGGCGCCTGTGTGGCGATGCGCGTGATTGTCCCGTCCACCACGCGGTGATACATCGCCGCGTAGAAGCTGCCGCTGGACCAGCTCGACTTGAAGCCGAGCTCCGCGGCCGTGGAATACTGCGGCTGGAGACCCGGGTTGCCCACCTTGATCAGCTCCGGTTCGTCGTACTTCGGAAAGATCCGGATGTCGACCTCGTTCGGGCGATCCACGCGACGGTTGAAGAACAGCGACAGCTTGCGGCTGTCATCGAACTTCCAGGCCGCGCGCACGTTCGGGAAGGGCCGGAAATAGCGGTATCCGTCGCTCTTGTACGTGTTGTGATCGGGATTCACGTCGTAGTCCACGTGCACGTTCTCGATGCGGATGCCGCCCTCGAGTTCGATCCGCTGGCTCTCGAACACGTAGTTGCCGTAGAGTGCCGGGATGACTTCTCGGTAGTCGGCCCAGCCGCCGGCACCGCTGTCGATCTGCGAATTGAGGCCGGGCAGGAAATGCATGTTCACCGGGATCAGGCGGTACCGTCCCTTGAATCCCGCCTCGACGCGCCCCTGACGGAGTGGCTTCACGTAGTCGGCGTTGAAGTCCACGACGTGCTCATCGGAAAGCAACTTGAACGCGTCGGTCCCGACCGACGATGGGAGCGTGTTCGTGAAGAAGTACTTCTCGTCCTCGCGGTGGAACGAGTAGTTCGACGTGAACGCGAGCCGGTGTCCGGCCTGCGGGAACCTGTGCGTCAGGGTCGCCGTGGCGAGCGCGGTGTACTTGACCTCGTCCTCGAGGAACTGCCAGAGCCGGTACCGGTTCTGCAGCGAGCCCTCGAAGTACGGGTTGTCGCCCCGGTCGATGATCTTCTCCTGGTTGGCCAGCCCGGAGATCGTCAGCGTGTTGTTGCCGAAGGCGTGGTCCACGCCGCCGTTGATCGTGGCATAGTCGGTGTCCCGGTTCCGCTTGACCTGCTGGAAGACCACCGTGCCGTCGTCGTACGTGCGCGTCGAGAACTCGTTCTTGTTCAGCGTCGGCGAGTGGAGCCAGTCGGCCTGCAGGTAGCTGTTCGTCGGGCCACGACGATAGTTGACCGAGAGCGACGGATTGATCTTGGGCGTGCCCCGGTACTGCGGGCGGATGGTCGGCAGGTTCTCCTTCTTCACCCAGAGCGCGCCCGCGCCACCGGTAAGGCCGGCCTTGCCGTTGAACCCCTGCTGCTCCTCCTTCTTGAACACGAGATTGATGATACCGGCGCTCGCGTTCGCGTCGTACTTCGCCGACGGGTTGTTGATGACCTCGATGCGTTCGAGGGAGGACGCGGGCAGGTTGTCGAGTCCGTTCTGCGATCCAAACCCGGTGAGCGCCGTCTGCTTGCCGTCAATCAGCACGACGACCTTGTCACTGCCGCGAAGCTCGAGCTTCCCGGCCTGCCCGATCGTCACGCCGGGCACCGTGGACATCGCCTGCAACACCGACCCGCCCGCCTGCGCAATGTTTTCCGCAACGGCGAACGTCTTCTTGTCCATCGTGGCCGATACTCCTTCCTCGCTGGCCGTGATGGCTACCGTGCCCAGCGCCTGTGCCTGACGCACCATCTGCAGCGCGCCGAGGTCGAGGAACGGGCTCAACTCGCCAACGAGCACCCGCTCGTGCAACGGCTGGAAGCCGATCGACCTGACGACGAGGACGTAGGTGCCCTTCGCCAGCGCCGTGAACGTGAACTCGCCGGCCTCATTCGTAAGCCGGCCGGCGACAAACGTGCTGTCCCGCTCCGCCTGCAGCTGGATTGGCAGATACGGGAGCGGCGCCCTGGACTGCGCGTCCACCACCCTGCCCGAAAGGGTGACGCCGCCGGACTGCGCCGTCAGGGCGGCGGCGCAGGCCGCGAGCATCAGGGCCGACGCGGGAATCGAGGCGAGCCTGTTCATTACCGGGTGGTGTGTGCGGTCGGGTTCCGCGCGGCTTGCGACTCCGCTGCGGGCGGATGCCCGCGACGCGGGCTCCGGCCTTTCACAATACGTCGCCGCCGCGCCCGTCGCTGTACGACGATCAGCCGCCCG
>CAZLAU010000127.1:0-7901 GCA_964557615.1 uncultured Gemmatimonas sp.
CGACGCCGCCGTCTATTTCGACTACGACATGGACGAGATTCGCGCCGACCAGGCCGCGACGCTCGACGCCAAGGTCCCCATCCTCAACGCGAACGCCGACATCCGGATCCGGATTTCCGGCCACACCGACGATCGCGGGTCGGACGAGTACAACCTGGCGCTCGGCCAGCGCCGCGCGGCCAGCGTGCGGCGCTACCTCGCGGCGCGTGGCATTTCCGAATCGCGCATGGATGTCGAGAGCTTCGGCGAACAGCGCCCCGCGATGCAGGGCGAGAACGAAGACGCGTGGGCAAGGAATCGCCGGGCCGAGTTCACGATCACGGCCGGCGGCAACCCCATCCGGGTTCCGTGAGCCCGTCCCGTCGCTTGCGAAGGTTCCTGCCGGTCGCCGTCCTGGCGACCGGCGGGTGCCTTGCCACGCGCAGCGACATCGAGAAGTTGCAGTTGAGTGTCACCGCGATGCAGGAGTCGGTGCGCGCGGAGCAGGTGCGTTCCGACTCGATCACGCGCGCGCTGGTCCGGGCCGCGACGCAGCAGCTCGCCCAGCAGTTCGAGCGCGAGTTCAGTGCGATGAGCGATTCGGTCCGCAGCGTCACGTCGGCGCTGCAGCTGCTGCAGGGCGACGTCAAGCTGTCGATGCACGAGCTGCGCCGCGACATGGTTGCGGTGCAGGAGGGCATCGGCCTGAGCCAGCAGCGGATTCAGGACCTGCGGACGACCGTCGAGGCGATTCCCGTGACGCCGGTGCAGCCACCGGCGGGCGGCACTGCGGCGGGCCCGCCGCAGGGATCAGGCGCTCCCGCGGCGGCCACGCTCTGGTCGCTTGCGCGGTCGCAGCTGATCAGCGGGGCCACGGGTTCGGCGCGGAATGGGTTCCAGACCCTGGTCTCCGAGTATCCGAACCACGAGCGGGCCGCCGAGTCGCAGATGTACATCGGCGAGACGTACTATCAGGAACGGAACCGGCCGGCCGCCGATTCGGTGTACGCGCTGGTCGTGTCGAAGTACCCCGGCACGGAGCCGGCGTCGCGGTCGCTCTGGAAGCGCGCCAACCTGGCGATCGAGGCCGGCGACAAGCAGCGGGCGATGACGCTGCTCCAGGAAATCGTCGACAAATACCCGAGATCCAACGAGCTCGAGCTCGCGGCCGACATGCTGCGCACGCTGAAGCAGCCATAACCCGCGACCGCGGCACCGGACGATCGTGCCCATAGACCAGCCCGAAAGCTCAGGAGAGATGCCGTTCCTCGATCACCTCGAGGAACTGCGATGGCGCATCGTCAAGAGCCTCGCCGCGCTCGGCGTGGCGGGGGTGATCTCCTTCGCCTTCGCGTACACGCAGCTGGACAAGATCATCGCAGTGTTGATCGCGCCGATTGCGCCGATGCTCGAGTCCGGAAAGCTGTACTACACGCACCCGATGGGGCCGTTCACGATCATCATGCAGGTGGGTGGTGTATTAGCCCTCGTGCTGGCCAGTCCGGTGGTGGGGTACCAGCTATGGGCGTTTCTCTCGCCGGCGCTGACCGACCGGGAGCGGAAGACCATTGCCCCGGTGCTCGCCTTCGCGGCGCTGCTGTTCCTCACTGGAATCGCCCTGGCTGTCCTTGTGTTCGTACCGGTCACCGTGAACCTGCTGATGGCGCTCCCCACCGGCGCGCTCGCCCCGCTGATCACCGCGGAGCAGTACTTCGGGTTCGTCTTCTTCATCTGCCTGGCCTTCGGGGCGGTGTTCGAGCTGCCGATCCTGGCCCTCGTCCTCACGGCGCTCGGGCTGATCACGCCGCGGACGCTCACGAGCGCCCGCCGGTGGGCGGTGGCCGTGTCCCTCGTCCTGTGCATGGTCATTACGCCCGGCGACGCGATCATTTCGACGGTGGTTCTCTGGGTTCCCGTGTACGGCTTGTATGAAATGAGCATCGTGGTGTCCTGGTTCGTGTACCGCGCCCGGAAGCGACGGGAGGCGAGGGCGGAGTCGATCGGGGCCGGAGCGGACGCGTGACCTGCCGGGCGGTCCGTGCGCACGCGCCGGCCGTCGCGGTGGGCCTGCTCGTCCAGGCGATGCTGGCGGCCGCCTGTTTCGCGACCACGGCGGCGGCGCAGGTCGTTCCTCCGCGCGGCCGCGTGGCCGCCGAGGCGCGCACCGCCGGTCAGGATAGCGCGAAGTCGAGGCCCACGGAGCAGTGGTTGCCGCTCGACTCGGTCGCGCTGGAACTCCTGAAGCGGCCGGGCATGTCCGCCGTGCGCTACCAGGGAGAGAGTCTCGAGTATCGTGCCGTCGACGGGGTGATGACGCTGATCGGCGCCAAGGGAGCCCGCGCGATCGTCGAGCGCGAGCCGACGTCGCTCGTCGCCGACACCATCGAGTTCGCCCAGAAAAGCGACAGCATCCGGGCCCGCGGGGACACGATTGTGATGCACGACCCGGCGCGCGGCGACGACATGTTTGCGCTCGGCCGGTTGGCGTACGACATGAGCCGGCGTCAGGGCAGCGCGACCGACGTATCCACCGTGTCGCGGAGCGGGGAAACGTGGTACGTGGAGGCCCACCGCGCCGCGTTTGCCGCCGGAGACTCCGCCACGCGCCGCGACAACGCCTTCTACGGCGCCGATGGCACGATCACCTCGTGTACCGACAGCGTGCCGCACTATCACTTCTCCGCTCACGAGATCAAGCGGATCTCGAACGACATGGTGGTCGCGCGGAACGTCGTGATGCACATCCAGGGCGTGCCCGTGATGTGGCTTCCGTTCATTTTCCAGGACGCGCGCACGGGGCGACGGAGCGGCATCCTCACGCCGCGGTTCGGGTTCACCGAGCTGGTGCGGAACAGCCCGCAGTACCGGCGGACAATCGAGAACGTCGGGTACTACTTCGCGTTTTCCGACTACGTCGACTTTTCGGCCTCCATGGACTGGCGCTCGAGCGCGAACGCGACGCTCCAGGATCCCGGCTGGACGCGTTGGAACACGGAGATGCGCTATCGATGGCTCGATCGCTTTGCGTCGGGCCGGATCGGCGCCAGCGTGCACACGCTCAGCACCGGATCGTCGAACACGCAGCTGTCGTGGTCGCATTCGCAGGATTTCTCGATCCGCTCACGGCTGACGACGAGCCTCAATTTCGCGACGAGCACGACGGTGCAGCGCCAGACGGCGCTGGCTCCGCTGGCCGCACTCGCCACCATCGCGTCGCAGGCCAACTACCAGCGCGACCTCGGGCCGATGCAGCTCAGCGTCGGCGGCACGCGGCGCCAGTATCCGGGGCGTCCGCAGGTGGACGAGAGCTACCCGAACATCAACCTGACCTCGCGCCCCATCACCGTCGCGGAGTGGCTCACGTGGACACCGGGCGTCAACATCTCGACGTCGCGCAGCCAGCACCTCGATTCGCAGGGCGACTTCGCGCAGCGAATCATCCAGCGGTCGGACGGCACCCTCGACAGCGTCAAGGTTGACCGGGGCACGCACTCCTCCACGCTCAGCTTCACCTCGCCGATCCGCATCTTCGATTTCCAGGTCAACGCATCGGTGCGCGCGTCGGACCGCGGGAACGATTATCCCGAGCAGCGCACGATCGTCGATCAGGCCGACACGAGTCGGAAGAGCATCCGCGTGTTCGAGAAAACCTACCTGAGCGAGCTCGACTTCGACCTCGGCGTGAACCTGCCCCAATTCTTCGGTGGCACGTGGAACCTGGTGCCGTCGATCACGATGTCGAACGTCGCGTCGGGTGCGTATCTCGTGCGCAGCGAGCGCACCGGCACGAACTGGGTGTCCCAGGGCAAGCGATTCTCCTACGGACTTGGCGTCTCGCCCACGTTCTTTGCGCTGTACGGTGGGCTCGGACCCATTTCCCGGATCCGGCACTCGATCACCACCGCGCTTTCGTATTCGTACTCGCCGAAGAAGGACGTATCCTCGGAATACCTCGCGGCGCTCGGCCAGACGCAATCCGGCTTCCTGGGTTCGCTCGCGCAGAACCGCCTGACGCTGTCGATGCAGCAAGTCATCGAGGCGAAGCTGAGCTCGCCGGCGGATTCGGCGAACCCCGAAGGTGGGCGCAAGGTCAAGCTGCTGTCGCTCAACTTCTCACCGTTGACGTGGGACTTCGAGCGCGCGCGAGCGACGGGGAAGTCCGGGTTCGCGACGGACCGGTTCGACATGTCGCTCCGCTCCGACTTGCTGCCGGGATTCGACGCGGGCGTCACCTACTCGCTGTTTCAGGGAAGCGTCCTCGCAGACTCGGCGGTCTTCAGTCCGTATCTCGAGGCCGTACGGGCCAGCTTCAGCCTCGGCGCGGGGTCGGGGATCGGCGGGCTGTTTGGCCGCCTGTTCGGCGGTCCGGTGACGGACGTGCCGCGCGACACCGCCGGAGGGGTCGCGGCACAGGCGGCGCAGCGCCAACCCACGGCCGGCCAGGCGGGACAGTCCATTCGCGGCAGCGGGCTCGACCTGCCCAGCGGGCGAGGATTCGAGGCGCAGCTGTCGTTCTCATTGTCGCAGCAACGTCCGCCGGTTGGCGGCAACGTCATTGAATACGATGCCACGCTGCAGTGCGCGTTCTACAAGAACGTGAATCCACTGCAGTACGACATCTGCGTGCGCAACGCGCTTGCGGCGCCGCCGGTGGACGTGAACGCAAGCCAGACCACGGCCGGCGGCACGTTCTTCCGGGTGCCGCCCCAGACCAACGTGCAAGCGCGCACCAGCTTCAACCTGACGCCGAAATGGGCGGCCAACTGGTCCACGAACTATGACTTCCAGCGTCGGGAGTTCGGGCTGCAGTCGGTGACCCTCCAGCGCGAGCTGCACGACTGGAGCGCCGTCTTCGGCTTCACACAAGCGCCGAACGGTAACTTCACGTTTACCTTCTTCGTGTCGCTCAAGGCCGAGCCGGACATCAAGTTCGACTATAACCGGTCGAGCTACGGCAATCAGGGCGGATCTTCCATTTCGAGATGACGACTCCACTTCCTGAAGTAGTGCTGGACGGCCGGACACTGACGCTTCCGGTGCTGCGCGCGATCGCCACCGGCGGGGCGCGCGTGTCGCTCGGCGCCGAGGCGCGCGCGCGCATGCAGGCGAGCCGCGACATCGTGGACGGGATCGTGGCATCAGGCGCAGCGGTGTACGGCGTGACGACGGGATTCGGCAAGATGTCCGACGTGCGGATTCCGCCGGACAAGCTCGCCGAACTCCAGGTCAACCTCGTGCGGTCTCACGTGACCGGCGTCGGCCCGGCGCTGCCCAAGCGGGAAGTCCGCGCGATGATCGCCCTGCGGGCAAACGTGCTCGCTGCCGGGCATTCCGGGGCGCGTCCTGCCGTCGTCGACCTGCTGCTGGGCCTGCTGAACGCGGACCTCTGGCCCGTGGTGCCGGAGCAGGGAAGCGTCGGCGCGAGCGGCGACCTCGCCCCGCTCGCACATCTCGCGCTGGCCCTGCTCGGGGAGGGAGAGCTGCACGCGGGGGGACGCCTCGTCCCCGCATCCACCGCGTTGTCGCAGGCCGGACTGGCTCCGCTGACGCTGGAGTCAAAGGAAGGATTGGCGCTGATCAACGGAACGCAGGCGCATGCGGCGGTGAGCGCGCTCGCCGTCTCGGACGCGATTACGCTTTGGGGCACTGCGCAGGTTGCCGGCGCCGCGACACTCGACGCACTCCTCGGCACGCCGGCAGCATTCGATGCGCGCATCCACGCGGCGCGCGGTCAGGTGGGCCAGGCGGAGGCGGCGGCGGGGCTGCTCGCCCTGACGGAGGGAAGCGCGATCCGCGAGTCACATCGCGCCAACGACCCCCGCGTCCAGGACGCGTACGCCCTCCGGTGCATGCCCCAGGTGCACGGGCCCGCTCTGGACGCGATTCGATTTGCCGAAGGGCTTCTCGGTCGCGAGATCAACGCGGCGACCGACAACCCGCTGGTGTTCGCGGACGGGACGCTGCTGTCCGGAGGAAACTTCCACGGACAGGTGGGTGCCCTGGCCGCCGACGTGCTGGCGATCGCGCTGACGAACCTGGCAACGATGTCGGAGCGGCGCATCGACCGGCTCGTGAATCCGGACCTGAACGAAGGCCTTCCGCCGTTCCTGGCGCACGAGCGCGGCCTCCATTCGGGCTACATGATGGCGCAGGTCGCGGCCGCCGCCCTCGCCAGCGAATGCAAGGTGCTCTGCCACCCGGCGAGCGTGGACACCATCCCGACCGACGGCGGCAAGGAAGACGTCGTGCCGATGGCGATGGGTGCGGCGATCAAGCTGCGGCGGGTCGTCCAGAACGTGTCGAACGTCGTGGCCATCGAGCTGATGTGCGCCGCCCAGGGAATCGAATACCGACGCCCGCTCCGCTCCTCGCCCCGCATCGAGGATGCCGTTGCGCGCGTTCGCCGGGTGGTTCCGCGCCTCGAAGCTGATCGCGTGATTTCCGGCGACATCGCCGCACTTGCCGAAGGCGTCCTTGCCGGGACCTTCCTGGTCTGACCCCATGACGATCTCTCCACCCGCCTCCACCCCTCAAGCGCGCCCACCCGGCGCGCCTTCGGCCGGCGCGCGAACGGTGCGCGCGGCGCGCGGCACGACGCTGTCCTGCAAGGGCTGGCAGCAGGAAGCCGCCCTCCGGATGCTGATGAACAACCTCGACCCCGACGTGGCCGAGCGGCCCGACGACCTCGTGGTGTACGGCGGCACCGGAAAAGCCGCGCGGAACTGGGAGTGCTTCGACGCCATTGTGACGGCGCTCCGCGCGCTCGAGGGCGACGAAACGCTGCTCATCCAGAGTGGAAAGCCGGTGGCGGTGTTTCGCACCTTCCCGCACGCGCCCCGCGTGCTGATCGCGAACTCCAACCTCGTCGGGCGGTGGGCGACCTGGGACCAGTTCCGCGAGCTCGAGCGCCTCGGCCTTACGATGTATGGGCAGATGACCGCCGGGTCGTGGATCTACATCGGGTCGCAGGGCATCGTCCAGGGCACGTACGAGACGTTTGGCTCCATGGCGCGCCAGCATTTCGGAGGCTCGCTCGCCGGGCGCCTCGTCGTGACCGCCGGGCTCGGTGGGATGGGTGGGGCGCAGCCTCTGGCCGCCACGATGCAGGGCGCGGCCATTCTGGCGGTCGAGGTCGATCCGGCGCGGATCGAGAAGCGACTGGCCACGCGGTACTGCGACAGGTCCACGGCGTCGCTCGACGAGGCGCTCGCGTGGCTCGATGAGGCCCGGCGTGAGCGGCGACCGTTGTCGGTCGCGCTGCTCGGGAATGCCGCGGACGTGCTTCCGGAGTTGGTGCGGCGCGGCGTGACGCCGGACATCGTGACCGACCAGACCAGCGCGCACGACATGCTGAACGGCTATGTGCCGGCCGGCGTGTCGCTCGCCGAGGCGAACGACCTGCGGGCGCGCGATCCCGTGGAGTACGTGAAACGGTCCACCGCGTCGGTCGTCGCACACGTTCGCGCGATGCGCGCGATGCAGGATCGTGGCGCGAAGGCCGTGGATTACGGCAACAACATCCGGACCGTGGCGCTCGACGCCGGGGTGGCCGACGCGTTCCGGATTCCCGGCTTCGTCCCCGAGTACGTCCGGCCACTGTTCTGCGAAGGGAAGGGACCCTTCCGTTGGGCCGCTCTGTCCGGCGACCCGAAGGACATCGCGAGACTCGACGAGCTCGTTCTGTCCCTGTTCCCCGACGACGGGCACCTGCGCACCTGGATCGAGCAGGCACGCGAGAAGATCGCGTTTCAGGGCCTTCCGGCACGCATCTGCTGGCTCGGACAGGGAGAACGCGCGCGCTTCGGAACCGCGATCAACGACCTCGTGGCCAGCGGCGAGGTCAGCGCGCCCATCGCCATCGGCCGCGACCACCTCGACACGGGCAGCGTGGCGTCGCCGTTCCGGGAAACCGAGGGAATGAA
>CAZLAU010000128.1:0-4118 GCA_964557615.1 uncultured Gemmatimonas sp.
CCGGCCGCTACTCGTAGGCGAGCGCCTGGGCCGTCGTGATGCGCATCGCCCGAAGGGCAGGGAACAGCGACGCCAGGCCCGAGACCACCACCACGAGCACGAACCAGGTGACGACGCCGGTGGCCTCGGGCAGGTAGCGGTCGGGAACGGCGAAGAACATGCTCCCGAACACGCGGCCCAGGATGAGACTCATCGGCACCGACAGCGGAATCGCCACGGCCCAGCTCAGCACGGCGATCGCGAGCCCCTCGACCTGGATTGCCGTCATGATGTCGCCGTGGCGCGCACCGATCGCGCGTAGCACGCCGATCTCGCGCGTGCGCTCGAGCACGGAAAGACTCATCGTGGACGCGAGCCCGAGCCCGCCCACCACGATCATCAGCCACGCCATCCCTCCGAGGAACTCGGCCACGAGGAGGAGGTGATCCTCGGTGGCGCGGCGTGCTTCGTCCAGCAGCTGGGTGCTCGCCACGACGAGGCCGGCCGCCCCGAGCGCGCCGCGCAGTTCCTGGATCGCGGCAAGCCGGCTGCCCGCCTCGCGACTGGAAAAGCGAACGGCGCCGAGTTCCACCGATTCGCGGCCCAGCACGGCGTTCACGGTCTCACGGATCGCCCACGCAGTGGCCATCGGCCCGGCGTCCACGATCCCGACAATCTCCCATCGCACGGTGCGCCCGGCCATCACGAGCGTTGCCGTGCGGCCAACGGCAAGCGATGTGTCGTTGATCGCGATGCCGCGGCTGATCACGACGGCGGCCGTGTCGGTGGCGGTGAGCCAGCGCCCGCGCACCGGTTGCAAGGCGAGCAGCTGCGATCCCGCAGGGACGCCGAGCACCGGGAACGAGTTGACCGGCGCACCGTCCGGGTTGAACACCGCCGCGCGCGTGCTCGCCCATGCCTCGGCGGCCTCGACGCCCGGGGTGGCGGCGATCACCGATGCGATGCTGTCGGCGCTGACTGGCTGCGCGAACCGCACCGTGAGGTCATAGCGATGCGGCGTGTAGATGAGATCCATCGAGCCGGCGATCGCCACCTTGAGGTTGCGGGCGCCAAGGAACACCGCACCCCCCGTCCCGAGCGCGAGCAGCGTGAGCACGAGCCGCTGCCGCCGGCGGAACGCGTTCCGGAACGCGAGGAGTGTCGGTCGGCCCGCGCCCGCCACACGCACCACGATGCCGTCCGACGGGAAAGAGTCTTCCGCGATGCCGACGTCACGGAGCGCCGCACTTACGGGAATCCGGCACGCCCGCCACACCGGGATCGCAGCCGCGCCAACCGGCACGAGCACCCCCGCGGCCACCTGTGACGCGAGCACCCACCAGGGCACGCGGAAACCGGCGATGTCGAAGTTCAGCAGGTCGGCACGCAGCGCCGCGTACCGCATGCCCAAGTCGTGAGCCACCGGCAGCGCGAGGCCGCTGGCCACCAGGCCGAGCGCGAGCGCAAGGGCGACGTACATCGAGGCGAGCTGTTCGGTGCGAGCGCCCATCGCCTTCATCACGCCGATCTCACGCACCTGCCCCGCGAGCATCGCGCTCACGAGGTTCACCACGAGGAATCCGCTGAGCACGAGCGCCAGCACGCCGAACGCCCCTTGCGTCATCAGCATCGAGTTCATCTGCGCGGCGTGGATATGCTCGCCCGGCTCGGGCACGTCCACGGCGAGCACCCGGTGGCCGGCCCGTTCGACCGCCGCCTGCACAGCCATTGCCACGCGCTGCACGGCCGCGCGGTCGAGCGCACGGTCCTCCACGGTGACGAGCAACTCATTGAAGTCGGCGCGCGACCCGATCGCCGCCGCGGTGGCCGGACTCACGAAACCGTACACGATGTGCTCCATCCAGCCCGGGGCAAGTCCAACGTCACGAGCCACGCCGCTCACACGGAGCGCCGCACCCGCCGCCCCCTCGGGACCAACCTCGACCAATACCTGCTCGCCGACGGTCACGCCCGAGAAATCGAGCGACGACCGTTCGATGATCAGGTCGCCATCCGGGGCGGGCCACGCGCCCGACTCCGGCTTGATCACGCCGATCCGGGCGTCGCCGGCTCCACCCCGCACGAACAGCACCGCCGTGCGCCACACCCCGCCGGCCTGCACACGACCGATGATCGTGCGGCGCGCCTCGGCGTCGGCCACGCCCGACACCGACCTCGCGGCGTCGAGTACCACCGCCGTGACCGAATCAGCGCGCAGCGTTGCGGCAGGCGGGTTGCTGGCGAGGTACCCTTCGCGTGTGGCGACGGTCACCATCGCCCACGAATTGAGCACGATTCCCGCGCCAGCCACGCCGACTGCGATCGCGAGCACGACCACGGCGCACCGCGATTTGTGCAGCCAGAGGTCACGCGCGAGCTTGCGCCAGCGGCGGTCCCCGATCACGCCGCCGCCCCGGCGCCGGCGCCGCGTGCATCGCGAACGACGCGCCCGTCGGCGAGGTGCACCGCGCGGGACGCGAACGCCGCCGCCCGCGCGTCGTGCGACACCATCACGAGCGTCTGGCCATCCGCCACCAGGCCCGCGAACAGCTGCAGCATTGACGTCGAGGTGCGCGAGTCGAGGTTGCCGGTCGGCTCGTCGGCGAGCAGCACGGCCGGTGCGTTGGCGAGCGCGCGCGCCACGGCCACGCGCTGCTGCTGCCCGCCCGAGAGCGTGGCGGGCAGCTTGTCGGCCTGATCGGCGACGCCGAGTCGTTCGAGCAATGTCAGGGTGCGCCCACGCCGCTCGCTGCGGGGCCAGCGATCGCAGAAGTCCATCGGCAACATCACGTTCTCGGCGGCCGTGAGCGTCGGCAGCAGCTGGAAGAACTGGAAGACGATGCCGACGTTCTCGCCGCGCCACACCGACAGCTCGCGCTCACCGAGCGCGCCGAGCGATGTGCCCGCGACGGTCACGTCGCCGCGCGTCGGCCGGTCGATGCCAGACAGCAGGGCGAGCAGCGTCGACTTGCCGCTGCCCGACTCGCCGGCAACGACGACGAACTCGCCGCGGGCGATCGACAGCGTCACGTCGTCGAGTGCGGTGATCTTGCCGGCTGGCGTGGGATACGTGCGGCTCACGCCGGATAGCGCGATGAGCGGCACCTCGGAGTCCTTCGCTGAATTGGTCACGAACGCACGATAGGCGGACGCAGTCGTCACGCGCGACGGCCTCCGGCCCCATTCACCTGTCCCGCGGCCCCATCGGGCGAAAACGCGCCGCCTTCAGCGCGTCCGGCCGCTTGTTTTCGCCGTGAACTCCACGGGAGACCAGGAATGCACAACCGAATGATCGTCACTGCGGCGGCACTCATTGTCCCGGCGATGGCCGCAGCACAGCATGGCGGAACGGCGCCGCGCATTGCGGCGCCGCCCGCGGAGGCTCGGCAGTACGACTTCCTCATTGGCCAGTGGGAACTGACCGTGACCCCGAAGGCGTCAGGTCTGGCGCAACGAATCCACGGCGCGCCGAAGTTCGGCGGGACATGGAAGGCCTGGCGCGCCTTCGACGGCTGGGGGATCGAGGATGAGCTTCGCATCGTCGACGGCTCCGGAAACCCGGCGTCGTTCACGCACGCGATGCGGTTCTACGACGCGACGGCGAAGTCGTGGACACAAACACAGCTCGATGTGTATCGTGGGCGGTTCACGCCGTCGACCGCCGTGTGGGACGGCAAGGCGATGACGGCGACCACGCCGGCGACCGACCCGGATGGGAAGCCCGTGCTGATGCGCTCGCGATTCCATTCCGTGACCCCGACCTCGTTCCGGTGGCAGCAGGACCGTTCAACCGACAACGGACGAACCTGGGACGAGGGCGTGCTGCGGATCGACGGCAAGCGAACAGCGACGACGGCGTCGCGCTGAGCCTGACACGCCTTGCGTGAATGACCGGCGCGCCGGAACCTTTCGCCGATGAGACGGCCGCTCGTCTGGCTCCAGCTCCTGCTGGGCTGGTTCCCGGTGTGGGTGATCTTCACAGGGCTGCTCCTGTCGGGGCATCCGGGAACGCCGGTCAGCGTTGCCGCAACGATGGCGCTGCGGATGATCGTCTCGGCGGCGTTGCTCGCCGTGCCGGTGCACAGGCTCGCGCGGCGGTACACGTGGCCCCGGCCGTTCCGCGCATCCTTCGTCGGGCT
>CAZLAU010000128.1:4218-5860 GCA_964557615.1 uncultured Gemmatimonas sp.
CGACTGGATCAGTGTGGCCGGCGAGGCCGCGAGCGGCACGGCCGCCGTCGAGGCGATCGACCGGCTCCGGCCCGACATCGTCTTCCTCGACATCGAGATGCCCGGCATTTCGGGCGTGGAGCTGCTCAAGCGTGTCACCCACCACCCGTACGTCGTGTTCACCACCGCGTTTGCGCAGCACGCCGTGGCCGCATTCGAGCTGGGCGCGCTGGACTACCTGCTCAAGCCGTTCGGCCCGGAGCGACTGGCGGCGGCCCTCGATCGTGTGCGTGCCGCGCTCGGCGAGCCGGCGCCTGCGCCCGTGGCCGACCGCCTCGCCGAAGCGCTTGCCACCGCGCCCATGCGTCGGCTGTTCGTACGATCGGGCGGGTCGATCATTCCGGTGCCCATCGAACGCATCTCGCGATTCGAGGCGTCTGGCGACTACGCACTCGCGTTTCACGAGAAGGGACACTACGTGGTGCACGTCTCGCTCAACCGTCTCGAGGCGCGACTCGACCCGAAAGTGTTCGTGCGCATGCACCGGGCACGGATCGTGAACATGGAACACGTCGTGGCGTTCCGCCGCCAGGGCAAAGGACAGCTCGCGGCCGAGCTCCGTGATGGCGCACGGGTGGCCGTGAGCCGCGCCCGGTCCCGCGAGTTTCGCGACCAAGGCGTGTGACGTCGTCCACGCAGTTCGGGTGCTGACGGGTGTCGCATCCGTTCAAGCCGTCAGTTGCGCAAAACGCTATGCTCACGTCGACGTCCAACCATCACACGCCGCCCCGGGGAATGACCAGATGCGCACTTCGGTAGCCAGATCCGCGCTTGCGGTGGTCGTCGGCTGCATACTTCACGCCGCCAGCGCCGCCGCCCAGCGGCCCGACCTGAACGGCATCTGGAAGGCAGAGCCCGGTGCGGTGGCGAACGGACTCGGGGCCGCACCGACCCCGGTGCTGGGCCCGATCTTTGGCCTCGCGCTCGATCAGGGATCGGCCGTGCTCACGCGCCCGATTCGCGGTGAATCGCACGCGGTCAGCTTTTTGGTATCCGGTGCGCGCACCTCGTATCGCGTGCCCGGCCGGCTGTGCGAAGGAGAGCGTACGTTCCACGAAACTGTGGCGTGGGCCGGTGATACGCTTGTGATGACGATCGTCGGCCTGACGCCGGCCGGCGGTGGCCGGACGACGGAGGCGGCCACGCGCCGGCTCCTCCGCCTCGAAGCGCCCGGCCGGCTCGTCGTTGAAGGCACGATCGTGCAGGGCGGCCAGTCGAGGCAGGTCGGGACGGTATACACGCGCACCACCGAGGCGCTCCCCCCGGTGCGCGCGAAGCTTCCCGTCGCGGGAATTCCGGCCACGATGGACGGTCTCGCGTGGCTCGGCGCCACCTGGATCGGCACGACGAACGGTGTCACCACCGAGGAACGGTGGACGCCGGCTGCATCGGGCGGAATGATGGCGGTGTCGCGCACGCTGCGCGGTGACGCACTCGCCGCGTTTGAGTTCCTTTGCATCGCGGAGCGTGACGGCACGTTGGTGTACCTCGCGATGCCGGACGCGCGTACGCCCGCCACGCTGTTCGTGCTCACGGCGCTCACCGCCACGAGTGCGACGTTCGAAAATCCGACGCACGACTTCCCGGTTTCGATTCGGTACGC
>CAZLAU010000128.1:5960-7835 GCA_964557615.1 uncultured Gemmatimonas sp.
GAGATCGCGCCCGAGCCGGAGCTCGCACCACTGGTGCGCTGCTTCTGGACGCTTGGTGGCGAGCCCGCGCCGGTGGGCCCCGACGAGCCCGTGCTCCCCGACGGATCGCCCGAGCTGATCTTCAACCTCGGTGACCCCTTCGAACACATCGCCGCCGACGGATCCGCCACACGTCAACCCGCAGCGTTCCTCGTCGGTCAGATCACGGGCCCGTTCCACGTGCGCCCGACCGGCCAGGTGGATCTCATAGCCGTGCGGTTCGAGGCCCACGGCGCGGCGCTGCTCCACGACAATCTCGAGCAGGTGACGAACCGGTGGGTTGCGGTGGCGCAACTGGCGGACACTGACGCATCGGGTGCCGCCGCCCGCGTCCGCGCCGCAGGCTCACGGGCCCGCCGGATCGCCGCGATCACCGCGTGGCTCACCGAACTGATGCGCGGACCTCGCGCGCCGGACGCCGCAGTGGGCCGCGCTGTGGCCGCCATTCGCGCGAGTCGGGGTGCCGTGCGGCTCGACGCGCTGGCCGCTGAGCTCGGCATCGTGCCGCGCACGCTGCAGCGCCGGTTCGGGCGGCAGGTTGGGATCCCGCCGAAGGTGCTCGCGCGCATCGTGCGGTTCCAGGCCGTTTTCAAGGCGTGGCGCGAGGACCAGCGGAGCGTCGGGCGAGTGGCGGCGGAGTGCGGATATGCAGACCACGCGCACCTCGTGCGTGACTTCCGCGAACTCGCCGGCGAGCCGCCCGCGAGGATGCTCGCCGGGATGCCGGGGTTCACGAGCCTGTTCACGCAGTAGGCGCGGCGCGAACCGCGCGGGCCGGGGGGGAAATCGGCGCGGTGCCGCACGCGCTTTCAACCCGCCGCTGCCGGGGAAGTTGCGAGCGGAAACGCCCGGCTTGCCGCGCCTCGTCGTCACTCGCATACTCCGCCAATGACCCGCGCACACACTCGGAAGCTCGTCGCCGTCGCACTGACCGTCATTACCGTCGGTTGCGCGTCGGCCGTCACACCGGCCGCACCACTGGTCAACGCTGCGATCCACCCGTCTCTCGGCGTGGATCTCGCCGAATTCACCCGAACGGCAGACGGCCTCTACTATAAGGAAGTGACCGTCGGGACCGGCGCGGAGGCGGCCGCGAACAGCCGGGTGACGGTGGCCTACCGCCTGATCCTCGCCAACGGCACTCAGGTGGACAGCTCGGCAGGGCTGCCCATCCGACTCGCCCGCGACCCGATCATCAAGGGGTGGAAGCTCGGCATCCCGGGAATGCGCGTCGGCGGATCGCGCATCCTGGTCATCCCGCCGGACCTCGGGTACGGATGGCGCGAGGTTGGTGCGGTCCCGGCGAACTCGACGCTCCTGTTCCGCGTGCAGCTGCTGAGGGTGGAATAGCCGGGATCACCGGCGAGCTGTCGAAAGCAGCGGGTCAGCGGCACGCGCCGGGATTGCGTGTGCGGCATCGCGGGTTCATCGTGCCATGCCCGTCCGCGAGCCCGCGACGGCCGACGTTCATCCAACACGCGCCCGCTGGGCGCCCAAGAGGGAGCACTGCATGCGCTTCGTTCGACTGCTGATGATTGTGGCCGCCGTCACTGCGGTGCACACCTCGCGCCCGCTGGCCGCGCAATCGGCTGACGACCGCGAGGGCGCGCGGCGCGCGGCGATGGACTACATCGAAGGCTTCTACGAAGGCGACTCGACGAAACTGATGCGCAGCATCCGCACCGATGTGCACAAGATGGGGTTCTCGCCGTCGCGCAGCGGGCCGGGATACACCGAGTCCCGGATGCCGTGGCCCGAGTTTCTGTCGTTCGCGCGCAACGTGAAGGCGAGCGGCCGTGTTCGCCCGGCAAGCGACCCGCGCGAGGTGCAGCTGCT
>CAZLAU010000129.1:0-7815 GCA_964557615.1 uncultured Gemmatimonas sp.
CCAGCACGTGAAACACCCCCCGAAACTCGCCTGTGCGCTCGATTGCGGCAATGTCGGCCGCCTCCTCCACCACGCACACCAGCCCGTGGTCGCGCCGCGTGTCCGCGCACAGCGCGCACAGGGCGTCCTCGGTGAGGTTGTTGCATCGCTCGCAGTTGTGCACCCGGTCGGTGAGCGTCGCGAGCGCCGCGGCGAGCCGCTTGCTCTGTTCCGGCGGCTGCTTGAGCAGGTGATACGTGAGGCGCATCGCCGACTTCCGGCCGATCGTCGGAAGCCGAGAGAGTTCGTTGACCACGTCGTCGATGGCCGACATTCGTGTCGCGAGAGGCCTAGAACGGGAGCTTGAACGGCAGCTGCAGGCCACCCGTGAGCTTCTGCACCTCGGCCTGCGCCAGCTCGCTTGCCTTGCGCTGGGCATCGCCCGCGGCCACCGCCACGAGGTCCTCGAGCATCTCGACGTCGTTCGGGTTCACCAGCGTCGGGTCGATTTTGACCTTCTTGACGGTGCCCTTGCCGTCGGCCTCGACGGTCACCATCCCGCCGCCCGCAGATCCAACCACCGTCATGCGCTGCAGTTCGTCCTGGATTGCCTGCATCCGGGACTGCATCTCCTGCGCCTGCTGCATGATCTTGAGAAAATCAGCCATTGTCCCTGCGTTATAAGTCGCTTAGTGACATAAAGTTACGGCCCTCGCACCAACCCGCGCAACCACGGCGGCCGGTCAGTCGATGAGCCGAAGATCAAGGGTGTCGAACGCCGCGTCGAGCAGCGGAGCGCCCTTTCTCAGGGTCGCAACACGATTGGCGATCACTTCGGATTCGGTCATCCGCTTGAGCGGTGCCGCCGCGGCCCCCTCCGGGCGTGCTGCGACAACGCGGCGCACGCCGGTGAACAACGTGCGCAAGGCAGCCATCACGGCGTCTGCGCCGTTATCAATGGCCGCAGCCAGCGTGTCGCTCGGCACCTGCACCGTGACGATCCCGTCGGCCACGGCGATCGGCGTGCTCTCGGCGAGGGACGACGCCACGACCCCGCGGCCCGATGCGCGCACGGCCTCGACGACATCGTCCCAGCGGGCCGAGAGCCGGTTGATGTCGAGGGGTTGGGGGGCCGGAACCGGCGGCGGCGCGTCCGCAACCGCGGGCGACGCCTCGGCTACCCGCGCGACGTCACGGGCGCGCGGCGGAGCCCCACGGTCGGGCGCAGGGCGGTCGGGCGCGGGGCGGTCGGGCGCGGGGCGGTCGGGCGCCGCGCGGTCGGCTGCCATCCGGCGCGACTGGGCAGGAGGGTCCTCGGGCGGGCGCGCCCGCTCCCGGGACGGCGCGATCGAACCGCCGGTTGGGCCGCCCCCTTCCGGCAGTCCGCGAAGCACCGACTCGAGATCCACGGTGCGATCGAGCAGCGCGAAGCGCACGAGCAGGGTCTCGAACAGCAGTTGCTGCTGGCCGCTGCGCTTGAAGTGCGGCTCGAGTTCGATCGCCATATTGAGCATTCTGACTACGTCGGCGGCAGAGAATCGGCCCTTTGCAGCGACCAGCGCCGTGCGCATGCGCTCGGAGAGGTCGGTGACTTCGCCACCAAGCGCGATCGCCAGCTCGCCGCGCAGGGCGTCGGTGACGCCCGCGAGCAGCAGCCCGAAATCGGCGCCCCGGTCGGCAAGGCGCGCCGATTCCGTGAACACGTCGCCCGCCCGATGCTCGGCGATGATCGTGAGGAGCAAGAGGATTTCATCGTCGTGCACGAGTCCGAGCGTGTCACGCACCAGCTCTTCGGTCACGGCGCCCGTGCCGAGCGAAAGCACCTGGTCCGCGAGGGAGAGCGCGTCGCGCATCGAGCCGTCGGCCGCCTTGGCGAGCATCGCAAGGGCGTCGGGCTCGGCCGTCACCTTCTCCGACGCCAGCACGGCGGTAAGCCGTTCGCGGACGTCGGCCGGGCTCATGCGGCGCAGGTCGAAACGCTGGACGCGCGAGAGGATCGGCGCGGCCGCGTTGGCAATGCGCTGGGGCTCGGTGGTCGCAAACACGAACACGACGCGGGGCGGCGGCTCCTCGATGATCTTCAGGAGGGCGTTCCACGCCTCCTTGGTGAGCATGTGGGCTTCGTCGATGATGTACACCTTGTACCGGTCGTCGCCCGTCGGGGCGTACATCGCGCGCTCGCGGAGGTCGCGGGCGTCGTCCACGCCGCGGTTGCTGGCGGCGTCGATCTCGATGACGTCGAGTGACGCCGAGCCCGCCCAGATCCGCTCGCAACTGGTGCACTCGCCGCACGGCTCGCGGTCCTTGCGCCGCTTCTCGCAGTTGAGCGCCATCGCGAGCACCCGCGCAAGCGTGGTCTTGCCCGTGCCGCGGGGGCCGCAGAACAGGTAGGCGTTCGCCACCCGGTCGTGCTCGATCGCGCTGCGCAGCGTGTTCGCCACGTGGGTCTGGACCGCCACATCGGCAAACCGGCGGGGACGGTACTTGCGGGCGAGCGCGAGCGACATGGAGGGAAACTAACCTTCGCGCGGCACCCACGTGACCGGTGGCCCGCCCGCTGGCCGGCCGCCGCTGGCCGGCTGCCGCGGGCCGCGCTGTCGGTCGCCTCCCCGGGGCGCGCGGTCAGTCGCTCGCCGCGGTCAGTTGCCCGCCGGGAGTCCCTCGACGCGCACCCGGATGCCGGCCCACGACTCGATCGTGCCGGCGGAATAGCGGAGGTCACCGACGAAGACGGTTCCGGCATCGGCCCCCGTTCCGGGCACGAAATACGGGAACCGCGACCAGTGCAGGAAGAGCCGGCCGTCGCGCGTGGCACGCACGGAACGCTCCACCTCGGGCGAGCCGCCAATGGCGTCGCTCCAGAGCCGTGCGCCCAGTTCCGGGCCGGAGCCGTTCCACGCGGCGGGATATCGGTCGTACGACGAATCCGTGCGCACGACCACGTCGCGCCGGAGCCACTTGAGCGGGCGCGGCGCCACCATCAGCTCGCGCGGGCCCGTTCCGCTGATGGCGAGGGCCTCTTCCGCCACGGTGCGCGTCGCCACGCTCATTGCCTTCATTGCGGCGATGTACACGACGGCGAGGGCAAGAGCGACGCGCGCCGCAGCATACGGACGCGCCGCACCTGTCGCGAGTGCCCGGCCCGACAGGAACCAGCCGGCCGCAAAGAGCACGAGCAGCGGCGGGTCCACGATGAACAGCGTGTCGCCGTAGAACCAACGGTCGCTGAACGGCATGAGCAGCCTGATCCCGTAGCTGTTCATCCAGTCGAGCACCGGGTGACTGCACACGGCCAGCGCGACGAGGGGCGCGTAGGCACGCCACGACAACCCAGACCCGTCCGCTGCTCCGCTTCCCGCCGCCTTTGGCCGCTTGCGATTCCACCACGCGAAGGCAACGGCCAGCACCACCGTCCAGATTGCGAGCGCGAGCACGCCGTGCGTCCATCCGCGCCGGAACGACACCGCGGTGGCGGCGTCGGCCCAGATGTAGGTCAGCGCATCAACGTCGGGGATGTTCGCGGCCACCACGCCGAGCAAGGTCGCCCGCGGCAGGCGTCCGGCGAATCCGGCCTGCGCGATCGTGGCGCCGGCGAGGCTATGACAGAGGTTGTCCATCGGCGCACGAAAGATGACCTGCGCGGCGTTGTTTTGCCGCACAGGTCATCAGGTCGTTCCGGTGCCGGCCGCGCGAGGCGCCCGGCCGGTCGGCGTTGCTACGCCTTGGCGCCGCCCTTGTGCACGGCGGCGAGGGCAAGGCCGATCGCCACCGCCACCACGCAGTCGCCGATCAGCTGGTTCGTGAGGAGCGACATCGGCAGCGGGAGAATGGCGTAATAGATCATGTTGACCGGCACCATCAGCGCGGCCAGCGCAACGCCGAAGCGCAGCCCCTGCCCGGTCCACGGCGCTGCCGTCACGCCCCGTCCATAGATCCACGCGACGGCGCCCGCCATGATCACGTGCGCGCCGAGCAGCCACGGCATGTACTGCATCTGCTCATCGGCGGAGCGGTAGAGGGTGCCGAGCGCCAGGTACTGCGCATTGAGCCAGACGCCGTGTACGGCGAAACTTCCACCCATCCAGACGATGAACGCGACGATCCACGCGATGAGGAATTTCCTGTCCATATGCCCTCGCTGAAGGTGGTCCCGGGGCGGCGCGCAGGGGGGAGCCGGCTTGCGCTGCCGCCTCACCAGCCAGACGTGCGGCCAGTGGGTTGGTCACGGGTGCGGCCGCGATGACGCCGGCCGGCCGGAACGCCCGCGTGTACGCCGTCGTGCACAGGATCCCGCGCGGTCGCGTGGCCACGTACGGCCAGATCGCGCGCCTCGCAGGACTTGGCCGGCACGCACGCCAGGTCGGGTACGCCCTTCACGCCCTTCCCGAGCGGAGCACCGTGCCCTGGCACCGCGTCGTGAACGCGCAGGGCCGCATCAGCCCGCGCGGCGACGGCGCCTGGCCAACCGAGCAGCGATTCCGGCTCGAACGCGAGGGCATCGTGATCGCCCGGAGCGGCGCCATCGACCTCGAGCGCTACCGCTGGGACGACACAGCCGACGACCGCTAGCAGCCGAGGGGCCGTCGGCCGCCAGCTGCCGACGCTACGGAGTTCGGGCGCCGCGCTCGTCGGCAAGCACGGCGTGGCGACGCGCGAGCCACACCGACAGCGCCATCCACACGGCCGACATCGGCACGGCAACCCACGCGATCGCGGTCAATCCCATCCCGAGCGCGGTGAGCCCGGCAAACGCCCAGGCCCCGACCTGGTCGCCGCCGCGATACACGAAGGTCTCGATGAACGCCTTGGCCTTGTACTTGTCCTCGCGCGACACGACGGTGAACAGGACCTCCATCGCCGGGTTCGTGAACGCGAAGTTGCCGGCGCGCCGCAGGATGACGAACGCCGCAACGGCCGCGAAGGTCGGCGCTGCGCCGAGCGCGCCGAAGCCGATCATCGAAACGACGGGAAGAAATGCCAGCGCCGTCACGAGCCCGAACCACCGGATGATGCGCCCGGTGAGGAAGACCTGCGCGATCACCGTGAGCACCTGGACGGCCAGCTCGATCTGCGCGAGCACCTCGGTGCGCGACGTGCGGTCGGCGTACGCCTCGCCGACGATCGCCGACTGCTGGAAATACAGGAACGTGGACCCGATCGTGAACAGCACGAGAAAGACCGCGATCCCGGCGAGATATGGCGACTGCACCGTGCGGCTGAATCCGGTCCAGATGCTGCCGCCAACCGTCTCGGTATCCGGCGGAGGGGCGGCGGGCTCCGCTGGCACGCGCTGCACACCGGACGCCCCCTCTGCAAGCGCGCCCGTGGGCGCCGGATCCGCCCCCACGTTGCTGACCGACGGGAACCGTGTAATCACGATGACGGCGACCTCGAGCAGCGCGCAGCTCACGAGCAGGAGGTTCACGGCGCCGATGCGCGGCGCCAGGAACGCTGTCAAGGCAGACCCCGCGACCGACCCCAGCGTACCCCCGACACCGATGAAGCCGAACAACCGCTTTGCCTGCTCGCTGCGGAACACGTCGGCCATGAAGCACCAGAACAGCGACGTGACGAACAGGACGAACACACTCAGCCAGATGAAGAACGCCCGCCCGATCCAGATGTCCGCCGTCGAACCCTCGCTCGCGCCGATGGTGCGGAGGAGCACGTAGAACACCAGCAACGACACGACGATCGCGTGGTACGCATACGGAATGAACTTCCGGGGAGGGAACCGGACCACGAGCGCCGAGAGAAACGGGTTCGCGATCAGCGTCAGCGTCAGCGTGCCGACGAAGAGCCACGAGAGTTGTGTCGCGCCGCTCGACGCGGCCACGGCGTCGCGCACGGGCCGCAGCACGAACCAGCTGGCGAGCGCGAAGAAGAAGTAGGTGAACGCCATCACGAGCGCGTGCACCTCGCCCGTGTGGACTTCGACCGCACGACGGAGCAGCGCGTGGAGTGCGGCGCGCGCACCGTTCGCCGGCGTGCCGCCCGCCGGCACCCCTCCGGACGGTGGCGTCAGCGGCCGCCCCGGGACGCCGCGCGCCACGCGGCGAGCACTTCTGCCTCACGCGCGGCCGAAATCCCGGCGATGGCGCCGTCGGCGAGGGCTTTCTGCTCTGCCGCCGGCCGCGTCTTGTGCCACTCGAGCGTGTCCTTCGCGGTCAACGCAAGGGGCCGGAACGTCAGCCCGGCGGCGAGTGCCCGCGCGTTGCTGCGCGTAGAGAACCCCGCACGATTGGGGTTCGGCGGCACCCACACCGGCATGTCGCGCCAGGACGACACCCGTTGCGTTGCCAGGAAATCGGCCGGCACCCACGTGAACTGCGCGCCGGACGTCGTCACCGCCCGGATTCCGCCGAGCAGCTCGGCCATTCCGAGCGGGCGCACGGGCCCGCACGCGTTGAAGGTGCCGAACGCACGAGCCTCGACCATCCGGATCGTCCACTCCGCGAGGTCACGCGAATCGATGATCTGCGCCGGGTCGGACGGGTTGCCGGGCGCCAGGACTTCGCCGCCGCGATCGATGCGCACGGGCCAGTAGGTGAACCGGTCGGAGCGGTCCAGCGGCCCCACGATCAGTCCCGGCCGGATGATCGTGTGCATCGCCGGGTAGCGCCGCGCGACTTCGCGCTCCGATTCCGACTTGAGTGTGCCGTACAAGCTGCGGGCCGCCTCCGGCGCCACGGTGTACGGGTCAACGCCGGCCGGCATCGGCGTCGTCGCCGCGCCCTCGTCGGCGCCGGCGACACTGTTGTCGGCGTATACCGAGAGCGTCGAGATGAAGACGTAATGCTTCGTGTGCCCGGCGAGGTGCTGCGCCGCGTTGCGCACCCAGGCGGGCAGCGTGGTGGGATTGTCGATGACGGCGTCGAAGGTTCGGCCCTTGAGCGCGCTCACGTCGCCGTTCAGGTCGCCGATGAGCTGCTCGACGCGCCCCTTGAAGAAATCAGGCCGCGTGCGGTTGCGATTGAACAGCGTCACGCGATGACCGCGCGCCGTGGCGTATTCGACTTGCTCGGGACCCGTAAAGCCGGTCCCTCCGAGGATCAGGATCTCGAGGGGCGCCTGCGCGCGCGCCGGCTCAGGAGCCACGACGCGCCTTCTCGGCAGCGTGCCACGCGGCGAGCACCTCGGCCTCGCGCTTCATCCCGACGCCGTTGATCTCGCCGTTGAGCGTCGCGGCCTGTTCCGCGGCCGACCGCGTCTTGTGCCAGTCCAGGGTGTCCTTGGCCGTAACCGCGACCGGGCGGAACGTGAGTCCCTTGGCGATGGCCTTCGACGCGTTCCGGCGCTGATAACCCGCGGTGCGGCCAACCGGCGGCTGCCACACGGTCATGTCGCGCCACGGCCGGACGCGCTGCTCCTGCAGAAACTCCCACGGAACCCACGTGAAGTGTGCGCCGGCCGTGGTGACCGCCTTCACACCGTACAACATCTCGGCGATCGTCATCGGGTGTTCCGGGCCGATCGCGTTGTAGGTGCCGAACGCCTTCTCCTCCGCCATCCGCACGGTCCACTCGGCGAGGTCGCGTGAATCGATGAACTGGCACGGGTCGTCTGGCTTGTCCGGCGCGAGCACTTCCCCGCCCTTGTCAATGCGCGCCGGCCACCAGGTGAACCGGTCGGTGCGGTCGAGCGGCCCGACAATCAGGCACGGACGAATGACCGTGGTGATGCCGGGGTAGAGGCGCCGCGCCTCCTGCTCCGCCCGCACCTTGAGCGGACCGTAGTACCGGCTGGCGTGCTGGGGGTCGAGCGTGTACGGATCGACGCCTTCCGGCATCGTGTGGACGGGGCTGTCCTCGTTCAGGCCGATGATGCTCTGGTCAC
>CAZLAU010000130.1:0-7798 GCA_964557615.1 uncultured Gemmatimonas sp.
ACGTGATCATCCAGGCCGAGGACGAGCTGTCGGCCGCCGGCATGGTGATCGGCGCAAACTGGGCGGGCGCGCGTGCCTTCACGTCAACGGCCGGCCCGGGCATCGACCTGATGTCCGAGTTCATCGGCCTCGCGTACTACGCCGAGGTGCCTGCGGTGTTCGTGGACGTGCAGCGCGTGGGGCCGAGCACCGGGATGCCCACGCGCACGCAGCAGGGCGACCTGATGCTCTGCGCCTACGCGTCGCACGGCGACACCAAGCACATCTGTCTCTATCCGAGCGACCCGGGCGAGTGCTTTGCGATGGCGCCGGTGGCATTCGACCTCGCCGAGCGTTTCCAGACGCCTGTGTTCGTGCTGACCGACCTCGACATCGGCATGAACGACTGGATGATTCCGAAGCTGCAGTGGGACGACAGCTACGTGCCTGATCGCGGCAAGGTGCTGACCGCCGAGCAGGTTGCGGCGCTACCCAAGTGGGGGCGGTTCCAGGACACCGGTGGCGGCATTCCGAGCCGGACGCTGCCCGGAAGCGGCGGCAAGGGTGCGTTCTTCACCCGGGGATCGGGCCACAACCTCAACGGCGCGTACACGGAAGATTCGCCGGAATACCAGGCGGTGATGGAGCGGATTGCGCTGAAGTTTGCAACCGCGGAGAACGCGGTACCACAACCGGAGATTCGCGGAAACGGCAACGACATTGGTCTCATCGCGCTGGGCGGCACTCACGCCGCGGTGCTCGAGGCGGTGGACCGGCTCGCGAAACAGGGCGTGGCGTGCGACTACATGCGCATCAAGGCGTTCCCGTTTGGCAACGAGGTGCGCGAGTTCCTCGAGAGCCACGACAAGCTGTTCGTCGTAGAGCAGAACCGCGACGCGCAGCTGCGGTCGATGCTGGCGATCGAGACCGGCACGCCGCGCGACAAGATGACTCCCATTCTCTACTATCATGGCCTGCCGCTCGTGCCCGCCGTCGTGGTCGACGCGGTGACGGCCGGCCTTGGCCAGCTTGCCGGAGTGCAGTCATGACCAGTATCGCCAAGCCCCCGGTCAAGCATCCGGGGCTGCAGAAGAACGGACTCGGCCTGACCAAGCGGGATTATGAGGGTGCGATGAGCACGCTCTGCGCCGGGTGCGGGCACGATTCGGTGACCGCGGCGCTCATCCAGGCGTTCTGGGAGCTCGACGTGCCGCCGCACCGCGCCGGCAAGATGAGCGGCATCGGCTGCTCGTCGAAGACCACCGCGTACTTCATGAAGCAGTCGCACGGGTTCAACAGCGTGCACGGGCGTATGCCATCGCTCACGAGCGGTGCCAGCGCGGCGAACCGGTCGTTGATGTACATCGGCATTTCCGGTGACGGCGACTCGCTTTCGATCGGCCTCGGCCAGCTCTGCCACGCCATCAGGCGCAACGTGCAGATGCTCTACCTCATCGAGAACAACGGGGTGTACGGCCTCACCAAGGGCCAGTTCTCCGCGAGCGCCGACGTCGGCTCGACGTCCAAGAAGGGCGAAGCCAACCAGAGCCAGCCCATTGATCCCGTGCTACTCGCGCTTTCGCTCGGCTGCACGTTCGTGGCGCGATCGTTCTCGGGCGACAAGGCGCAGCTCGTGCCGATCCTCAAGGCCGGGCTCAAGCACAACGGGTTCGCGCTGATCGACATCATCTCGCCCTGCGTGAGCTTCAACGACCACGAGGGGAGCACCAAGAGCTACAAGTTCACGCGCGAGCACGAGGTGGAGCTGGCGCCGGTGGACTTCGTGCCGCTCCGCAAGGAGATCAGCGCCGAGTCGGGCGCAGCCGGCGGCGTGACGAGCGTGACGATGCACGACGGGAGCATCGTGCGGTTCCGGAAGCCGGCCGCCGACTACGATGCGACGAACCGGAACGCGGCGTACCTGCACGTGAAGGAGTGCATTGATCGTGGTGAGATTGCGACCGGCCTCCTGTTCATGGATGAGAAGGGAGTGGAGATGCACGCGATGAACAGGACCGTGCAGACGCCGCTCGTGGAGGTGCCGTTTGCGGAGTTGTGCCCGGGGAACGGCCGGCTGCAGGAGCTGATGGGGGAGTACCGGTAGGAAGCACTCCGACGCGGGGAGTCTGACTTCACTCGAGACACGTCGTCGCGCGGTTCGCCGGCCGCGCGACGAGGGCGACCGCCGTAACCACTGACGCGCGGCTCACTGCAGGAGGCCGGCCGATGATTTGCCCCAAGTGCAGCGGCACACTCGCCACGGACGACGGTGCCACGATTCCCCAGTCAAGGTGCGACGGCTGCGGCGCGCTGTGGATTCAGCGCACCGCCCTCGAGACGACGATCCTGCTCGACGCGAGGCAGCGCGGACTCGATTTCTCGACCGTGGCGCTGCTCGAAGGCCCGGCACGGGCGACGACGCTCAAGTGCCCGCGGTGCACCAACAGCGTGCTGAGCGTGATCACCCTGCGCGAGGTGCCGGTGGAAGCGTGCATCGAATGCGGCGGGCTCCTGCTCGACGCCGGCGAGTCGGCCGCCATCACCAATCGTGCACTGGCCGCGAAGCGGACGTTCTCGGAGGCCTACCGCGAAATGCTCCGCCTCGTCGCCGCGCGCAAGACCGACGAGAGGAACCGCGCGCGAATGTCCATATGACGCCGTCCGACACGAAGTGGGTGTACGCCTTCGAGGAAGGCGACCGCACGATGGTGCCGCTCCTGGGCGGCAAGGGCGCCGGCCTGGCCGAGATGACTCGCGTTGGACTGCCGGTGCCGCCGGGATTCACGCTGACGACCGAGTCGTGCAAGGCGTATAACAGCAACCAGAAGCTCTTTCCGGACGGGCTCTGGTCGCAGAGCAAGGCAGCGCTGCGGCACGTCGAGGAGCTGACCGGCAAGAAGTTCGGCGACCGCAAGAGGCCGCTGCTCGTGTCGGTGCGGTCGGGAGCCCCGGTCTCGATGCCGGGCATGATGGACACGGTGCTCAATCTCGGCCTGAACGACGACACACGCGACGGACTCGCAAAGGTCACCGGCAGCGAGCGGTTCGCGTGGGACGCGCAGCGGCGGTTCGTCCAGATGTTCGGTGAGATCGTCCTGGGGGTCCCGGGCGCCGCGCTCGACCACGCGATGGAGCTGGCGAAGTCGAGGGCCGGCGCCTCGCGCGACGCCGACCTCGACGTGCCAGCACTCCAGGCGCTGGTGAAGCGGTTCCGGGAGATCATCTTCGGCGAGGCCCGTCGTCACGTACCGGACGATCCGGAGGAACAGCTCCGCATGGCGATCGCCGCGGTGTTCGACTCGTGGATGAACCGCCGCGCGACCGATTACCGGAGACTCAACCATATCAGCGACTCGCTCGGCACGGCCGTCAACGTGCAGGCGATGGTGTTCGGCAACACGGGTGATGACTCGGGCACCGGCGTGGCCTTCACGCGCAACCCCAGCACCGGCGAGCCGGCGCTGTTCGGCGAATACCTGGTGAACGCCCAGGGGGAGGACGTCGTGGCGGGCACGCGCACGCCCGTGCCGATCCGCCAGATGGCCGACGCCGCTCCGGACGTGTACGCGCAGTTCGCCGACGTGGCGCAGCGGCTCGAGAAGCACTACCACGACATGCAGGACCTCGAATTCACGATCGAGCGGGGCAAGCTGTGGATGCTGCAGGCGAGGCGCGGCAAGCGAACGGCGCAGGCCGCGACGCGCATCGCCGTGGACATGTTCAACGAAGGACTGATCACGCGCGAGGAGGCGGTGCAGCGCGTGGCGCCCGACCAACTGGATCAGTTGCTGCATCACGTCGTCGATCCGGACGCCGAGGTGACGCTGCTCGCAACGGGGCTCGCGGCGTCGCCGGGAGCGGCGGCCGGCGTCGTGGTGTTCGACGCCGACGACGCGGCCGCATGCGCGGCACGAGGCGACGACGTGATCCTGGTGCGACACGAGACCAACCCCGACGACTTTCACGGCATGGTGGCAGCGCGCGCCGTGGTCACTGCGCGCGGTGGCGTGACGTCACACGCGGCGGTGGTCGCGCGCGGCATGGGCAAGTGCTGCGTCGCCGGCTGTGATGCGCTGCAGATCGATTACGGCAAGCAGCTGTTCACGGCGGGCAAGGTGAAGGTGTCGCGCGGTGACTGGATCACGGTGGACGGCACGACGGGACGTGTGCTCCTCGGCAAGGTCGCCACGACCGAGCCGGAACTTGACGCGAACTACGACACCGTGATGCAATGGGCGGACGAGCTGCGCACGCTGAAGGTGCGGACGAACGCCGACACGCCGGCCGACGCGCGCCGCGCCCGTGAACTGGGCGCCGAGGGGATCGGACTCTGCCGCACCGAACACATGTTCTTCGTGGGATCGCGCATCGAGGTGATGCGCGAGATGATCATGGCACCGAACGTGATTGCGCGTGCGGAGGCGTTGCGCAAACTCGAACCGCTCCAGACCGCCGACTTCGAGGGCATCTTCACGGCGATGGACGGCTTCCCGGTGACGATCCGGCTGCTCGACCCGCCGCTCCACGAGTTCCTGCCAAAGCACGACGAGACGGTCCTCTCGATCACGGACCTCAAGCTGCAGCTCCGAATGGCCGCCAGCGTGACCGAGATTGACGCGCTGCTCTCGCAGGTCTTTGCCCGCGAGGCGACGCTGCGACAGATCGACCGGCTGACCGAGGCGAACCCGATGCTCGGCCACCGCGGCTGCCGGCTTGGCGTGGTGTATCCCGAGATCACGGAAATGCAGGCGCGGGCGATCTTCACGGCGGCGGCCCGGTGCCAGGAGCGTGGCGTCACCGTGATTCCCGAGGTGATGATCCCGCTCGTGGCGTTCATTTCGGAGTATCGCGACCAGGAAGCCATCATCCGGCGCGTGGCCGACGAGGTATTCGAGAAGCGTGGCGAGCGCGTCGCGTACTCGCTGGGCACAATGATCGAACTCCCCCGCGCGGCGCTCGTGGCCGATGAGATCGCAGGTGTGGCCGAGTTCTTCTCGTTCGGCACGAACGACCTCACGCAGACCACGCTAGGAATGAGCCGGGATGATTCCGCCCGGTTCCTGCCCGGGTACGTCGAGCGCGGCCTGCTGCCGGATGATCCTTTCCAGACGCTCGACACCAAGGGCGTGGGCCAGCTCGTGCGCCTGGCCACCGAACGCGGGCGAGGGGCGCGCGAGGGGCTCAAGGTGGGCGTGTGCGGCGAGCACGGCGGCGACCCGCGATCGGTCGCGTTCTTCAATGACGTAGGGCTCGACTACGTGAGCTGCTCGCCATTTCGGGTACCGATCGCGCGGCTGGCGGCGGCGCACGCAGCGCTGGCGAAGCGCGGCAGCGGAGCGCGCCCGTCCGGGGGCCTTGTCGTCAGCCGGTAGGCGAACCCGACGACCGTCCTCCGCCACTCGCGCCACCGTGACCACCGCGGCCCCCACCGCTGCGGCCGCCCCCACCGCGGTGCCCTCGCCCGCCGCCACTTCGCCGCTTGGGGCCGCCCGGTCGATTCCCGTCGCCGCCGCCACCGGGACGATTCCTGTCGCCGCCAGCGGGGCGATTCCTGTCACCGCCAGCGGGGCGATTCCGGTCGCTGCTGCCACCGGCACGCGCCGCGTTCTCCCTTGCCCGCTCTCGCCCCTTGGTGCGCTGCGCACGGTGTGCGGCCAATCGCTCGGCGATTGGCACTTCCAGGCGTCCCGCGGGTCTTGCCGCGTAATCGAAATCCGGGAGCGTGACGCGAGGCAGCGCCTTCCCGACGGCGCGCTCGATCTGCCGGATGTCGGCCTCTTCCTCGCGTGACACGAAGGTGAACGCTTCACCGGTCATCTGGGCGCGCGCCGTGCGGCCGACGCGGTGGATGTAATCCTCTGGGGCCATCGGCACGTCGAAGTTCACGACGTGACCGAGTTCCTCGACGTCAATGCCGCGCGCGGCGATGTCGGTCGCCACCAGCACGCGGTATTTGCCGCTCTTGAACCCCGCGAGTGCCTCGACGCGTTGCGGCTGTGAGCGATTGCCGTGGATGCGCGACACGGAAACGCCGCGCTTCTCCAGAAACTCCCAGAGCCGGTTGGCACGGTGCTTGGTGCGCGTGAACACCAGCGCCTCCTCCATCAGCCCGCGCTCGAGCAGGGCAAACAGCAGGTGCGACTTCAGCTCCTGCGGCACCGGATACACGGCCTGCGTGATGCCCACGGCCGGCGCCGCCTTGCGCGCAAGGTTGATCGTGACGGGGTTGTGCAGCATCTCCTTCGTGAGCTGCACGATCGGCGCCGGCATCGTGGCCGAGAAGAACAGCGTCTGCCGCTTGGCGGGCACGAGCTTGAGCACGCGCCGAATGTCGGGCAGGAACCCCATGTCGAGCATGCGATCGGCTTCGTCGAGGACGAGATGCTCGATCTTGTCGAGGCGCGCGTACGGCGCCTTGAGGTGGTCGAGGAGGCGTCCGGGCGTCGCAACGATCACGTCCACGTTGCTGCGAAACGCGTGTTCCTGCGGGCCCATCCCCACGCCGCCGATGATCGCGGCGGCGGTGAGCGGCGTGTGGACAGCGAGGCCATTCATCTCCTCGACGGTCTGGGAAGCCAGTTCGCGCGTCGGCGACAGCACGAGCACGCGGGTGGCGCCACGGGGGCGACTGAGGAGCTGGTGGAGGATGGGGAGGAGGAACGCGGCGGTCTTGCCGCTTCCGGTCATCGCGCAGGCGAGCACATCGCGGCCCTCGAGGGCCGGCGGAATGGAGTCTGCCTGGATCGGGGTGGGCGATGCGAATCCGAGTTCCTTGATGCCGCGCAGGAGACTCGGATGAAGTTTCAGAGAGGTGAATGCCATTGCGAAAGCTAACGGGTGTGACGGCCGATTCCCGCGTAGCGCTGACGCCGGACGCAACCGAAGGCGCCGCAACCTTTCCGGGTCGGCGGGCGTCAAACTCCGTACACTCCCACCTCCTCCACGGATGGTCGCATGTCCCCAGCGCTGATCCTCGCCGCCGCTCTCGTGGCGACGCCTCCGAAGCCGGATACCGTGCGTGTCGAGGTCGGGTCGGCCGCCGTCGATGCGCGGGTGTACAAACCGCACCGGGCGCGCGTCCGGGTGCACGATGGCGGGCCGACCGGGCCTGTCACCAACGAATGGGTGAACGAGCTCACGCTCGGTGACTCCGCCGGCCGTCCCGTGATGCGCTGGACCACGACATCGATGATCGGCCCGCAGGCCGGAAATGTGCTGAGCCAGACGTACGACGGCGTGACCATGGCGCCGATCGCGTACCTGAGCCGCCAGAAGAGCGGTGCGTACGTCCAATACCGGATCGAGGGAAGCCGCGTCATCGGGTCGCGCCGGGGTAGCGCCGACACCGTTCCCCGGCCGATTGACCTGACGGTCGATCGGCACGGATTCTTTGCGGGAGCATCCGACCTCGTGCCGCTCGCCGTGGGCATGCGGCCCGGCCTCGTGATCGTCGCGCCGGTGTGGAACCTGGCGATGGCAAAGGCCGACGACCGCGCGTTTACGATCGTCGGGCGCGAACCGACGCTGGTCGAAGGACGGACGGTGAACGCGTGGAAGGTCGACGAGCACCGCGTGGTCGACCGTTCACTGGTGGCGACCTGGTACCTGGTGGATGAGTCGCCATACATGGTTGCCGGCGAGATGTACCGGGCTGACGGCGGCATGTCGTACGCGTCGGAGATCGCGCTGCCGAGCGTTGTACCTGCGACTGCGCCGCCGCCCCGGCTGGCCTCGCGAGGCACGCCCTAGCGATTGCGGCGGAGGCGCGCGTCGGCTCAGTCGCTCCGCAGCGCGATCAGCGGGTCCACGCGCGCCGCGC
>CAZLAU010000131.1:0-7764 GCA_964557615.1 uncultured Gemmatimonas sp.
TCGAACGGCGGACCCCACCCGCGCGATTCATCGCCGACGCCAGGGCGCTCGACTTTGATGACGTCGGCCCCCAGATCACCGAGCTGCATTGTCGCCAAGGGCCCGGCGAGCACGCGGGTAAGATCGAGAATTCGCATCCCTGATAGCGGTAACTGGCTCATTGATGTATCAGTAGTGGTCCGATGATGGGAGCGTTTCTGCGGCCAGTTTGCGCATCTTGTCTCGCAAACGACCGGACTAACTGATGAGAATTTGGGCGAATTCGCCAAGCGCAACCGCTTGCCCCGCAACACTATTTCCGTATACTTGGCGCGTCCCCGACAACGTCGTTGCTTCCTCGGCCGCCCAACACGGCTGTATTTCGTCAACTGAGCGTCACGGCGCCGCGACTTGCACGCGGAACCCCTTGCGATCACGGAGTTTCACAGAATGCCCGACAAGACCTCGTCCGTTGTCCGTCCACCTGCACCAGCCGGAGGCGGCACGACGCTGCCCGTGCGGCGTCACCCGGGCCACCGCGGTGCCGACGTTCGTGACACCGTCGCGGAGATGGCGGCGAAGGCGCACGAAATCAGCATGGAAGCCGGTAGCAAGATGGCGGCGGCGATGAAAGATGTCATCAATGCCGCTGCCGGGCTGTCCGCGTTTTCGATCGAGAGCGCCCGCGACCTCGCGCAGTTCATGGTGCGGCGCAGCCAGATGACGCAGGACGAGGCCGACCGGCTGATCGCATCGGCCGACGAGGCAACCAAGCATTCGCGCGGCAAGAAGTCGGCCGGCAAGGCCAAGACCTCGACGGCGAAGAGCGCTCCGAAGAAGGCGGCACAATCCGCGGCCAGGAAGCCTGCCAAGAAGAAAGCCGCTCCGAAGAAGTAGCGCCAGCGCGCCATGGTGAAGGCCGCGCTCACCAAGGGCGATGCGGTTGGGCTGACGCGTGCGCTCGTTGCCGTGGATTCGCGCAACCCGTCCCTCGTGGCGGACGGACCCGGCGAGGGCGCGTGCGCCCGGCTTCTGGCGCGGGTGCTCCGCGAGTGGGGGTTTCAGGTCGAACTCCAGCAGGTCGAGCGCGGGCGGCCGAACGTCGTGGCGCGGATCGGGAAGTCGGGCGGGCGCGCGCTTCTCCTGAACGGACATCTCGACACGGTCGGCGTGGACGGCATGACCCACGAGCCGTGGGACGCCGAAGTGCGCGACGGTCGCCTGTTCGGACGCGGGTCGGCCGACATGAAGGCGGGAATCGCGGCGATGTGTACAGCGGCCTGGCGCGCCGCCGGGACAGGGCTGAATGGCGAAGTGATCGTCGCCGCCGTCGTCGACGAGGAGTTTCACAGCGTCGGCACCAGCGCGCTCGTGGCGTCGGGCGTCACGGCCGACGCCGCGATTGTCACGGAGCCCACCCGCCTCAGCATCTGCCCGGCGCACAAGGGGTTTGCGTGGGCCGACGTTGACGTGCGCGGCGTGGCGGCTCACGGCAGCCGGCACGATGTCGGCGTGGACGCCATCGCGCTGGCGGCGCTGGTCGTCGCCGAAGTCGAAGCGTACCAGCAGCGCGAACTCACGCAGCGCAGCCATCCGCTCCTCGGTCGTCCCTCGCTTCACGCGTCGTTCATCCGTGGCGGCTCGGGGCTCTCGACGTACCCGGATCGGTGCGTGGTGCAGTTCGAGCGGCGTACGATCCCTGGTGAGTCGGCCGCCGACTTCACGCGCGAACTCGAGAGTGCGATCGGGCGGGTGCGCTCCGTGCGCCCGGAGCTGGTCGCCACCGTCGTGCCGGGCTTCTCGCAGCAGCCAAACGAAGTGGACGCAACGCATCCGCTCGTCGGTCACCTGCGCTCCGCGGTCGCCCAGGGTGGCGGCACGGCGACGATCGAAGGCCTGTCGTGCTGGACCGACGCCGCGATCCTCACCGCTGCCGGAATCCCGGCCGTGTGTTTCGGGCCGGGCGACATCGCGGTGGCTCACGCTGCCGAAGAGTACGTCCCGGTCGCCGAAATCACCGCCGCCGCCGACGCGATCGAGCAGACGGTGCGGGCGTGGTTCGCCAGCCCGACCTGATGCCGCAGCTCACGGTCGCACAGTACGACGCGCTCGAAAACGCGATCCGTGACGGCTGCCGCATCGTCGTGAAGCTGGGCCGCCGCGACATCGTGGTCGTGCCTGATCGGTTGGTACTGCGCAACCGCCGTGAGGCAATCGAGGCACGACACCCGACGACCGGTGATCCCGTCACGCTCTGGGTGGACGAAGCCGACAGCATTGACGTGGTGCGATGAGCGGCGGCCGCGAGCTGGTGGCGATCTACGCCGACGAGTCGTGCCTCGGCAACGGGCGTGAGGGCGATAATCCGGGCGGGGCGGGCGCGCTGGTCGAGTACCGGAGGCCGGGTTCCGCGGAGGTGATCCGCCGCGACCTTTGGCTCAGCGAGCCGGCAACGACCAACAACCGGATGGCGCTTCGATCGGTGATTGAGTCGTTCACCCAACTGGGCGCCAAGGGAGCTTCGTTCGACGTCGTGTTCACGACGGACTCGAGATACATCGTGGACGGGATGACCGATTGGACGCACGGCTGGGCGAAGCGTGGCTGGACGCGCAAGACCGGGGCGATCGAGAACCTCTCGCTCTGGCACGACGCGATTCGCGCGGCGGCACCTCACCGGGTGCGCTGGCAGTGGGTCCGGGGGCACGCCGGCCACGCCCAGAACGAGTACGCGAATCACCTGGCGACCTCCGCCGCCGCGGAACAAACGGCGTCGGGCGGACTGGTTCCGTCGGCGTTCGACGAGTGGTATGCCGACGCCGGTCAGCGCCACGCCCCGCCGCAAGGCTTTCCATCGGCCGCCGACTTCAGGCCCCACCCGCCGCCACCGCCGCCGCCGCGGTGACGCGACGCCAGGTGTGCCGCCGTAGTGCGGGCCCGTGTTACGTTGGAAGTGAGGAGATGCCGTGACTGCGAATCCGCCAAACCCCGACGAGCTCGACAAGCTCTTTGCCGCGCTGGTACGCTCGGTGCGCGACCGGCGGCCCGAGCTGCTCGCCGCCGGGCTGGACGTCGCCGACCTGCTCAGCGCGGTGCCGTACCGGCGCGTGCGCGACGAGATCGGCGCTGCGACCGACGACGACTACGGACACACCATGACGCGGTTGCTCTCGGGAGAGCGCGGGCTGCTGTTCGTGGACGACCTCATGCAGGATGACCTGCGCGCCGAGCTCGATTCCAAGAACCCGGATCTCCAGGCCTACCGCTCCTACCTGAACTCGCGTGTCACGCTCTCGCAGGAACGGGTGCGCGCGGTGCTCGAGTCGCTTGGCCCTGCGCCTGTGCGCGCCGTACCGGATGCGGATGCGGCCCCGGCGGCACCCGCTCCGCCCGCCGCGCGTGTCGCCCCTCCCGCGCCGGCCGCTCCCGCTCTGCCGAAATCACCCCAGGCTCCGCCGGCGCCACCGCCGGTTGCGACGTCGGTGTCACCAGTTCGCGACCGCCCGATCGTGCCCAAGGCGCGGCCGGTCCCGAATGCCGTCGCGCTGATGACCGGCGGAGTGGAACCGCGGTCGGCGCGGCCCGGATGCCGATACTGCGGCCAGCCCTTGCCGCAGGGTCGCGAGATCAGGTTCTGCCCGCACTGCGGCCAGGATCTCTCCATCAAGCGCTGCGCCGCGTGCAGCGCCGAGCTGGAACCGGAATGGAAGTTTTGCGTTTCCTGCGGCCGGGCCGGCGGCGGATGAAGGCGGCCGCCGCGGTCCTCTTCGCGACGTGCGCGGCGGTCGCGCTTACGGCTGTCCCGATCGCCGAAGCGTCGGCCCAGCCGGCGGCACGGACCCGCTGGCCGGTGAAGGTGCGCGAGCACGTGGATCTCTGGTTGCACGGGTTCGCGATCGTCGCACCGGATTCCGCCGACCCGCCGCTCTATCGCCGCGGATATCGCGATGCCCTGATCGTGGCGCGCAACGCGGCCAGCGCTTTCACCGAGCTCGACGCAAACACCGATGTGCTCCGGGCGGCAATGGCGAGGAGTCCGTCGCTGCTCGCCGCGCAGTTCCTCGCGCTCGAGTTCTCCAGTTGGACCGACTTGTCCGCCGCGCTCGACGCCTTCGTTCGCGTGGACGGCGATCCGAGGCGGGCGCCCGCGGCATCGGCGCAGATGGTGGCCCGCCTGGGCTCGGTGTTCCGGACGCGCGAGGACCGCGACTTTGCCAGACGGTTTCTGGCTGGCCTTCAGTCGGAGCGCGACAAGTTCCACCGCCAGTGGTGGCTTGCCGAGACCCGCCGTCGTGACGCCGGCCTCGCCGCGGTGGACTCGCTCTGGCAGTCCCGATACCGTCCAGCCCTGCAGCGATTCCTGAACCACACGCAGCAGCCCGACGGCGAGCTGATCCTCTCGACGGTGCTGGAGGCCGAAGGCCGCACGATCACCAACGACAAGCGGCAGAACTCGATCGTCGTGGGCTTCCCGGAGTCACCCGAGCGCGCCGCGGATGCGATCTACTGCCTGATCCACGAGATCGTGGGCCCTCTCACCGCTGCGGCCGTCGAGGACAACGTCACGCCGGCGCAGAAGCGGGATGGCGTTGCCGACCGGTATCAGTCCGTGGCGCTCGTGCGCGGCGGCGCGATCCTGGCCGCGAAGGTCGGCGCCGACGCCGCAGCCGGATACATGGCGTTCTACCTCCGCGCCACGGGGCGATCCGCCACGGGTGATGTCGCGGGCGATTTCGCCCGGGCGTTCCCACTGCCCGACGCGATGCTCTCATCCATCGAGCGCCAGATCGCCGTCGCGTTCAGCGGAATCTGACGTGGCCGAACGCAGCAGCACGCCGCCTGTCGCTTCAGGCGCCTCCGCCAACCCACCGTCCACGACTCCCGTCGTCGCGCGCGATGCACTCGAGCGCGTGCTCGCGAGGGCGGCCGAACTGCAGGCGAGCCGGACCGACGACGAAGCGGGAATGACGGAGGCGCAGCTGGTGGAGCTCGCGGCCGAGGTCGGCCTCTCGCGCGACCACATCCGGCAGGCGCTCGCGGAGGAACGGGCACGGATCGACCTCGCGCCGGACGCCGGGATCGCGCACACGCTGCTCGGCACGGCCACGATTCACGCGGCGCGCGCGGTGCCGGGCGAGGCGGCAGCGGTGCTTCGCCAGCTCGACGCGTGGATGCAGAAATCCGAGTCGCTGCAGGTGAAGAGGCGATTTCCGGGGCAGCTCGCCTGGGAGCCCCGCCGCGACTTCCTGACGGCGATGCGCCGAACATTGCGGCTCGGAGGGCGCAACTTCCATTTGTCGGCAGCCACCGAGGTGCTTGGCGTCGTCGCGCCGCTCGAGGGACGCCGCTCCCACGCACGGCTCGTGGCGAGCCTCGCCGGCCAGCGTGCCGAGCGCACGACCATCGCGCTGGCGATTGCGGGCGCGGGAGTGCTGGTCGGACTGCCGCTCTTCTGGCTCGCGACCGACGCCGGCCTGATGCTCGCGGCGGCCCTTTCGCTCATCCCGGCGCTGGTCGTGCCGATGGTCTCGATCACGCTCTTCCGGCGCGGCTACCTCGCCCTGCTCAATCGCGCGCAGGTTGCGCTCGAGCAGGCGCTGGACCGGCTGGAGTACGAGCCGCCGCGGGACGGGTGACCGGTGGACCGCCCGCGCACGATCGGGGAGGCGGAACAGTGGGCCCGCACCGTGCTTCCGGACGTATCCCGGACGTTCGCGCTCTCCATCCGTTTTCTGCCGGGGTCCCTCGGCACCGCGGTGATGATCGCGTACATCCTCGCGCGGATTGCCGACACGATCGAGGATGACGGCGCGCTCGACGCCGCCCGGAAGGCCGCGCTGCTCGACGCCTTTGCCACGGCGCTCGACGACGCCCGGGCCGCGGACGGCTTCCCGGCGCTCGCCGCCGACGTGTCGGGAAGTGCCGCGCACGTCGACCTCCTCCGGCACACCGACGTGGCGTGCATCGTGCTCCGGTCGCTTCCGCCGGCCACCCACGCGATCGTCGTCCGCTGGGTGCGCGAGATGGTCGTGGGGATGCGGAAGTTCGTGCTGCTCTACCCCGGCGGCATCCGCATCCAGACGCTCGCCGAGTATCGGGAGTACTGCTACTACGTGGCCGGGACCGTGGGGTGCATGCTCACAGAGTTGTGGCGCGAGCACTCGCCGGCCATTGACGAACGCACCTATGCGGCGCTCTGGGAACGCTGCCAGAAGTTCGGCGAGGCGCTGCAGACGGTGAACATCCTGAAGGACATCGCCTGGGACGCCGAGCACGAGAACGCGATCTACATCCCGGCCGAAACGCTGGCCGCGCACGGCAGCGCGCACCTGACGCTGCTGGCTCCGTCTCACCTCGACGCCAACAAGGCGGCGGTCGAATCGTTCATCGAGCTCGCGCGCCGCGATCTCGACGAGGCGTTCGAGTACCTCGTCCGGCTGCCGCGACGGACGGTCGCGATCCGCGCGTTCTGCGTGCTGCCGCTCCTGTACGCCTACGCGACGCTGCGCGAGTTGTCGGCATCGCGCGTGATGCTGCGCGCGGGAGGCGCCGTCAAGATCTCCCGCGCGGAGGTGCGCTGGCTGATGGCCAGCGGCCTCCTCGCCCTCCTCAGCAATCGCGCCTTGGCGCGGCTCGTCGTCCGGGTGAAGGCCCGGCCGTTCGTCCCCTTCGCCGCGACCGCACCGTAAGTCAGGCCGACAGGCGATTTGCCGATCCGGCAATCGCGATTGTCAGATCGGCAAACGCGCGCTGGCACACGGGTTGCATCGAATGCACGGTGCGTTGCCGGAGGCGTCCGGCGCCGCCGTACCCGAAGCCACGAGGGCGCAGGGGCGTTCCAACGCTACAGGAGGGCTTGTCAGGTGTTTACGACCAACTACCCAACGCTTTTCGATCGCATGCTCGACTGGAGCCGCCAGATGGACGACGTGATGAACAGTCGTCAGGCGACGGGCATCGCCGACGCGCCGGTGCGGGCGCAGCTCTGGCTTCCCGCGGTCGATCTGTATGAAACCGAGTCGGCCTTCATCGTCGAGGCGGACCTGCCGGGCGTGCACCAGGAGAACGTGGACATCCAGTTCGACCGCGGCACCCTGACCATCTCGGGAACGCGCGCCGCGACGCTCCCGGCTCAGGAGAAGGCGCAGCTCCGGGTGTTCAGCAGCGAGCGGCTGAACGGGAGCTTCTCGCGATCCATCCGGCTGCCGGAACACGTGGACGCCGAGCACATCGACGCCACGTTCTCGCAGGGCGTGCTCTCGCTGAAAGTGCCGAAGTCCAAGGGCGCACTTCCGCGCAAGATCTCGATCAAGTCCGGTGAAGCCGCGCCGGCGCTCACGAAGTAACGCGGCAGACGTGATAGCGTGACCCGCCGCCGCACGGCGGCGGTACGGGATTCACGGGGGCTGGGCGGTTATCTTGTGCAACACAGACAACCGTCCAGCCCCCGCCCATGCCGCACTTCTACACCGAGCCCGTCATCAGCGTCCTCGCCCGCCCGGCATTCGCCGAGCCGGCACACCTTCCGGTGCAGTGGATGGGCGAGAGTTCCGACGGCGAGCGGCTCGCGGAGTTTGCCGGCCGGCTCTGCTACATGAGCCAGAAGAACCCGGCCAGTCGCACCACGCGCGACTACATCGAGAACATCAAGAAGCAGGGCCACGGCTCGGTGCTCGAGCACGCCAACTATTCACTGCTCATCGAGGGCGTCAGCCGCTCGCTCACCCACGAACTCGTGCGGCACCGCGCGGGGTTCGCCTACTCGCAGCTCTCGCAGCGCTACGT
>CAZLAU010000132.1:0-7639 GCA_964557615.1 uncultured Gemmatimonas sp.
CTGTCCGTTCGCGACTGCTCGGCTGCTCTCCGCGAATCTCCCGTGCCCTTTTCCGTGAATCTCCGGGCCCTTTTCCGCGAATCTCCGTGTCGTACCCGCGAATCTCCGTGTCGTACCCGCGAATCTCCGTGCCGTTCTCCGCGGATCTCCGCGGTCCTAGGGTTGCGGCGGCTTCTTGGGCGTCGGGCGCGAAAGCGACCGGTAGTACTCTTCGACGAGCGCCTTGTAGGCTGGCGGCACGTCGCCCGTGCGCTCCAGGAGCACGCGTGTCCCGGCGTCGTCGCCATTGGCGCGGCGCAGCGCGAACTCGTACGCCTTCAGCCCCTCAATCACCTGCGTTCTGAGAAGTGCCTCGGCGCGCTTGTCGTCGAGGCCCGTGAACGTGGACGCCATGTTCCGCATCCCCTCGATCGCCTGATTCAGCGGTGCAACATCCTGCCCCTGTTGCCGCAGCTCCCGACTCAGCGCCTCGGCGTCGGCAATGCGCTGCTGCAGCTCACGCTGGATCTGCTGCTGCTCCGCCCGATCGCTCAGCCGCTGCGATCCGCCCTGCTGGTTGCCGCCGTACGCGCCGCCCCCGGCCTGTTGGTTGCCGCCTCCGCCATTCCCACCGCGGCCCCCACCCTGCCCCATCTGCTGGCCTTCGCGTCCACCCTGACCCTGACCCTGGCCCTGACCCTGGCCCTGACCCTGGCCCTGACCTTGGCCCTGACCCTGACCTTGGCCCTGACCCTGACCTTGCTGGCCCTGACCTTGCTGACCCTGACCTTGCTGACCCTGACCTTGCTGACCCTGCTGGCCCTGACCCTGCTGGCCTTGTCCTTGCTGGCCTTGTCCCTGTTGTCCCTGCTGCCCCTGCTGCCCCTGCTGCCCCTGCTGCCCTTGCTGCCCTTGCTGGCCTTGCTGCCCTTGCTGCCCTTGCTGGCCTTGCTGGCCTTGGCCCTGCTGCCCCTGTTCCGAGAGCCGGCGTTCCTGCGCCTGACGCATCCGTTCCTGCACGGACTCGACGCCACGCACGAGATCGCGCATCCGGTCGGCAGCCTGAGCGCCCGCCTGGGCGCGCTGACCGGCCTGCGCCGAGTCCTGAGCCTGATCGAGACGGCGACCGAGATCGTTGATCTCCGAACCAATCTGGCGCTCGATGTCGTTCAGCCACTGCTGCGGTGCGCTGGCAACAGCCTGTCCCGACATCTGCACACGGTCGGCGAGCCGCGTATTGCGCACGGTGTCGGCTGCGCCGCGCAGTGCGCGTGACACGCCGGGCTGCTCGCGGGCGTTCTCCGTTGCCGCACGGTCGAGCTGCGACGTGAGGGCACGCAGTTCGCCGGCCATCTGGTTCTTCTGCTGCTGGATCGCGCGCTGCAACGAGTCGCGCCGCGCATTCGGGTCGGCGAGCCGGTTGATGTCGTTCTGGATGCGCTGCTCGTTCTCGGCGAGCCGCCGCTGCTGCTCACGCAGCTGCTCGATATCGCGTGTTGATTGACCGGCGCGCTCCTGCTCGAGCAGTCGGCGCGCCTCGTTCAACCCGTCCTGGGCGCGGCGTGCATCCGCGGCGCCCTGCCGGCCGTTGGCAGCGGCGCGGCGCATGGCGTCGGCGGCGTCCTGCAGGCGCCGCGACGCATCGGCGAGTTGCTGCGACTCGCGTTCCCGGGCGAGTCGCTCGAGCTGCCGAGCCGCCTGCTCGGCTTCGGCCGCGAGCTCGCGCTGGGCGTCACCGCCCGAGGCCCCGCTGCTCCCCATCTGGCCAAGGCTGTCGGCCTTGCGTTGGGCGCGCGCGTCCTGCTGGAGTTGCCGCGCGGCCAGCTGGCGAAGCTTCTCTGCGGTCTCGTCGAGCGAGCTCGCGCTGGAATCGCGCTGCTGCTGCTGGGCTGCCTCGCCGCGCTGCACCGACTCGTACTGATTGCGCATGCGGTCCTGCTGCAGCTCGAAGATGTCGGCAAGGTCCTGTGCGTTCGCGCCGCCACCGCCGCCACCACCGCCTCCGCCACCCTGCTGCTGCTGGATCTGGATCTGCCGGAACACCGCCTCGGCGCGGCCAAGCTCGGTCAGTGCGCGCTGTTCATTGGGCATCGCGCTCCGCTGCGTGGGCGCCACGAGCTTCGCCTCGGCCGTATCCATCTGCGCGACAGCGCGCGGGAGGATCGCGGCGATCTTTGCAAAGCCAGAATCGCTCTCCGCAATCCCGCGGGACACGAGGCGTTCGGCGAGCTGGGCCGTCTGCTCCTTCAGCTTCTGCTGGGCAAGGCGAACCGTCGCAACGTTTTCCGCGAGCGACTTGGCGTCAAGCGTGGCCGAGTCGCGGGCGAGATTGAACGTCGCCGAAATGATCTGTCGCTGTTGCTCGGAGAGCTGGCTGGGGCTGTCCTGCTGGCCTTCGCCGCCACCGCCGCCGCCACCACCACCACCGCCACCCTGCCCCTGACGGTATTCCATGTCGTACGGGCGGACGGTGAGGAAGTACATGTCGGTACTGGCCGTGCCCGGCCCCGTGACGACGTTGTTGTCCGTAGCCTTGGCGTAGTACGCGACCTGGTCGCCGGGCTCGAGCTTCATGTCCTCGAGCATGAACGTGTGACCAGCCGCCACCTCTCGCAGGGCGCGCGCCGTCGCCGAAAAGAGCGGGACCGTGCGCTCCTCGCCGCCGTTCACCGAGAACGTGAGACTGAGTTGGGACACACCGTAGTCGTCCTCGGCCTTGGTGTCCGAAAAGACCTCGTCGACCGAGAGTACCTTCACGTCACGGCCTGGCCGGCCGATGGCCACCGACGGTGCGCGATCCGGCAGCGCGTCAATCGTGTAGTCGAGCGACGCGCTCACGGGACGTCCGTCGGGGCCTTCGAGTTCGACCTTGTAGAACCCCGACTTCGTGACGCGCATCATTGCCAGCAGCCGACCGTCGGCCGTGGGCGCAAGCTGCAGCGTGTCGCCGCCGTCCACGATCAGCCGTCCGCCCTTCGCGGGCACCGTCGGTGTCACGCGCACGCGCACCATCGAGCCGGCAAGCGCGGCGATGTCGCCGGTGCTGTCCACCTGACGATTCGGCAGCTGGGTGTACGACGGGAACCGATATTCGAGGTCCATCGACGACACGTACGGGATCGCTGCCACATTCAGCCGGTACGTCGGCGAGCGAATGCCGGCCGCCTCGACCGCATATTCCGTGGCCACGGACACGTCGAACAGCCGGAAGGCCCATCGCCCGGTGGAGTCGGCCGACATGTCGAGACGCGTCCACGACGGCGCACCTTCACTGCGCACCAGCAGGTCGACGCGCTCCGACGTGAAGCCGTTCAGCGTCGCCGCAACAAGCTGGTCACCACCCTTGGCAATTGTCGCGTCGCCGGGCGCCACGCGTATCGCGAACGCACTGCCGGGATCGGTGCCGGCCCACGGGGTGAGCATCAGCTGGGCACCGGTGCGCAACGTGGATCCGCCTGCCGCAAAGATGATGACTGCGCCAGCGAGCGTCGCGAAGAACAGGGCTGCCGACTTCCTGATGTCGCCGGCATCCACGCGACGGCCGGCGTCCACGCCGCGAATGCCCTCGAGCGCCGAACGGATGAGGCGCGCCGCGATCCCTCCGGCCGCAACCCGGTCCGCGGACCGGGCACTCACCTCGACGGCAGTCACGAACGAGCCGCCGAGGCCTCGCTCGTGTTCCTCCACGTACAGCGCCACGCGCGAGTCGTCCGGCGTGTCGCGGAACGGGCGCACCACCCAGTACCAGACGGTCGCCACCACCACGGCGACGGCGGCGAGCCGCGACACGAGCACCGCCACGTCGCTGTAGTGCGCGGCGCGCATCCCGACGGCAAGAAGCATCCACGCGGCGGCGATCACCACGACGGCGAGGGCGGCACCGCGCAGCGCGTGCTTGAGGCGCCAGCGGGAACGCACGTCGCGCACCGCAACCGAAAGCGCGTCTCCGCCGGTCAGGATACCGTGGGCTTCATTCATCGCACGTCCCCCCGCCTCAAGTGGAGACCGCTCCCGACAGCCGGTTCGACAGGATCGTCTCTGCCGCCAGCACGAGGAAGGCCCCTATCAGAAGATACCACCATACCCGCTGCGCGCGTTCCTTTTCGGCACTGGTCGCGACGTCTCCGGTTGCCTGCCCCGGAAGCGTCCCTGCCGTGGCCAGCGCGGCCGTGACCAGTTCGGCCGGCTCGACGCGCGCGAGATCCGACTCGCCGAGATCGACGTTCACGGCGATCGCCCGGCCGGCCCCCTCGGCGGTCGCCGCGCCACGCAGCTCGTAGAATCCGCGCTCGAGCAGCGGCGTGGCCTGCACGCTGTCGCTGAACCGCGTGCGCTTGCCGCTGGGCGACACGAGCGTCAGCAGCCGCGCCGCGTCGGCCGCGGCAGTCCGGTTCGTCAGGCCCACCAGCAGCTCGCCGTGCCGCGTGAGGTCGAGCACCTCGCCGGCGGTGAACCACGGCCTCGAGTCACTGTACCGACCGGCGTGTCGCGCCATCTGGCGCACGAACGGCAGGTAGACGGCCTGCGTCGGCAGGTTCGTCCAGTAGTCATCGAGCGACGTGGACCACACGACGATTCGTCCGAGTCCGTGAGTGCGCTCGACCAGCACCGGTGTGCCGTTGTCGTACCACGCCAGGACGCCGGTGTCGCCCGGCACGCGCAGGGCGCGGTGCTGAAAAACGTGCGCCGACGCAAAGTCGCCGCTGCCCGGGGCCGAGAATGCCTCGAACACCGGGCTCGAGTAGGAAAGCCGGGCAATGCGGGCGCCGCCGCTCCCGGCGCGGTTCGCCACCTCGGCGAGCGAGATCCGGAGGAGCGGCTCCCACTCCCGTGGCACGCGCTCGGCCGGCGTGGCGCCCGGCACGAACACAACGCCCGCGCCGTCGCGCACTTCGGCCCGCAGCGCCACGCCGAGTTCGCCACCCGGCGGCGCAACTTCATTCAACACCACGAGCGCGCGGCCCGCGAAGTCACGCGGCGTCAATGAGTCCACGCGCTTCACCTCCACCCGGAAGCGCGGCGTGTCACCGATCTCCAGTGCGCGGCGAAGGAACAGCGACTGGTTGGCCCGCGCCTGCACCGGGTCCACGATCAGCACGCTCACGGCCTCGTCGGGCGCGAGGGTGAAGCTGAACGCGTTGTTCGCCGTCAGGGCGTCGTCGGGAATGCGCACGACGCCTCGCGTGACGCCCCCGGGGACGGTCGCCGGCGGGAACACCGCCTGGACGGATCCGGACGGAGGCACCGACACGCGGGTCGAGCCCGCCGTCCGGCCGGCGAGGTCGAGCGTGACCTGCACGGACTTCGCGGTGGTTCCCGTGTTCGAAATGCGGGCCGTGACGGTCACCGGTGCGCCGGAGGCGCCGCCCTCGCGATCCGTGGACACGGTGGTGACCGCCAGGTCGGAGACGTCGCGCGACGAGACGTCAACGGCGCGGATGTCCACGTTCGCCGGAAGCCGGAGTTCGGCCTGGCTCGACCAGCCGCGTCGCTGGAAGTCGCTGATGAGGACGATCTCGCGGTTGGGGAGGTTCGACGCAGCGAGCAGGTCGCCGGCGAACTTGAGCGCGGGCCCATACTTCGTGCCCTCGGCGCTCAGCGTCGCACGGTCGATGGCCCGTTCCACTTCCGCGGCGTCCACGGTGGGTTCGGTGAGCGCGGCGGCGTCGGTCGCGAACGCCACGAGCGTCACGCGGTCACCGGGCCGGAGCACGCCAATCGCCGCCTTGGCCGAATCGCGCGCAGCCTGCCAGCGGGTGCCGTACCCCATCGAGTACGACCGGTCGAGGAGGATGACACGCTCGCGCGCACCGCCGACCGCCTCGAGCGCGCGCGCGTTGGCGAAGAACGGACGCGAGAAAGCCGCCACGAAGAAGAACAGGGCGAGGCAGCGCAGGGCGAACAACAGGAGGTGGCGAAGCTTCTGCCGGCGCACGGACTTGTACGGCACGCGCTGCAGGAACATCAGCGACGGAAACGGCACGACGGTCTTCCGCTCGCGGTTGATCAGGTGGATCGCGATCGGAACGCCGATCGACAGCAAGCCGGCCAGGAACCAGGGCGCAAGGAGAGACATGACGGCTACCGGACCCGGTTGAAGCGCTCACGCGCGCCGAGGTATGCGTACAGGGCGTCGGCGATGGGCCGGGACGTGTCGAACATCGCGTAGTCCATACGCCGTTCGCGCGCCAGCTTGGCAAGCTTGTCCGTATGTGCCTGCACGAGCTCGCGGTACTGCTTTCGCAGGTAGTCGGGGACGAGCGGCAGCCGGGTGCCCGTCTCGACATCGATGAAGTTGCTCGCCGCGGTGAACGGGAAATCGATCTCGTCCTTGTCGAGCAGGTGGAAGCAGATCAGGTCGTTGCCGCGCCCGCGGAGGTGGTCAACGGCGTCGTACACCGCTTCGGGATCCTGATAGAGATCGGAGATGAGGAGGACGATGCTGCGGCGCCGGACCGAGTCCGACAGCTTCTTCATCGGGGCGAGGAGCGACGTGCGGCCGGTCGGCTGCTGCTCCAGTGGTGCGTCCGGGTCAACAGCGGAGCGCGGCCGCGGGCGTTCCGCCACGCCAACGGCGCTTTCCGGAGATTCGTCGGGACTCCGCACGGCGCCGGCGCGGTTGGCCCGGTCGAGCGCATACAGCACGTGCTGCAGGTGTTTCGCGGACGGTGGCACGTAGTCCACGATGTTGTCGTCGAACGTCGCGAGTCCCACACGGTCGCGCTGCCCCGCCGAGAAGTACGCCAATGCCGCCGCGAGGTAGCACGCGTACTCGAGCTTGCTCACCCGGCCGTCGGTGCCGGTGCCGCCGCGATACCGCATGGACGGGGACACGTCCACGATCGCGAGGAAGTTCGTGTTGGTCTCGGCCTCGAACTCCTTCACGTAGAATCGGTCGGTGCGCCCCCACAGCCGCCAGTCAATGCGCCGGATGTCGTCGCCGGGCATGTACTGGCGATGCTCGGCAAAATCCGTCGAGGAGCCCAGGTGCGGCGAACGATGCAACCCGTTGATGAACCCCTCAACCACGACCTTGGCCACAAACTCGAGGTTCCCGATCCGGGAGAGGACCGAGGGGTCGAGGAATTGGTTGCCGGTCGGCGTGGTCATCGCGTGCGGGCGCGCGTGGTGTGCGGTGGAATGCGCACTACTTCATGCCCGAGCCGGGCACCGGGACGGCGGCGAGGAGCTGTTCGACAATCGAGTCGGACGTCACCTTCTCGCTTTCCGCGTGGAAGTTCATGAGGACGCGATGCCGCATCACCGGCTTGGCCAGCGCGCGCACGTCCTCGAAGCTCACGTGGTAGCGGCCCTGCATCAGGGCGCGCGCCTTGCCGGCAAGGATCATCTGCTGCGGGGCGCGTGTGGACGCGCCGTACGACACCCACTCGTTCACGAACTTCGGGGCCCGGGGTCCCGGCCGGCTCGCCCGCGCGAGCTGCACGGCGTAGCGCGCAACGGCGTCGGCCACGGGCACGCGGCGGACGAGCGCCTGGAACGCGCGCACGTCCTCGCCGGTGAGCGCGTGCGCGAACTTCTGCTTCATCGTGGCGGTCGTGCGCGTCACGACCAGCACCTCGTCGTCCTCGCCGAGGTAGTCCATCACGATGTGGAACATGAACCGGTCGAGCTGCGCTTCCGGCAACGGATAGGTCCCCTC
>CAZLAU010000133.1:0-3344 GCA_964557615.1 uncultured Gemmatimonas sp.
GCTTCGGCGCCGTCTTCCTCGTCTGGCACCCGACCAAGTACGCCGAGATGCTCGGGCAGCTGCTCGACGAGCACAAGGACGCGAACGTGTGGCTCGTGAACACGGGCTGGAGCGGCGGCCCCTATGGCGTCGGTAGTCGGATGAAGATCGGCTACACCCGCGCGATGGTGCGGGCTGCCCTCGACGGCTCGCTCGCGGCGGCGCCGGTGAAGACCGACCCGGTGTTCGGGCTTGCCGTGCCGCAAGGCATCGCCGGCGTCCCGCCGGAGGTCCTGGACGCGAGGGCCACGTGGAAAGACGCTGCCGCCTACGACGCGCAGGCCGCCAAGCTCGCCGGCATGTTCCGCGACAACATCAAGAAGTTCGGATCCGCCGTCTCGGACAAGATTCTCGCGGCCGGCCCGAAGGGCTGATCGCCTGATGTTGTACGTCCGCGATACGCTCTGGGGGTCGATCGCGGTTGATGGCACGGCGGCGCGTTTGCTCGATACGCCCGCCGTGCAGCGGCTCCGGTACGTCCGGCAACTTGGGCTCGCGCACCTGGTGTATCCGGGCGCCACGCACTCGCGGTTCGAGCACGCCCTCGGCGCATACCACCTCGCGCGCCGCGCGCTGGCCAACCTGCGTGAGGCCGGCGCACTCGCCGCCGTGGCAGCCGACGAACCCGCCGTCGTATCGGCGGCGGCGCTCCTCCACGACGTCGGCCACTACCCGTTCTCGCACGCGCTGGAGGAAATCGGCGCACCCCACCACGAGCAGCTGGCCGAGGCGCTCGTCACCGACGGGCCGGTGGCGCAGATCCTGCGCGCGGAGATCGGCGCCGACGCCCCGCAACGGGTGCTCGACCTGATCTGCGGACGAAGTGCATCACCGCTGCAAGGCCTGATTTCCGGGTCGTTCGACCTCGACAAGATCGACTACCTGCAGCGCGACGCGCGCATGTGCGGCGTTCCATACGGCGAGATCGACGAGGACCGGCTCATCCAGTCCATGCTCGTGCTGCGCGACCCGGCTACCGGCGTGGCGTCCCTCGGAATCCGGGAGAAGGGCCTGTCCGCAGTGGAAACGCTGCTCTTCGCGAAGTACCAGATGTACCGCAACGTGTACTGGCACCACGCGTGCCGCAGCGCGACGGCGATGTACAAGCGGATCGTCGAACTCGCCGTGGAGCGCGGCGCCGTGACGATGGCGGCCCTCGGCGGCTACACCGACGAAGGACTGCTGCACGCGGTCGAGTCGCGTGACGCGTCCGATCCGATGCTCGCGGCGCTTCGCGAGCGACGGCTCTTCAAGCGGGCCTATGAAGCGCCGGCTGCGGCACTCGACGGTCCGGAGCGACTCGAGTGGATCGCGGACGACCGGCCGCGCGCGCGAGCGGCCGAAGCACGCATCGCCACGCGCCTTGGCTTGACGCCGGCGCAAGTGCTGCTCGATTACCCGGCGAAGACGCAGATGCTCGGACTCGACGTTCTCGTCGCGCAACGTGACAGGGCCGTGCGGCGGCTGACGCAAAGCGGACTCCCGGGAGCGATCGACTTGCCCAGGCTCGCAGGCGAACTGTACGCGAGCGCACGCTGCCTGCGGGTGTTCACGGCCGGCCGTGTGGACGCCACCGCCGCCGTCCAGGCCGAACTGCTCGCTCACTGATCGCAGCCTTTCGCCGGCAGGCGACCGCCGCGCTCACTCCCGGCCCTCAGCCGGGTGCGGGCCGCCCGCCGTGGGGGTCAGTCAGCTTCTCGCGCCCCCGCGCCTCGGCCAAAATCCGACCGATGCCGCGGTAATAGGCGGCATCGTCGGACTTGCCCTCGGCCTCGAGGGACATTGCGCACCGCTCGAGTGCGTAGAGGATGTTGCCGAGATAGAGCGCCGAGATCGCCTCGACGGACTGCTCGTCGGTCATCCGGCCGCGTCGGGCGCGCTCACGGAGCCCACCTGCACCACGATTGCCGTGATGTTGTCGAGCCCCCCACGTCCGTTCGCCTCGGCGATGAGCGCGTCCACGATGCGGCCGGGGCTCGATCGGGCGAGCAGGATCTGCTGAAGGCGGCGGTCGTCCACCATTCCTGTCAGGCCGTCGCTGGCGACCAGGAAGACGTCACCCGGGACGACGGTGCCGCGGTACAGGTCCACTTCCACCGTCTCGTTCGCCCCCACGCAGCGCGTGATCACGTTGCTGTACGGATGATAGCGCGCTTGTTCCGGCGTCAGGAGGCCGGCATCGACCTGCTCCTGCACGTAGGAGTGGTCCTTCGTCACCTGCACCAGCGCGCCATCGCGCAGCAGATACACGCGCGAGTCGCCGACCTGGCCGATCAGGTACTGGTTCTCGGCGAGCATGAGCACCGACGCCGTCGTCCCCATCCCCTGCTTGTCGACCTCGGCCAGCATTCGTTCGTAGATCGCCCGGTTGGCGTCCACGAGCGACTTTGACATCGCCGCGTCGGCGTCGGAATCGCGAACGTGCTCGAGCGGCAACAGGTACCGCGAGACGATCTGCACCGCCATTTCGCTCGCGACTTCGCCCGCCGCGTGTCCGCCCATGCCGTCGGCGACCACAAACACGCCGCGGCGCTCGTCGGCTTCGGCGAAGAAGTTGTCCTCGTTCCCGGAGCGGACCATTCCAACGTCCGAGCGGGCGCCGACGGCAAGCTGCATGCGGTCAGCCCCGGACGGTGAGAATGACCGTGACAATCCCGGCGCCGGCGGCGCCAAGCGTGAGCAGGAACGCTATCACTGCAGCACAGCCCTTCTTCTTTTCAGGCAGTTCCATCTCGGGAATGACGATGGGCTTCTCGGGCTTGGCGCGGGCAGGCTGAGGCGGCGCGGCGGCCGGCGGCTTCGCTGTCGTCGACATCCGACGGGCCTGCTCGACGTTCACGGCCGCGATTGCTCGCGTCGAGCCGCCGGCATCAACCGTGTCGGCGCTCGGTCGGAAGGTCAGCTTGATGTTGCCGAACCGCACGTCGGGCGCGCCGACGAGCTGCTGTTCGCCCTGCACTCGCCGTCCGCCGACATAGGTCCCGTTGGTCGAGCCCTGGTCAACGACGAACCAGTGTCCGTCCTTGCGGAGGATCTTCGCATGCGAGTCGGATACGCTGTCGTCCGTGATCGCAATGTCGTTGTGCGCGCCACGCCCGACGTTCGTCAACGGCGTGTGAATGTCGAACTTCGTCCCCTTCATCGGCCCCTCATTGATGACTTCGAGGGTCGCGAGCGCAACGCGCGCCGGCGCAGCGGGGGCGGCAGGAGCAGGCTGGGCAGGAACCGTGTCGGACGCGCGGGCCGGCACGGCCGTGATATCCGCGGGAATGGTGTCCGGCTCGATGATCGGGGGGCGCGCGGCC
>CAZLAU010000133.1:3444-7403 GCA_964557615.1 uncultured Gemmatimonas sp.
GGCCGTGATATCCGCGGGAATGGTGTCCGGCTCGATGATCGGGGGGCGCGCGGCCGCCGGTGCGGCGGCAGGTGCGGCGGCAGGTGCGGCGGCAGGTGCGGCGGCAGGCGGCGCACTCGGCGCGGGGGCTGAAGGAGTTGCCGCGACGGGAGCCGGCGCCGCAGCAACCGCTGGGGCCGGTGGGGGTGCACCCGCCGCGGGCTCCTTCACCTTGTCCGCGTAGAACCGGAACTCTTCACCGCCGATCCGGATGACGTCGCCCCGGCCAAGCACCTGCCGCTGGACGACGCGCGTTCCGTTGATGAGCACGCCATTCGTGCTCAGATCCGTCAGTACGTAGCCACCCTCGCCGGGTGCGATCTGCGCGTGCCGCCGCGACACTTCACCAGACGCGACGACGATCTCGTTGCCGATCTCACGTCCGAACGTCGCGCCCGCATCGGGAACCGCATACTCGCGGCCGTCCACGAGCGACACCACGCGCCCGCCGGTGGCGCTTGTGGGCTTCTTGGGCGCGCTGCTGGCCGCCTTCACCTGTTCGGCGAGGCTCGCGGCGCTGATGAACTGCGTGCTGCCGCTCTTCGCATCGTCGCCGTAGTGCAGCTGCTGCCCCGCCAGCTCAACCTTGTCGCCGTGCAGCAATGGTGACGGCTCGGCGCCGAGTTGCACGCCGTTCACGAGCACGACCGCGGTGGGGTGACCCCTGGCGATGATTCCGGTGCCGTCCGCAGCCACCCGCACGACTGCGCGCGCAGCCGGGTCATCGCCCGGCACCCTGAGGGCCGCACCTTCGAACGCGCCGATCGCCTGATCGGACTGCGTGAGGGTGACGCGCTGATCGCGGTATTGGAGGTACGGCATTCGGGTCGGAAACTACGCCCCGCCCACAGGGTCGGCAAGCCAACTTCCCCCCTTTGTCAAAGGAGTTTCTCGCTCGTGCCGCTAGCTTTCCGGTGTGAAGGATTACATACGCATCCGCGGCGCCCGGCAGCACAACCTGAAGGGCGTTGACGCCGACATTCCGCGGCGCGCCATCACGGTGATCACGGGCCCGTCGGGCTCCGGCAAGTCGTCCCTCGCCTTCGACACCATCTACGCCGAAGGCCAGCGCCGGTACGTCGAATCGCTCTCGGCGTACGCGCGGCAGTTCCTCGACCGCATGCACAAGCCCGACGTGGACTTCATTGACGGGCTGTCACCCGCCGTGGCGATCGAGCAGAAGAACGCCACGCGCACGTCGCGTTCCACGGTCGGCACGGCAACGGAAGTGTCCGACTATCTGCGATTGCTCTGGGCCCGCGTCGGACGCACAACGTGCCCGTCGTGCGGCCGCGAACTGCGCGCCGACACGCCGGAGTCGGCGTGCGAGGCCGTGCTGTCCCAGGCTGCGGGCGGGCGCGTGCACGTGGCGTTCCCCCTCAGGCGGTCGGCGAAGGTGACCCACGCCGAAATCGTCGACGGTCTTCGCGCCCAGGGGTTCGTCCGGGTCGTCGCGGATGGCGTCGGGCTCCACCTCGACGAGCTGCCGGCGCGCACCGACCTCGCGGCGGCCGCGGAGTTGCTCGTCGTCGTCGACCGGCTCGTGGCATCGCCGTCCACGCGCTCGCGCCTCACGGACGCGTTCGAGACCGCATTCCGCCACGGCGACGGCGACGCGATCGCTGCGCTCGCCCCGGAGGCGCCGGCGGCAGGAGACGTGCGCGACGCGGCGCGGGTCGGATTCACGCAGCGCCTGCAGTGCCCTGCGGACGGGCACGTGGCACCCGCCCCGACGCCCCAGCTGTTCTCGTTCAACAATCCCCGTGGCGCCTGCGGCACCTGCAACGGGTTCGGCGCCACCCTCGAGTATGACGAGTCGCTGATCGTCCCCTACCCGGACCGAACGCTCCGCGACGGAGCCATCGATCCGTGGACAATGCCGCGCTATGACAACAAGCGGCGTGCACTCGCCGAGTTCTGCGCCCGCGAACGCATCGCGATGGACCGGCCGTGGCGTGGACTCACGGCGGCGCAGCGCGAACTGCTCCTCCGGGGACGCGCCCGCGGGTTTCTTGGCGTCGTCCGCCACCTCGAGTCGCTCGAACCAAAGAAATACAAGCAGTACATCCGCGTCTTCCTCCGGCGCTACCAGACGGCGCGCGAGTGCCGTTCGTGTGGCGGAACTCGACTCCAGGCAGACGCGCTGAACGTCAGGGTCGGCGGCAAGACGATCGGGGAGGCGTCTGCCCTGCCGGTTGAGGAGCTCCGGGCTTGGCTCGATTCGCTGTTCCTCTCCGGCGCCGAGCAGGAAATCGCGTCACACATCCTCCGCGAGGCGCGCGACCGCCTGCGTTTCTTGTGCGACGTCGGGCTCACGTACCTGACCCTCGACCGGGCGGCGCGCACGCTCTCCGGCGGCGAGGCGCAGCGCATCACCCTCGCGAATGCACTGGGGACACGGCTCGTGGACGCGACGTATGTGCTCGACGAGCCGAGCATCGGCCTGCACGCCCGCGATCTCGACCGGCTGCTCGGCATTCTGGCCCGGCTCCGCGACACCGGCAACACCGTCATTGTCGTCGAGCACGACCTCGACGCGATTCGCGCGGCCAACTGGATGATCGAGCTCGGACCGGGCAGCGGCGAGCTCGGTGGCGAGGTCGTCTATTCCGGCAGCATCGCCGAGGCACACGCGGCGAGTCCGCTCACCGGCCAGTATTTGGCGGGCGCGCGAGTCCTTGGCGCGTCGTCTCCGCGCCGCAGCGCCAGCCGCCGGCTCACCCTGCGCGGCGCGAAGGAGCACAACCTGCAGGGTGTGGACGTCGAGATCCCGCTCGGCGTCCTCACGTGTGTGACCGGTGTGTCCGGAAGCGGCAAGAGCACCTTGGTGCACGACGTGCTCTTCCGCGCCCTCGAACAACGGCTCACGGGGGAGCACAGCGCGAAGCAACACCTCGGTGAACGGGTCGGCGCGTTCGATGCGCTCGAGGGCGCCGAGGCGCTCGACGAGGTGATCCTCGTGGACCAGGAGCCGATCGGACGCACGCCGCGATCCAACCCCGTCACCTACATCAAGGCATTCGACGAGATCCGCAGGATCTTCGCGGGAGCACCGCTGGCCCGGGAACGGAAATACACCGCCAGCACATTCAGCTTCAACGTGGCCGGCGGACGCTGCGAGAAATGCGAGGGCGCCGGCTATCAGGAAGTCGAAATGCTCTTCATGGCCGACTTGTACCTGCCGTGCGAGCAATGCGAGGGCCGGCGATTCAAGCCCGCCGTGCTCGACGTCCGTGTCAACGGCCGCAATATCGTCGAGGTGCTCGACCTGACGGTGGACGCTGCCATCCGGTTCTTCCCGCGCGAGGAGAAGCTCGGACAGGCACTCTGGCACGTGCAACAGGTGGGGCTCGGCTACCTGCGGATCGGCCAACCTGCCACCACGCTCTCCGGTGGCGAGGCGCAGCGCATGAAGATCGCCCGCGAGCTCATTGCGAGCGCAAAGGGCAAGGGGCGAAAGCTGTTCGTCATGGACGAGCCGACCACTGGACTGCACCTCGAGGATATCCGAAAGCTGATGCTTGTGCTCGACCGGCTCGTCGAGGCCGGACATACCGTCGTGCTCATCGAGCACAACCTCGACGTGATCGCCCTGGCCGACTGGGTCATCGACCTCGGCCCGGAAGGCGGCGCGGGCGGCGGCCGGGTTGTCGCGATGGGAACTCCGGAAGACGTTGCGGCGGTGGCCGCGTCGCACACTGGCCGGTGGCTCAAGCCGCTGCTCGACCGGGCGGCTACTCGTGACGGATCGCGTCGATCGGCGAAAGCCGCGACGCCCGGACGGCCGGGTAAAGGCCGAACGTAAGCCCCACCGCCACGGACGCGACGCCGGCCACGAGAATCGTCCCGAACGATACGGCCGCGTACACCGGCGCCTGGGTTTGCAGTCGCATGATGGCCGCTGCCGAATAGGCGATGCC
>CAZLAU010000134.1:0-2440 GCA_964557615.1 uncultured Gemmatimonas sp.
GGGATCATGGCGGCGAAGAAGAAGCCGATGGACGTGCAGCCCGCCCAGGTCCCTGAGCAGCGATACGTCGTCACCTCGCTCGAGTTGCCTCCCGAACGCTCGGGCGGCCGCATCATCGGCGAAGGCCCCGATGCCGTGCCGGAACTCGTGCGTCTCCTCAAGGAAGAGGCGAAAGTCCTGTGAGCAACGTTCTCGCCTTCGCCGAAACACGCCTCGGCAAACTCCGCCGCGCCGCGCTGGAAGCGGTCACCGCCGCGCGACAGGTGGCCGACAAGACGGGCGGGCAGGTGCACGCCGTGCTCGCTGGTGCGCCGGGTGTCGCGTCGCACGCGGCGAAGCTTGGCGCCCACGGCGCCGACGTCGTGCTCCAGCTCGAGCACGACGGCTTCACGCACTACAATGCCGTGGCGCTGGCCGCCACGCTCGCGGCGCGGCTCAAGGACGGTTACCGCGCGGCATTCTTCGCCGCGAGCGCACAGGGCCACGACCTCGTGGCGCGCACGGCGGCCGCGATGGGCCTCCCGTACGCGTCGGACGTTACCGAGTTCGCCGTGACGGGCGACGGCTGCACCGTGAGGCACCCGGGGTACACCAACAAGGTGATCCAGGTGTTTTCGCTGAAGGCGACGCCGGCGATCATTTCGCTGCGCGGCGGCGCCGTCCTCCCCGCGGAGAACGCAAAAGCCGGCACCGTCGAGGCCCTCGCGAGCGCGGTCGACCCGGCGTCGGTTCGCGTGAAAGTCACGGCGACCGAAGCGTCGGGCGGCGCGAAGCTCGACCTGGGCGAGGCGCCGGTGATCGTCAGCGGCGGTCGCGGGCTCAAGGAGGCCGCGAACTTCAAGCTCGTCGAGGACCTTGCCGCTGCGTTCGGCAATGCGGCCGTCGGGGCGACGCGCGCCGTCACCGACGACGGCTGGCGTCCCCACGCGGACCAGATCGGCCAGACGGGTCGGCTCGTGAGCCCCGACCTGTACGTCGCCTGTGGGATTTCCGGCGCCATCCAGCACCTCGCAGGCATGCGCACGTCGAAGACGATCGTCGCGATCAACAAGGACCGCGAGGCTCCCATCTTCAAGGTGGCCGACTACGGGATCGTCGGCGACGCGCTCGCCATACTCCCAGTCCTGACCGAGGCCGTGAAGAAGGCAAAAGGCAGCTAGCTCGACGTTGTGGCCGGCGATGCGCCGGATTCGGCGGTTCCGCGTGAATTCGTTCCCCGTTAGAGCCGAGACCCTAGAACGATGAGCCCATCGAACGTCGTCTTCGCGCTGTTCATCGCGGCATCGGTCGGGCTCTTTGCGTGGAACGCGCGGCGCCTGATTCTCCAGATGCAGCTTGGCCGCACGGATGACTCGCGGTTCGGCGACGTCGGCACGCGGCTCGGCAACCTGGTCAGCATCGCGATCTTCCAGAAAAAGATCTTCCGGGACTCCGTGGCCGGGCCGATGCACGCGGCGATCTTCTGGGGCTTTTGCGTACTCACGGCCGGGACGATCGAGTTCCTTGTCGCCGGGGTGTTCCCGTCGTTCTCGTACGACGCGTTCCTCCCACGGGCGCTCTACCGGTTCTACACGGTCAACCAGGACCTGTGGGGCGCGATCGTGCTCGTCGCCGTCGCCTTTGCGCTCTTCCGGAGGCTGACCAAACGCGTCCAGCGGCTGATGGGCGCCGAGACCCACCCGAACGACCCGCTGCTCATCCTCACGTGGATCGGCGCGCTGATGGTGACGATGTTCGTCACCGAGGCAATGGTTCTCATTGCGGAGCCCACGACGCTCACGACGGCCTGGCGGCCCGTGTCCGATGCGCTCGCCGGCGCCCTCGGCCCGTTCGTGACCCCGCAGAACGCCGAACACATCGACGACATCAGCTGGCTCGCACACGCGCTGCTCGTGCTCGGGTTCCTCAACTACCTCCCGTATTCCAAGCACCTGCACGTCGTCGTTTCGCTGCCGAACGTGTATCTGTCGAACACGAGCGGCCCGGGCAAGCTGGGCACGATCGCGCCGATGGACCTCGAGGCCGAGGTGGACGTGTTCGGCGCGAAGGACATCGAGCAACTCTCGTGGAAGTCATTGCTCGATGGGTTTGCCTGCACCGAATGCGGCCGTTGCACCAGCGTCTGCCCGGCGAACATCACCGGCAAGCCGCTGAGTCCGCGCAAGATCATGGTGAACGTGCGCGAGCGGCTGGAGGAAAAGGCGGTGGCGGCCGGGGTCGGGCTCGTCGGGGCCCGAGATCGCGGGAACGGCGAGCGCAGTGCCGCGGCGGCAGCAACCGCGTCCGGCGCCACGGCGGTTGCCGACCCGCCGGCCGACGCACGGGCCCTGCTCGACACCTACATCACGGATGAGGAACTGTGGGCGTGCACCACGTGCCGCGCGTGCGTGCAGGAATGCCCGGTGTCGATCGACCAGGTGTCCGTGATCATCGAGATGCG
>CAZLAU010000134.1:2540-7347 GCA_964557615.1 uncultured Gemmatimonas sp.
GCGAAGATCATGCAGGCGGCCGGCGTGAAGTTTGCGATCCTGGGGCAGGAGGAGAAGTGCAACGGCGATCCAGCGCGCCGCATGGGCAACGAATACCTCTACCAGATGCTGGCAAAGGACGCCGTCGGCGTGCTCAACACCTACGCCGTCACGAAGATCGTCACGGCGTGCCCGCACTGCTTCCACCAGATGGGCAATGAGTTCCCCCAGTGGGGCGGCAACTACGACGTGATCCACCACTCGACGTTCATCGAGCAGCTCCTGGCCGAGGGCAGGGTGCCGCTTCGTGCCGACCTCCACGAGCCGGTGAGCACGTTCACCTACCACGATTCGTGCTACCTCGGCCGATACAACGACGTGTACGATGCGCCGCGCGAGGCGCTCCGGCGCGCGTTGCCGGTGATGAACCTCGTGGAGATGCCCCGCACGAAGGATCGCGGACTCTGCTGTGGCGCGGGGGGCGGCCGGATGTTCATGGAGGAGCGCACCGGCAAGCGCATCAACGCCGAGCGGACGGAAGAGGCACTGGCCACGGGGGCGACCACGATCGCCGTGGCGTGCCCGTTCTGCATGACGATGATGGCCGATAGCGTGAAATCGCGTGAGGCTGACGTGGCCGTGCTCGACATCGCCGAGGTGGTGGCCGGGCGACTCGCGGCCAATTGAGGCCGGCGGGTAAGTTCTTCCGGCCGGACTGAGCCGGTTCACATCAGGAGTTCGCACGCATGACGATCCGTCTTCGCTTCGCATTCGCGGCCATCGCGCCTGCCTTCGTTGCCGCCGGCATCCCCGCCACCGCGCATGCGCGACAGGCCGCGCCCCAGGCCGCTCCCACCGCGGCCGATTCGGCGCGCCTGCGAAGCGATTCGCTCTGGTTCCAGTTCGTCGGCCCCACGGACGGCGGCCGCATTGCCGCCATCGCCGGTGTTCCCGGTGACAACAGCACCTGGTACTTCGGCAATGCGTCCGGCGGAATCTTCAAGACCACGAACGGCGGCGTCACGAACGTTCCCATCTTCGACGAGCAGCCCGCGCAGGCGATCGGTGCGCTCGCCGTGGCGCAGGCCAACGTGAACATCGTGTGGGCGGGCACCGGCGAACCGTGGGCGATTCGCGATGCCGACGTGATGGGCGACGGCGTCTACAAGTCCACGGATGCCGGCCGCACGTGGACGAACATGGGCCTCCGCGAGACGGGTCGCATCGCGCGCATCATCATCCATCCGACCAATCCGGACATCGTCCACGTCTGTGCGCTCGGTCGCCTCACGGGGCCGCAACAGGAGCGCGGCGTCTATCGGACGCTCGACGGCGGGCGCACCTGGACACGCACCCTCTTCGTGGACGAGAACACCGGCTGCTCCGGCCTTTCGCTCGACAAGACCAACCCGATGGTGCTCTACGCGGGCACCTGGGAAGCGCGGATGTTCACGTGGGCCATGTACAGCGGCGGCAACGGCAGCGGAGTCTTCAAGTCCACCGACGGCGGCGCGACGTGGACGCGCCTCACGCATCAGGGCCTCCCGAAGTCGCCGGTCGGCAAGATCGACGTCGCGGTCGCGCCAAGCGACGGCAAGCGCGTGTACGCGCTGATCCAGACGGCGGACCAGGGGTCGCTCTGGCGCTCCGACGACGCCGGCGCCACGTGGCGCGTGTACAACTGGCAACGGCCGATCATCGGGCGCGCGGGCTTCTACATCCGGCTCGAAGTGATGCCCAACAATCCGGACGAGATCCTGCTGGCCAACTCGACGTTCTTCCAGTCCACGGATGGCGGGAAGACCTTCCTCGAGCGTCCGTGGGGCGGCGACAACCACGACATCTGGATTGATCCAACCAACGGCGATCATTTCGGCCTGACCAACGACGCCAACGCGCGCATTACCAGCAGTCACGGACAGCAGTTCACCACGGTCACGTTGCCGAACGCGCAGTCGTACCACGTGTCGGTGGACCGGCAGGTGCCCTACTGGGTGCTCACGAACCGGCAGGACAACGGAACGATTCGCGGGCCGAGCAATGTCATCGAGGCGCCACCCGGTGGCGGCCGCGGTGGGGGAGGCGGTGGCGGTGGTGCCGGAGCGGCAGCCGCGCCGGCCGGCGGTCGCGGCGGTGCGGCTCCGGCTGCAGGGGGTCGCGGTGGCGCCCCGGACACGACGGCCGGTGGTCGCGGCGGACAGGGCGGGCGCGCGGGGCAGGGTGGTCGCGGTGGCCGCGGCGGTGCGGCTGCCGACACAACGGCTGCGGCGCAGCCGCCGGCCGACACCACGACCATCGATTTCGGCCCGATTCCTCCTCCTCCTGCCGCAGGTCGTGGTGGTGCACCGGGCGCGGGTGGCGGCGGCCGTGGTCGCGGCGGCGTGGGCAACGCGCCGTACGCCACGGTCGGTACGTGGCAACACGGCGTGGGCGGGTGCGAATCCGGCTTCACGCTCGCGGACCCGACCGACGGCGACGTCATCTGGGCGACGTGCTACGGCAACAAGGTCACGCGGTACGACGATCGGCTGAAGATCGCGCGCTCCGTCGCTCCGTGGCGCATCACCCTCGACTCGCCGCCCACCGACCTCAAATACCGGTGCCACTGGACTCCACCGCTCGCGATTGATCCGTTCGAGCACAACACGGTGTACTACGGCTGCCAGGTGATCTTCCGCACGACGGACGCGGGACAGTCGTGGAAGGTGATCAGCCCCGACCTCTCCACGGGCAACCCGAAATACATCCAGAACTCCGGCGGCATCGTCGGGGACAACCTCGGCCAGTTCTACGGCGCCGTCGTATTCGCGATCGCGCCGAGCCAGATCCAGCGCGGGCTCATCTGGGCGGGGACGAACGACGGGAAGATCTGGGTCACGCGGAACGGCGGAACGAACTGGACTGACGTCACGGCGAACGTCGGCATGAAGCCCGAGGCCACGGTGCGGCAGATCGCGCCGTCGCCGTTCGACCCGGGCACGGCCTACTTCACCGCCGACTACCATCTCGTGGACGATCGCGATCCGTACATCTACAAGACAACCGACTACGGCCGGACGTGGAAGAACGTCACCGGCGACATGCCCAAGGGGCATCCGCTCGCGTACGCGATGTCGATCGCCGAGAACCCGAACCGGAAGGGGATGCTCTTTGCCGGCACCGGAAACTCGTTCTACTACTCGATGAACGACGGCGCGAACTGGACGCAGTTCAAGACGGGACTTCCGGCTGCGCCCGTGAGCTGGATCGAGACGCCGAAGGAATGGCACGACGTCGTCGTCTCGACGTACGGGCGGGGGATCTACATTCTGCGCGACATCGCGCCGCTCGAGGAAAAGGAGAAGGCCGATGCGGCGCCGGATTTCCACCTGTACACGCCACGGGCCGGGTTCCGGGAGGCCCGCAGCGGTCGCGCTGATTTTCAGTTCAACCTCAAGACGGTGCCAGCCGATCGCATCCGCGTCGAGGTGCTCGACGCCGCTGGTACGGTCATCCGGACGATGAACGGGCTGGGGCGGCCCGGGCTGAACAAGGTCGCGTGGAACCTGCGCTACGATGCCCCGCGGCAGGTCGAGATGCGCCACACGCCGCCCGAGCAGCCGAACATCTGGGAGGACCCGCGCTTCGCGGGCCGCGACACCAGGCCCGTGCTCCACTGGGGCATCGCGGGGGCGCAGTCGGCGGGGCCGCTCGCCGCACCGGGCGCCTACAGCGTGCGCGTGACGGTCGCCGGCAAGTCGCAGACGCGACCGTTCACGGTGCTGCTCGACGACGACCTCAAGGTGCCTGTCGCCGACATTGTGGCCTCCACGCGGGCGCAGGTGCGGGTGCGCGACAACCTCAACGCCACCGCCGACATGGTCAACCGCATCGAGGTGATGCGCAAGCAGGTCGAGGACGTCGTGAAGGCCGACTCCACCAGTGCCGACGCGAAGGCGGCGCTCCGCGCGCTCGACAAGCAGATGAAGGACGCTGAGCTCACGATGCTGTCGAACTCCGACATGATGAGCGATGACAAGTATTTTGTGGAGTCGTACCGGCTCTACATGTCGCTCATCTGGCTCAATGGCGAGATCGGCACGGGCGCCGGTGACGTCGCGGGCGGCGCCGACACCCGCCCGACCGAGACGTCACTGCAAACGTTGAGCGAACTCGACGCCGACCTCAGGACCGCCAGGCTGAAGTTCGACGAGTTGATGACGAAGATCATCCCGGACTTCAACCGGCAATGGGCGGGCAAGCTCCGGCCGATCACGGACGCGCGCGTCGCCATGTGAGAACCGCGGAGATCCGCGGAACACGGACCGGAGATTCGCGGAAACGCACGCCAGAATGCGGCGAGACTACGAGGGGGCGGTGCGCAGCGCGCACCGCCCCCGTTCGCGTCATCGACGCCGTTCTACGGACGTATCTCGGCGCTGCCCCGATAGTTGTCCCCCAGCAGGTGCTCCGCGAAGTACTCCATGATCTGCCGGTTGAAGTACGGCTGATAATCGGCGTAGCCGTGCGCCTTGCCCGGGAAGAGCATGAAGTCAAACCGCTTGTTCGCCTTGATCAGCGCGTTGACGAGCCGGATCGTCCCGCCGGGATGGACGTTGTTGTCCATGTCGCCGGTCGTCAGCAGGATGCGGCCCTTGAGGTTCGGCGCCAGGTCGATGTTCGTCGGCACCTTGATCGTGTAGCGCAGGGAGTCGTCGGCGTAGCCGGTGTCCGCACGGGCGGCCGGCGGCGCTCCGTTGCCGTTGCCGTTCCCCCGGCCACCACGACCGCCGGCGCCAGCCGCCGTCGTGCCGCGTCCGCTGTCGGCGCGCGCCACCACGGCGCGGAG
>CAZLAU010000135.1:0-7046 GCA_964557615.1 uncultured Gemmatimonas sp.
CTGGTGGGCTCCAATGAGCCCGAGGAACTGCTGGCGGCGATCCAGTCGGCGGCGGGCGTCGGTGCGCCGACCGGGTCGAGCGACACGAGCGGTGGCCCCGGCTTCAAGTGGGTGGCGCTGATCCTCCTGCCGGTATTCATCACGATCGGGGTCGGCTTCTACTACAACCTGCGCGCACCGCGCGTCGTGATCGGCGCCGAGGTGTTCAGCGTGCGCAGCGGGTTCTACAAGAGTGAGATCCCGATTGCGGACATCGCGGAGGTGGTCGTCTCCGACAGCCTGCCGCGCATTCGCGCCCGCACTGACGGCTTTGCGTTCGGCAGCGCCCGGCGCGGGCATTTCCGCCTCGACTCACTCGGCGCCGGCATGCTGTTCCTCGATCGCGGGTATCCGCCCTACGTGATCATCCGAACCGCCGACCGCTACGTGATCGTCGGCTACAAGGACTACACGCACACGCGTGGGCTGATCGAGGGCCTGGCCAAGATCGCGGCTCCGTAGCGCCGGCTCCCGCCCGCCCGCGGGGGGATCGGACTCGCGACGCTGGCGAACTCGAATGCGCGGCGCTCAGACCCCGAATTGCCGGAAGTGGTGATCTACGTGGCGGTACCCGAGCGCGCCCCAGTCCTTCTCGCGCATCGCTCCGAACGCCGGGTGATCGGGCCACTGCGCCGATCCCTTCCGCGCGACCACGGCGGCGACGGCTTCCCCGAACGCCGTGCACTCCGCATCAAATCGCACGGCGTCGGCCTTGCCGCGTTCGAGCAGTTCCGGCGCCGTCGGCACGCCCTTGGGCCAGGGCATCGGCGAGTAGATCACGAACCACCGCGCCAGGGCGTTCCTCAGGGGCGATGCAACCGCGGCGACGGCAAGGCTCCCCGACGCCATGCGCAACGCGTCGTTGACGTGCGCGAGCATCTTCGGCGCCGTGAACTTGCCCCAGCGCGGCGGAGCGTCGGCCGTCAGCCGGCCGAGCCGGGACTGAAGCTCGTCCCGAACCGAGGCGTCGAAGAGACTCTTCACGGCGCCGCCCGATCCGTCTCCGGTGCCGGCACGTACTTCGCGTGCAAGTCAACCGGCGTCGCCTCGGGCGCCGTGCGCTTGCGGACCCGGATGTTGAGCATTTCGACGAGCACCGAGAATGCCATCGCGAAATAGATGTAGCCCTTCGGCACGTGATGGTCGAAGCCGTCGGCAATGAGCAGCACGCCGATCACGAACAGGAACGAGAGGGCAAGCATCTTGAGCGTCGGGTGCGACGAGACGAACCGGCTGATCGCGCCGGCCGCCATCATCATCAGCGCGACGGCCGCGATCACGGCCGCCACCATCACGGGCAGGTCCTTGGCCATGCCGACGGCCGTGATGATGGAGTCGAGCGAGAACACCACGTCGATGATGATGATCTGGCCGATCACTGCGCCGAAGGTGGCGGCGACGGCGCTCGACCCGTGTCCTGCCTGACCCTCAAGCAACTGGTCGATCTCCTTCGTGCTCTTCCAGAGGAGGAACAGTCCGCCGCCGATCAGGATCAGGTCGCGACCCGAGATCTCGTTCCCCAACACCGTGAACAGCGTGGTGGTCGCTCCGACGATCCACGACAGCAGGAAGAGGAGCGCGACACGCATGACCATCGCGATGAACAGTCCGGTGCGGCGCGCCTTCTCGCGCTGCGCCTCCGGCAGTTTGTCGGACAGGATGGAGATGAAGTTGATGTTGTCGATGCCGAGCACCAACTCGAGCACGGTAAGCGTCAGGAAGGCGAGCCACGCTTCGGGCTGGGTCAGCAATTCCATAAGGAGGGGGACGTGCCGTCAGGATTGAGGTGAAGTGCGAGTCGCGTCGCCGGGCGCAAATGCGCTGATGGCGAGCCCCACCACCACGGCGACGATCGCCGCCACGGCGTTATACCAAAGGAAGCTGACCTGCGGCGCGTACCAGCTCACGAAGCCGACGGCAGCCAGGGAAACCACAAGCCCGACGAACGCACCGGTCGCGCGCGCGCGCGGAATCATCGCCAGGATGAACACGCCGAGGATCGAGCCGTAGAAGAACGAGCCGAACTTGTTCACCACCTCGATCAGCGACCCGAGCGACGCCGCGTACACGGCCACGCCGCACGCGATGAGCCCCCAGACTGCCGTCGCCGCCTTGGACACCGTCAGGTAGTGGGCATCGGATGCCTCGGGCTTCGCCCACCGTTTGTAGAAGTCGATCACCGTGGACGTCGAGAGCGCCGAGAGCTCACCGGCGATCGAACTCATCGCCGCCGCGAGCACCGCCGCGATGAACAACCCGGTCAGCCCTATGGGCAGCGCGGCGAGCACGAAGTGCGGCATCACGTAGTTCACGTCACGTGACGATCCGCCGACGGCCTGCTCGGCCTTCTTCAGCGCCTCCGCCCGGACCGCGCCATACGCCGCCTCGGCGGCCCGGAACTGCTCGCGCGCTTCGCCGGCGTCGGCGCGCGGCGTGCGCCCCACTTCCTCGGCAAGCCGGGCACGCAACGCCCACGCGGCCGTCGCCTCACGCTCGAGCTGCACGTAGCCCGACGGATCGGCGGCCTGCACGGCCTTGGCGTGAGCGGGATTCCAGTACAGCGGCGGCGCGACAAACAGGTAGTAGACGAACACGAGTACGCCGACGAGGAGGATCAGCGCCTGCAGCGGAATCTTCCAGAACGCGCTCATCAGGTGGGAGCTGCGCGCCTCCTCGACCGACTTGGCCGTGAGGTATCGCTGCACCTGGCTCTGGTCGGTCCCGAAATACGACAGCATCAGGAACGTTCCGCCCAGCATGCCGCTCCAGAACGTGTAGGTCTCCGTGAGGCTGAACGAGAAGTCGAACACGCGCATCCGGCCCGCCGCGCCGGCAATCGTGAGCGCTGCGTCGGGGCTGACCGGCAGCTTCACGAGCAGGACGACGACCACGGCCAGGAGCCCGGCGATGATCACGAACATCTGCTTGACGTCGGCCCACGTGACGGCCTGCACGCCGCCGATCACCACATAGAACACGGTCGGCACGCCGATCAGCGCCACCGACCAGACCATCGGCCAGCCGAAGATCGCGGAGAACACCACCGCCGGCGCCGAGATGATCGTGCCGCACGACAGCCCGCGGGAGCAAAGAAAGAGGAACGCCGTGAGCGACCGCGTGCGGGGCCCGAACCGGCGCTCGAGGAACTCGTAGGCGGTGTAGACCTTTGCCTTGTGGAGGTACGGCACGATCGTGACGCCGAGGATCACCATCGCCACGGGAAGCCCGAAGTAGAACTGGACGAACCGCAGTCCGTCCGTGGCGCCTTGCCCCGTCGTGCCAATCAGGGTGATCGCCGAGAGCTGCGTCGCCATCACCGTGAGCCCGACGGCCCACCACGGGATGTTCCGGTTGGCGAGGAAGTAGCCCTCGATCGTGTTCGTCCCCTTGGAACGGCGGATGCCGTCGGTGACGACGTACGCGAGGTACCCGATCACGATCGCCCAGTTGACCCAATGCATCGTGATCGCCCCTCAGCCGTGGTAGCGCCGCTCGAGCAGCGCAAGGAGGACGAGCACGAGAACCTCGACCGCAAGCACGCGGACCAAAACCTTCCGGAATCCGTTCATCAGGGCACCTGCCGTCGTGTGGTTTCCGGAACGCCGGCGCTGAGGAGGTTCACGAACAGCCGGGCGCTGCCGGGTACGGCGCCAGGGAGCTGGCGGAAGAGGGCGAGCGAGGTGAACACGAAGGTGCCCTTCCCCACTGCTGTCGTCACGATCGCTCCGCGATTCGCAGGTTCGCCGGGATCGTGCATCTCGATCGGCGTCGCATACCGCTGGTCAATTGTCGACGGCATGTAGAGCGAGCGCTCCTGCACCCAGTCCATCCAGTCCGCTTCGCCGATCCGGTTCGGGAAGTTGAGCACCTTGGCCTTTGCGTCGAGCACCGTCACCGGCGCTTCCTCGACCGTCACGCGCTCGGCGCGCTGCTGCCATTCCATTGGAAACGGCAACACCGCCGACTGCGGGGTGAGGACCTGCTGATACTGCACCACGAGCGTGCCGCCGTTCTTCGCGTACTCCAGGAGCCGCGGGGCGTACGCCACCAGCCCGGGGTTGGCGTCGAACGCGCGCGGGCCGATCACCACGGTCGTGAAGCGCGAGATGTCCCATTGAGGGAGCTCCGCGGGCGTGATCACCGTGATCGGCACGCCGAGCTGGCGCAGGTAGACCGCGTTGTCGTCGCCCACGCCCTGTACGTACGCCACCGTCATCCGGGCAGGGATCTCGATGTTCACGGCCTGCAGGTACACGCCTGACGTGCGATACCGATAGATGGGCCGCGTGTGGGGATACACGATCGACGAGAACCCTTCGGCGAACCGCGACCCCGTGGGGTACTCGCCCACGGCGCCGAACTCGTGACGGCCCGGCGAGAGCGCGCCGCGCAACCGCACGAACACCTCGCGTGTTTCCCGCGGCGCCATCGTGACCGACGGCGGCACCGAGTCCACCGTGATCCCGCGCGGCGACACGACCCGCAGCGCGAAGGTCTGCGGCTGGTCGGAAAACGACTTCACCGTGAGCCGGAGCATCCGGTCGATCGGCTTGCCGGCCGGCATCCATTCGAGGTTTCGGTCGAACTCCAGCGTGACCGGCGGAACGCCGCCGAGCGGGCGATCCTGCACGCCGAGCAGCGGATCGGCGGAACGATGGACGATCGGACCCGCGTTGACGACCACGCTCACGCCGGCGAGCTCGAGCGTCACGCGCACCTCGCTGAGCCGGCGCTGCTCCTCCGAGATCGCGAGCGAGGAAACAAGGTCGGCCGACGTCGCGGACACCCGCGCGATCCCGTCGAGTGGCGACCGCTTGCTCGCGAACATGCCGGGGCTGCGCTCACCGCCGAGCCACCACGGCCGAAGGTCGGGGAATCCGATCACCTGCTGCCGAACGATCGCGCCGCTGTCCGGCTGGAGCGTGAACTCCTGGAACCCGGTGCGCGGCCCACCGGTCACGCGGACGTCGGCGACGGTCACCGCGGAGCGCCCGTGGTTCACCATCGCGATCGTGACCGGCATCGAATCGCCGAAGGCGAGCAGCTCCGACTCGGCGATCGCGTCGATGTCCAGCTGCGTCGCAGCCAGCAGCGCGCGCGTCGCGCGCCGTTCCATCGTTTCGAGCGACGCGTCGAGGTCGAGTTCGCCGATTGTGCAGGGTGGCAACTCGCCAACCCCTCGCGCCGGGTTCACCCGACTTCGCGTGACGCAACGGGGCATCTGCCCGCGCACGTGCTGCACCGCGGCCGCCACCCGCGCGACCACGCGCGCCACCTGCGACGGATCACGATAGTCGAGAACGGCCGCGGCCGAGTCCGCCTTGATCGCCACATTCTCGAGGTTGTCCTGCACGCGCACCGGCGCCGCGATCACCAGACGGCTGAAGGTCGTGTCAACGCCATCGAAGATCGAGCGCTCCGCGTTCGGGGCCACGGCGGCGTTCACGCGCGTCGCCTCGCGGATCAGCGAACCGCCAAACAGGCCTCCGCGGCCGCCGGCGCCGGGCACGATGCTCCGGAGCGCCACGCCCGCGAACCCCTGGGATCGGTGCTGCGACCGGCTCTCGGCGGCGATGGCCGCGTAGGTTCGGCCCAGCACGGGATCGTACGCGTTCACGTCGAGCGCGATGCCTGTGCCGCGACGATAGTACTTGAGCGGCTCCCACGCCGGCCCGTACCGTCGCACCGGAAAGCGCGCCGTGTCGCCCGCAATGTCGAACGCCTCGCGCGCCACGAGTCCGGCGGTTTCGTGATGTCCGTGGCCGTCGGCACGGGTGCCACTCCACACCGAGTAGATCACGTGCGGACGGAACGCCCGTATCACCGTGACGACGTCCGCAAGCAGCGAGTCGCGCGGCCAGTGCTTGGCGGTCTCCTCCGCGTTCTTGGAGAAGCCGAAATCGTATGCGCGCGTAAAGTACTGGCGCCCGCCGTCAATGCGGCGTGCGGCGAGTAGTTCTTCGGTCCGGATGGCGCCGAGCGACTCGCCGAGCTCGTTGCCGATCAGGTTCTGTCCGCCGTCGCCGCGGGTCAGTGAGAGGTACGCCGTTTCGACGTGCTTGCCACGGGCGAGGTACGCGATGGTTTGCGTGTCTTCATCGTCGGGATGCGCGGCGATGACCAGCACGCGCGCCGTGACCGTGATGCCCCGCACCGCCTGGTCCAGCTCGGCGGCGCCCCGGAGTTGGGCCGCCGCCGGCCGCGCGGCAACGCTGCAGAGCCCGGCGAGGATGGCCAGGCGACGAAAGCCGGATGTCGTGCGGAGCATGGACATGGGCCAACCTGAGGGAATCGCTGGACGCTGAATCTAGCGCCCCGCACCCACCCAGCGCCCAGCTACACGATGTGCAGCACTCCACTCGAGCGGCGCCCCGCAGGCGCACGCGGCGCCGTGGAAAGCGCGTCGGCGACGATCCGCGCCTGCTCTTCGTTGTGCGCCGCCGTGTACCCCTCGGCCGGACTCGCGCGCTCCGGGCGGCCGGAGTACCGGATGGCCACCATGTTCCCCGCGGTCGCGCGGAGGCGCGGCGCCACCCACGACCAGGCGCCCTGGTTCTTCGGCTCCTCCTGGCACCAGACGACTTCGCGGAGCGCGGTGTAGCCGTCGAACAGCCACGTGAGGTCCGAGTGCGGCCACGGAAACAGTTCTTCCACGCGCACCACCGCTACGTCGCCGGGAATGGCCTTGGCAGCGAGGTCGTAGTAGACCTTCCCGCTGCACATCACGAGCCGCGTCACTTTCTCGCGCTTGTTCACGCCATCGGGATCGTCGATCACCGGATGGAACGCCCCCTCGCTCAGGTCGCTGAGCCGGCACATCGCCTGCTGCAGCCGCAGCAGCGACTTGGGTTGCATCAGGATGAGCGGTCGCCGCGACTTCATCAGCGCCTGCCGCCGCAGGATATGGAAGTATTGCGCCGGCGTGCTCGGGTACGCGATGCGCATGTTCCCCTCGGCGGCGGCCTGAAGGAACCGCTCCAGCCGTGCGCTCGAATGCTCGGGGCCCT
>CAZLAU010000136.1:0-6049 GCA_964557615.1 uncultured Gemmatimonas sp.
CGGCGCAGAAGCGTGACGTCCTCGCGAAGGGACTCACCGGCCGCGCCCCGGCCCTCTTCGTGAAGTTCGTCCAGAAGCTCGTGACCAACCGCCGGCAGCTGCTCATTCCGCAGATCGCGACGGCGTACACCGACCTGCTCGACGCCGCTGCGGGTCGGGTGCACGCGCGTGTCACGTTTGCGCGCGCCGTGCCCGACGCCGAGCGGGATGCGATCGCCGCGCAGCTCGCCCGGGTGCTCAAGAAGACCGTCGTGCCGCACGTGACCGTGGACCCGCGGATCCTCGGCGGCGTCATCGTCCGCGTCGGCGACACGGTCATGGACGGGAGCGTGCGGCGCCGGCTTGCGACCGTGCGCAGCAAGATGCTCGGGACGGCGTAGCCGCCCCTAGAGCAGTTCGACGCGCGCCGTGTGGCCCTTGGCCCGGGCGAGCCGGGCGTCGCGCGTCACCAGCAGGGCATCGAGCCCCTCGGCGAGTGCCACGTAGGCCGCGTCGTACGCGGTGAGGTTCTCGCGCAGCGCCCAGATGCGATGCAGCATCGCCGTGTGCGGATGCCGGTACAGCGGCATGGCCCCGAGCAGGTCGAGTGCCGCCGCTCCGCGCGCCGCCGTCAGGTCGCCGGCGACGACGTAGCGCCGAACCACGTGTGCCACCTCGACGTCCAGCAGGTGCGGCGCGTGGAGCGCGACGTCCGCGCCGAACACTTGATCCTCGATGCGCGACGCGTCGGCCGTGCGGAGCAGGAGCTCCACCACGACCGACGCGTCGAGGACGATCACCGCGAGTCGCGCTCGGCGCGGACTGCCGCCGCCGGACTCTCGCGCACGCGCGTCGGTTCGAGCGTGGACAGGCGATAGCGAAACTCGTCCGGTGTTGCCTGGGCGCTCACGCGCTCGAGCTCCGCCCGGAGATAGTCAGACAGCGACATCCCCGAAGCCGCGGCCCGCGACTTGAGCCGCTGATGCAGGCGGTCCGGGACGTGCCGGATCTGGATCATCCTGGCCATGTGACAAACATGCAGTGCATGTGGCGCACATGTCAAGTCGCCGCCGCCCGGCATTCCCTGTCAGCGCGGGTTCGATAGGTTCCGGTACCCATGCACTGCATTCGCGCCGGCTTGATCCTGGCCCAGCTCTGTGCCGCCACGGCGGTTGCCGCGCAGTCGCCCCAGGCTGCGGCCGCCGAGCTCATCACCGCCGACCGCACCTACTCGGCATCCGGGGCGGCGCTCGATCTCGCGTCGAGTCTCGCGGCGATGTTCGCCCCCGACGTCGTGATGCCGCAGCCGGAGGGGAAGTTCGCGCGCGGACGAGAGGCGGCCGTGGCCGCGCTCGCCGCCAACCCCGCGAACAGCGGCGCCCGCATGGAATGGGCGCCCGTGCGCGCCGGCGTCTCGGCCGACGGGCAGCACGGATTCACATTCGGCTTCACGACCATCCGGCGTGGCAACGGACCCATCGAGCTCGGCCGGTACCTCGCGTACTGGGTGAAGTCGCCGGCCGGGTGGCAGGTGGCGGCGTACAAGCGCACGGCCCGCGCCGAGGGGCCGGTACTGCGCGAGTCCATGCCGCCGTCACTCCCCGACCGCATCGTTCCGCAGGTCACGGACGCGTCCGTGGTGAGCGCGCACCGGGCCGGGTTGATCGCCGCCGAACAGGGCTTTTCCGATCTCGCGCAGCGCGTGGGGCTCGGCGCGGCGTTCCGCGAAACGGGCCGCAGCGACGCGATCAACATCGGCGCCGGCAACTCGGCGGACTTCGTGTACGGCAACGGCGCGATCGCGCAATTCGTGTCCGCCGGCGGCGCCCCTAACGCGAGCCCGTTCACCTGGTCGGCGGACGACGCCCTGGTGGCGTCGAGCGGTGACCTGGGCGTGACGTTCGGGATCATCCACCAGAACGGCCCGGCCGCCGAACGCACGGCGCCGGCGGGTTTCGCGTTCTTCACGATCTGGCGCCGCCAGTCACCGCAGGCGCCGTGGAAGTACATCGCCGAGTAGGCTGGGCGGCATTCGGTGCGGCCAACATGTTGTGGGCCCAAGACCGTGCTCAGATGATGCTGTCAACTCGCGATGCTTGCGCTCGCTTCTGGCTGGCGCTACGTATAACCCGCCAATGACACCGCTCCCCCTTCCACTGCCCCCCCCCGGGAACACGCCGTCTAGGGAGGTTGGCGACGATTGCCGTAGCCCTTGGTGTAGCGTGCTCACCTGTGGGGCGTCGTGCTACGGGCAGTTTGGACGGCCAGTGGCGGGGCGCTCCGAACGTTGAGCTGACGCGACTCGGTCAAAGGCTGTTCACGGATGTACGACTTTCACAGGACAGTTCGATCTCTTGCGCTACGTGCCATAACCCGCGGCACGGGTTTGCGGAGAATCGACCCGTCAGTCGCGGAATCGGCCCCAATTCGCCCAGACGGAACGCTCAGTCCCTGCTCGATGTAGACCGTCACCACGCCCTAACTTGGGATGGTCGGCTTCGATCCTTGGAACAGCAGGTTCGCGAGGCCTTTGCCGAGGACGGAGACCTCGGCATTTCGCTTGCCGTAGCGGCAGAGCGCTTGAGCGCTGACCGCTCGTACGTCACGCAGTTTCGTCGCGCGTTGCACCGTCTGCCTGATCCCGAGGGAATAGCGTCGGCGATAGTCGAGTACGAGCGATCACTCCGCACCGGCGTGTCTCGGTTCGACTGTTTCCTCTTCTCCGGTGACTCTACTGCTCTATCGGAGGCAGAGAGGAGAGGGTGGTACGTGTTCTCTGGCCAAAAGGCTGGGTGTGCGGGCTGCCACTCGCCATTTGAAGCTGATCCGCCGCGACTCGGCACCTCGTGGTTCAGTGATCGCCGATTCCACAATCTGGGAGTTGGATACGCGAGTGGCTCATTGAGCGACAGCGGCCGGTTTCGGATGACCCGCCGCGCCTCGGACTGGGGAGCGTTTCGAACCCCCTCGCTCCGAAATGTCGCGTTGACGCCTCCGTATATGCACGATGGTAGCATTTCGAGCCTCGAGGGCGTCGTGGAGTTCTACGCGCGCGGGGGCGTGCAGAATCCCGGCATTGACGGCATAATGGTTCCGCGGGCGCTCACGTCGTCGGAGCGCGACGATCTAGTAGCCTTCCTTCGATCGCTGACCTCGCTCTCGCTTCCATGGCTGACGGCAGATGCCGGCAACGGAGCCGTCGCCGCGCCGGCTTCGGTTGGAACGTGTCATGGGTACCCCAGGTCACGGCAATGACGTCAGCGATTCGAAATGCCTTGATAGCACTGGTGTTCGTTGACTTAGCCGGTGATGAAACGGCGCGAGCAGGAGCACAGTCGATGTCGATCCCGTCAGATGTGTCATGCATTTCCTGCAGAATCCGGCGTGACTCCGTTGGCACATACGGAATCCCGGATGGTGACGGCTTGGGCGGGCTGAGAAAGTCAGTCGTACGCGACCGCGATGGGTACGTGTACGTCGCGACCATCCCGGGCCCCGAGATTACACTCTTCGAGCCGACCGGGCGAGTTCTCCGCCGCATAGGCCGAGCTGGTGAAGGGCCCGGAGAATTTCGCGACGTGACGAAACTCCTGGTCGACACCCGCGGCAACCTGCACGTGTTTGATCGGCGTCTGGCCCGCCATACCATCTTCCGCCAGAATGGTAACCTCGTGAGCGCGACGGGGCTGCCCGTTTCCGGATTCGGCGACGTTGCATTGCTGCAGGGCGAGTCTATCGTACTGAATAGCGGCGCGTTCGATCGAGACAACGCTGGGTATGCGCTGTTGCGTGTCGATAAGCACGGGGAGGTAACTCGCCGCGCCGACGAGGTAACGGGCGTGAGGCTCCAGCAGTGGGTGATGGATCGGGTATTGCACAGCGGCGCGGCCACCAACCGACTTATAGTCGCGCCTGCGAACGCTTTCGTCATCGACGTATATGACGCGAACATGGATCGCACGCAGCGCCTCGAGCGCAAGGCAACTTGGTTCAAAGGCGTCGCCGCCGACGGCGTCGGCCCGAGCGACGGGCTCTTCAATGTGCCGCCGACATCTCGAGTTCTGGCCGCATGGGAGGGCGACCGCGGCGTCATCTGGGTTGCTGCGGTTGTCGCGGATCCTCAGTGGGAGCCTCGAGAGCGCCCTTCGGGCCGGGTGACGCCGGGATCTCCACTGTTCGCACGGCCGCGCTTCGTGACGGTAATCGAAGCAATTGACCCGGCGAGCGGGCGGGTCTTGGCACGAGACCAGTCGCGCGACCGACTCGAGTTCTACGATGGCCATGCATGGCAGGCATTGGAGCAACCTGACGGTAGCCTGCGATTCGTCTGTTGGAGGCTGCGATTGGAAAGGTAGGTTCAGTCAACTCGGAGACGGGCAAGATGATTATCCACGTGTGGGTGGCGGTGACCGCGCTGGCTCTTTCAGCCAACACCCCAGCTGTTGAGGGCGGTCGGAAGAGCGACGATTTGTGCTTCAAATGCACGCAGACGTTTGACGGGTCGTACCAAGGCTACTACCACGAGGACTGGATCTTCGGGTCTGCGCGGGTTGACGGCGTTTTTGTTGGCAATATGCACAGCATGGACTGGTCTACGTGCCTGAACGCGATTTCTGTTGCTGGGCACGTCTCCTACGGCGGCGGCGATCCGGAGGATCTGGTGGTCGCTGTTCAGGAAGCCGTTTCTGACGGCAACGTGCACGCGCTAATCGGGCTGATTATCGCTGATGCCGGGGTAGAACTGAACTCATCGAGGCGCGCGATACAGGTCGTAGATGTCCCGCAGAATCGCGTTGTCTTCCAGGTGCGGCTCTCGTCATCGCAGTACGCCCGCGTCGCCAAAAGGCTCAGTGACCGAGGCGTCGGCGGGTAGCGACTGCCGCAATGCCTGCCAAAGCCGTGAGGAGGGCCGCAACGCACATACACGGTTGCGCTCGCGCAGCCGCCGCGGGCGGCGTGTTGGTCTACCCGCCGTTCAGCGTTGGGGCCGCTCGCCCGTAACTCTCCAAGGCAGTACCTTCGCCGTTAACCCGTTCGGAGAGATGCGTTGATGCGAATGATCATCGGAACTACGGCCGTCGTGGCGGCGGCCGCCATCGGATTCAGCGCCGGCCGAGTGAAGCCGGCCGTCGCCGTGGACGAGCACGCCGGCCACGACATGGGACTGGCCGTCGAGGCCCGCGCCGAGACGCAGCAGGGCATGGCGATTCCCGCATCGGCCGCGACGGCGGTGGATCGCATCGCCAAGTCGCCACGCCACGCCGAGTGGGTCGCGATCAAGGTGAACGCCACCGACAGCGTGATGGCGTGGGTGGTGTACCCGGAGCGTCGCGACAAGGCGCCGGTGGTCGTCACGATCCACGAGAACACGGGCATCAACACGTGGACGCGGTCCGTGGCCGACCAGCTCGCCGCCGACGGCTTCATCGGCATCGCGCCCGACCTCACGACGATGTTCCGCACCGGCGACCTCAAGGCCGACCCGACGTCGGACGCCGGCCGCGCCGCGATCGGCCGCGTGACGCCCGAAATGGCGAACCAGATCATCGACGCCGTGGCGAAGTACGGGATGGCGCTCCCCGCCGCGCTGCCGAAGTACGGCATTGTCGGCTTCTGCTGGGGCGGCGCGCGGTCGTTCCTCCACGCCACCCACGCGCCCGGCCTCGGCGCATCGGTCGTGTACTACGGCTCGCCGCCGACCCCGGAGCAGATGGCGAACATCAAGGCCCCGGTGCTCGGCCTCTACGGCGGCAACGACGCGCGCATCAACGCGACTATTCCGGCCACCGACTCGACGATGAAGCGGCTCGGCAAGTCGTACGAGTACCACATCTTCGAAGGGGCGGGGCACGGGTTCCTGCGCGCGCAGGACAACAACGAACCCAACACGGCCGCGTCGAAGCAGGCGTGGCCCAGGACGATCGCGTTCTTCAAGGCCAAGCTCGGCGGCTGACGCACCAGTCGGGGGGGCGCGCCCCCAACGCGCCCCCGACCCCACCCAACAGTCACAACCCGGCGCGCCCCCCCCACCCCGGGCCCGGGCCACCCCAGCACCCCCCCCCCCCCGAGC
>CAZLAU010000136.1:6059-6988 GCA_964557615.1 uncultured Gemmatimonas sp.
GTGGCCCCGGCCGAGCGCGTTCTTCACGCCCACGCTCGGCGGCTGCCGCACCATTCGGCGGGCCGCGCCACACGCGGCCCGCCGACCCTTCAATCGCTTCCCAGCGCGTCGCGCACCGGAACACCGAGTGCGCGGCGCTACCGCTTGGCCGGCACCACGCGAAGCACCCGCCCCATTCCGCTGTCAGTGAGCAGGTAAAGGAAGCCGTCGGGCCCCTGGACCACGTTGCGCACGCGGGCGTTGAGTTCGCCGAGGTAGCGCGTCTCACGGGTCACGCGGCCATTGGCCAGCTCGAGCCGCACCAGACCGCCCGGCGACAGCGAGCCCGCGAGCACATTCCCCTTCCAGCCCGGGTATCGGTCGCCCGTGTAGAAGGTGAGCCCGGACGGCGCGATCACGGGATCCCAGTAGTACGCCGGTTGCTCCATCCCGTCCTTGACCGCGCCCTCGCCGATGCCGCGTCCGTTGTAGTCGCGTCCGTAGGTGATCACCGGCCAGCCGTAGTTCCTGCCCGCTTCGGGATGGTTGAGTTCGTCGCCGCCGGCGGCGCCGTGCTCGATCGTCCACAGCCGGCCCGTCGCCGGGTCGAGCGTTGCGCCCTGCATGTTGCGATGGCCGTACGACCAGGTCGCCTGGAACGCGCCCGCACGGCCGACGAACGGATTGTCGGGGGGAATGGTCCCGTCGGCGTTGATGCGCACAACCTTGCCGAGCCCGCTCGCCAGGTCCTGCGCCTGTTCGCGGTACGAGAACCGGTCGCCCTGCGTGACGAACAGTGTCCCGTCGCGGCCGAACACCAGCCGCGATCCGAAGTGCCCTCCGCCGCGCACCTTGGGGAGTTGCCGGTAGATCACCGACACGTTTTCGAGTGCCGTGGCATTCGCCGAGAGCCGGCCGCGCGCCACGGCCGTGCCGGCGGTGCCGTCCTC
>CAZLAU010000137.1:0-2669 GCA_964557615.1 uncultured Gemmatimonas sp.
GCAGCCGGTAACGCTCGAGATAGTGCAGGTCGTCGTCGTCCACGCGGGCGAGGTAGAGCGAACTAGGGCCGAATGCTATGAGTGTGCGGTGGGCCGGCAGCTCGAGCTGGAACGCGACCTTCGCGCTGCGGTCAAACACGTCGTAGAGGGCCGGCGCGCCCGCTTTCACATTCCGCCGCACCCACAGCGTGCCATCTGGGGCGAACTTCGCCGCCTGCGCCGGGAACGGCGGCAGCACATCCGGCCACTCCACATTTGTTGGCACATCCGATTTCCGGTATGTGGCGACTGTGTTGCCGCTCCGCTCGTACATCAACGCCGGGCGTGCCTTGCCGGCGTCCGCGCGCCAAGCCGCTTTCTCGGCGCCGGTGACCGGCACCGGGCGGTATTGCACCGGCGGCCCGACGGTACGGGAGCGGTCCGGATTCACGAGGGTCACCCGGTAGGGCGCGGCACCGATGATCGCGATGCGCCCGTCGGGAGCCACGGTCCACTGATTGGTGGCGCCGAACGCGCGTGGATTGGCCGCCATTCGCACGCCCATCACCCGCCCGTCCTTGCCGCGAATTAGATCGGACTCGTTCTTCGTCGGAGGCGTAAGCGCGGCCATGAACAGGGCGAGGGTGTCCCGAGTGCGGCGCGCGCGATCCCAACGTACAATGCGGGCCGAGTCGAATACGGAATTCTCGGTGTACTCGACGCCGTAGAACCGGCCACTCCGGTCCGCACCAGTGGGAACGAAGCTTCGCGTTGAGAGTGCGCTGTCGAGCATGGACACAAAGCCCGCGGTCTCGCCAGCCGGCGTGATGACCATCAGCTTGCCGAAGCGAGCCATATCACGCACCACCGCCGAGTCGCCGCTGATCTCCCACATCTCGAGGGGCAGGCGGAACTCGCCAGGCCCGTCGCCGTCGCGCCCGGTGGTCGTCGCGGCGCCCGTCGCGAGGTTGATCACGTGGATCATCTTCTCCCGGGCGTCGATCACCACGACGCGGCCGTCCCTGAGCTCGCGGACGCCCTCGATGCCCGAGAACGGCTCGTCGTAGGTCGCCGTGGGAGCGGCCAGCCTCCGCGGCGGCGTCCCGGCCTGCAGCGCAGGGATGAGCGTGAGCGCTGCGACGATTAGATGATCGGCTCGCACGGAAATGCGTATCTGCTGCTGAAGTTCCGTCCAAGCTGGAGGCACCTGGCGCGTCGGGCAAGGCGTCGCCGGTGAATCCGGTCGGCGCTGGGCGCAGGCGACGGAGGGAAGTCAAAGCGAGCGTTTCCCGCGCGTAGCGAGAGACCGGCGGCGGTTGTTGTTGTTGCCGCCGGGCTCGAAGCGTGTAAGCGCGAGGAACGCGAGCGATGACTTCCGACGGAGCCAATGCGCGTCATACCGGACAAATGCGCGTGCAATGCAGCGATGTGAACCGCAACGATTCGGTGACGCATTGCGAACGCAGTGCCCACACCGTTCGCCCATGACGAAAACAACGAACGACTTCGGCGAGCTGGGCGAGCGTATCGCCGCACGATGGCTCGAGCGTTCCGGCTGGCGCGTGCTGGCCCGCCGCTTCCGCGCCGGGCGCCGGGACATTGACCTCGTGGTCGAGCGCGAGGGCCTGGTGGCCTTCGTGGAGGTCAAGGCACGCACCGGAGAGGCCTTTGGCGACCCCGTCGAGGCCGTTCACCGCAGAAAGCAGCGGTCGCTCAGCAAGTCGGCCCAGACCTGGATCGTCCGCCACGGCCGGTTGGGGGAGCAGTACCGGTTCGACGTGGTCGGGGTCCTTCTGAGGGACAAGCGGGTCTTTGTCCGGCACGTGGCCGGCGCGTTCGACAGCAATGTGGCGTGATTCGGTCCGTCTGCCGGTCAGCGCTCGCCAAGCCGCTGAATGTCAACAACTTGCAGGTCGTGTTGATAATGCGCGTAAGTGCTTATCTGTGATATGGTTCCGCGGTGGATTCGCCGGCCGCCGGTCGCTTGCGCGCATCCACCACCTTTCGTAGTTTGTTCGGGAGTTGTTGCAGGGCGTTCTTCGCTGCTCAGGGCGGTCAGCATCGGCTGGTCCCATTGGGTAGATTCTCATCCACGGACGCTGCGAGGCGTCACCACAGGCAGGACCTTTTCGAGGCAACAATGGGTGTTTCCGCCGCGCAGGACGAAAAGAAGAAGGCCCTGAACCTCGCGATCGCGCAGATCGAGAAGTCGTACGGTCGTGGCGCGATCATGAAGATGGGCGCCGACGCGCCGAAGGTGCGGGTCGAGTTCATCCCCACGGGCGCGATCAACCTCGACGCCGCGATCGGCGTGGGCGGCATCCCGCGTGGGCGCATCACCGAGATCTACGGCCCGGAGTCGAGCGGCAAGACGACGCTCTGCCTCCACGTCGTCGCCAATGCCCAGAAGGCCGGCGGTACCGCGGCGTTCATCGACGCCGAGCATGCCCTCGACACCGATTACGCCACGAAGCTGGGCGTGGACGTCGAGAAGCTTCTGGTGTCGCAGCCCGACACCGGCGAGCAGGCCCTCGAGATCTGCGAGATCCTGGTGCGCTCGGGCGCCGTGGACGTGATCGTCATCGACTCCGTCGCGGCCCTCGTGCCGAAGGCGGAAATCGAGGGCGAGATGGGCGACTCGCACGTTGGCCTGCAGGCGCGCCTGATGAGCCAGGCGCTGCGCAAGCTCA